>JAZRZU010000028.1:0-24168 GCA_045601465.1 Acutalibacteraceae bacterium
TTATCACAGAATAGTACCCCAAAAAGATGCGAGTATTTACAAAATATCCGCAGGAGAAATAAAGGAAATCGCCCTTATAATTGACCATACAAAAGTAAAAAAGCAAGATTATTATTTAATCAGGCATCATTTTTTAGATGACAACGGAACATTGTGGCTTTATTATTATGTTGTTGATAAGTCAGGCGATAGTGCTTATGTTGAAGAATGGGAGCATTTCAAGAACGATAACACCGCTTTTTATAATGCTAATCACATAGGCGTTGCATATTTCAAAAGTCCACAGGATAGCAACGGAAACGAGCCATTTTTTGGTGTTCCGTTTAATTATTCCTGCAAGGTTGAAGAAGCAAACTACCTTGAAGCAAAGCGTATGCGTAGAGATGAAATGAGCAACGCAGAAATGATTTTATTTGCTGACGAGAGCATAACCCTTGTAGGCAAAGACGAAATGGGTAGAAATGTTCACAAATTACCTGAAAAGGTTTATACTATCCGCAAAGTCGCAGGAGTTGACGGAAATTTAATTGATGTTCACGCCCCTGCAACAAGATTGACCGATTATGAAAGAAACGAAATCCTTGCAGGACACGATTATGAGGACAGAATGGGATTGAACGCAGGATTTGTTACACCGCCTGAATACACCGCAGGAGCAACCGCAACGGAAATACACACTGCCAATTCAAAGACCATAGCAATGATAAATAAAATCCATAATGCAATGTATGAGGGAATAAAACAAACTCTTATTGCGGATAATGTTCTTTCTCTTATTCCTATGGATTTATGGACTTTGAATATTGATTGGTATGATAGTTTTGAAAATCCTGCTGAGCAATGGGCGAGAATGCTTGAAGCACATTCAAACGGAGCAATTACAACCGAACGCCTGACAAAGTGGATATTCCCAAATATGACCGATGAAGAAGTACAGGCAGAATTGGAAAGCATATCCGCACAGGCACAGACCAACACCGACCAAGCATTAGAGAGGATTTTGACAGGGCAATAATATGAGTTATCCACTTATAATAAATGGTGTTGTATATGGAATGGTTACACCCAAAGAAGAATATCATTGCGATATATCCGCACCCGAAACGGAAATAATAAAGGCAATTAAAAAGGCATTGGAAGAAAACGAACAACACAAAACAACCGAATAACACACCCGATACCGAGAACAGAAATGTTTTCGGTATTTTTTTGTGAAAGGGTATTGACAACTTTGATATTTTATGATATACTATGTGTATAAATCAAAAGGAGGTTTATAAAAATAAAAGTATTAGTTGCGTGTGAAGAAAGCCAAACAGTTTGCAAGGCGTTCCGCAAAAGAGGACACGAAGCGTATTCGTGCGACATTATTGATTGTAGTGGTAATCATCCCGAATGGCATATTAAGGGTGATGTGTTACCGTTGCTCGAACCCGATGTTGTTAATAGACCAGATTGTCAATATTATGGTTATTATTTTAAGACGGCTGATGGTGTTGGGCATAAAATAAAAGGTAAATGGGATTTAATTATTGCACACCCACCTTGTACTTATTTGTGTATGTCAAGCCAAAAGCATTGTAATGTTGAGGTTTATGGACAAAAGGCGGTTGAGCGTATTGCAAAGCGTGATGAAGCGGTTGAGTTCTTTATGCAATTTGTAAATGCTGATTGCGACAAGATTGCTATTGAAAATCCCGTTGGAGTTATGACGAGATATTATCGCAAAGCAGACCAATACATTCAGCCTTTACAATTTGGACACCCGACAACAAAAAGAACGGGATTGTGGCTGAAAAATCTGCCAAAACTTACACCAACAAAAATCGTTGAGCAAGAGTTTCATATTTCAGGAACGGGCAGAGCGTGGGACAAATGGTTTTGGGATAGTTCCGTTATACAAGACCGTGCAGAGCGTTCAAGATTTAGAAGCAAAACATTTGAGGGCATAGCCGAAGCAATGGCAGAACAATGGGGGTGATACAATGTACACAGTAACCGAAGTAGCAAAAATGTTTTCGGTAAGCAGACAGACCGTTTTGAAATGGATAAACAATGGCAAAATCAAGGCGGTCAAGGTTGTCAAGGTTTATCGAATACCGAAAGAGGAAATTGATGGGCTGATAGATAAGCAGAGAAAGGAAGATGAGGGGAAATGAAAGAACGCAGATTATTAGCAATTAGCATTAAGCACACGGAGTGGAAATGGAAGTTTGGAAAACCTTGTGTATTGTGGGGTTGGCATCAAACAAAAGATGATGAAAAAAGGTGCTTTGCAGATTATACAGTATATCCAAACAAAGCGGAAGTGTATTCTTTGCAAGATTGGTTAGATAGTGGTTATGGAGATATTATCAAAATGGATGAGCCTGTGCATATGACAATAGACCTTTGCAAGAAATACAAAAATTACGATACTGTTTTGATTGATAAAGAAGAATATATCGGTTATTGCAAAATGGCTTGTTTGCCACTCGACCACCCAACCGAGAAAGGCGGTGAGGGGTGATGGCTTACATTGACACTCAACATCTTGGAAAGTGTGATACTTGCAGACATCATAGAAGCGGTGGTTGCAATACATTTTGTGATTGCGGCGAGGAATATTCTCCTGATCTTTCAAAGATTCCAACAGCCGATGTTGTGGAAGTGGTAAGGTGTAAGGGTTGCCGAAATTTTGGCGAAAATGTCGGAACGAGCAAAGACGGTGTTTGGGCTCGGTGTTTTTTACACCAACGAATCATGTGCGAAAAAGATTATTGCAGTTACGGTACACCAAAAGAAAGAGGTGGGGAAAATGGTTAAAATGACACAAAGTTTTGGGCATTGGCTTTTTATATATCATAAAGATTTGTTTGTTCCGTTAATGTTCGGACACACTGAATTATTGACTGATGAATTATCAAAGGAATACATAGAGTGGTGTCAAACAGACGAGGGCAGACAATATCTAAAAGGTGGGTCTAAATATGATGAAAATCACAACGGCAATAAAGAAAGAGGTGGGGAGAAGTGAACGAGAAAGAGTTTGATTATGGAATAGTGGTATATAAGCACCGCTTCAATATGACACGATCTCTTGATGATTACAAGGAAACTACCCTTGACAAGTGTATTCGTATCGGTTTGGAATTGAAGTATAAAACAATGGCTTGTGATAATTTGGTTTATGAAATGCAGATTGTTTACAAGGATGAAAATGACAAATTGCAATGTCTTTGTTTGGATTTGCACGATTGGACTATTGCCATTAAACGTATCGGCAATATGCAATGCAATATATAAGGCGGTGATTAAGTGGAGAACATAGAGAAGTGCGAAAGGAGTATGAAAATGACTATTTTTGATTTTGCCGAGGGTTTGAACGGCAGAGAATATGGAAACGAAATAACACCTTTTGAGGAACGGAGAGCAAAGGAATTAGGCTTTGTAGTTGTCTTTGGTTATTCCGATGATAATGCAGAGTTTAGGGGTGCTTATGATGAAGAAATAGGGTGCTATGACGGTGGCAGAGTGTACGAAGATGCCAACAAATACATTGATGCCGTTTGGTGTGAGGGCGAATATTCTTGGACTTATAAGACCAATATTCCACACGCAACATTTGACATTTACGAGGACGGAGAAAAATATTGCAAGGGCATTGTATTCCAAAAGTAAAGGGTGGCGCGAATGGCTGATATTTCAAGTTTAAACAATCGGCAAAAAGGGGGGGCAAACCGTATATGAACTATAACGAGATCATAGACTTCTTAAAAGCAGACATAAGTTGTTCAAAAGACAGCTATCAATATCAGTTAAATCAAGGATACCCTCCTCATGCAGGCATGGAACATCATATCGCCTGCAAGCAAGCTGTTCTCGACCTCATCAACCGCCAAAAGGCAGAGATTGAGAAGTTAAGCGCAGACATTAAAACTTTTGAAAACGTCATTAAAAGATGTTTTTTGCAAGCAGCGGGGGGTGATATTGATCCTTTTGCGGAGATAAAAGCCGAAGCATATAAAGAGTTTGCGGAGAGGTTGAAAGCAGAAGTTGTCACCGGCGTACACCATCTCGGGGTTTTTGTGGATATTGACAACCTCGTAGAAGAAATGGTGGGTGAGCTTCAATGAACAACACCGATGCAATCGAGCAAGCATACCGCAACGGGTACGAGGACGGAAAGCGTGATGCGGTGAGGCATGGACATTGGATCGACCAAAAAGAAGCAAAAGAGGCAGAGCGTTATGATATGGCTTATTGTTGCTCGGTTTGTGGTCGTTGCGATTGGGATTGTACGGAAAGCGAATCGTTTAATTTTTGCCCCGCCTGCGGCGCAAAAATGGACGGAGAAATTCACGATAAAATATCCCAAGATGAATAACTTTGATTTTAAGATGAATAAGGGGGAAAGGTTAATGACAGAAACAAAAAAGCACATACCCGACACGGCGATCTTAAAAGCCTATGCTAAAAACAACATGAACAAACTGCGCACGGCTCTTGAGCTTGGCGTAAGTGAATGTACCGTCCGAGCACGGCTTGTCAAGATACACGCCAAGACCGGAACAGACCCTTGCTCCTTCTATGGCTTATATAAGCTGCTTGTGCAGATCCAAAACACAAAGGGGGACGTCGGATGATAAGCGACAGCGGAGAGCGCACCGAGTTTAGCACAGGGGCTGTACGCGATATGCACGACGGGAAAGGTCGCATGGATCTCTTACCTTGGGCGGCGATTATGGAGGTCTCCAAGCACTGCGAGAACGGCGCAAAGAAATACGGCGAACACAACGTAGACAAGGGCATACTAACATCGAGCCTTTGCGACAGCGGGGCAAGGCACCTTGCAAAATATCTTGACGGCTGGACGGACGAGCCCCATCTTGTCGCCGCTGTGTGGAATCTGCTTTGGGCGTTGCAGATGGAGATAAAACACCCCGAATTAGTCAATACGCCTTGGTCGATTAAAAACACCACAAAGGAGTGACTATATGCAAACATGGAAAGAAAAAGCAATCGAGCTCTACATATCCGGCACACCAAAGCGCACCATTGCCCGACGGCTTTTTAAAGAAATCGGCGCACCGAACCTTGAGGCGGCTCGTACACGTGTGCGCAATCTGCTGCACGACTACGAAACCGCCGAGTATGACGGCGACGAAGATGCCCCACATGAGGTCCTGCAAAACCTTGTGCCCGAGCGTCACGCCCAAGTCTGGGACGGCTGTAAGACTATCCGCTTTGGCTTGATGGGCGACACGCAGATCAATTCCAAGTACACACAGCTCACCCACCTTCACGCCTTTTACGACAAGTGCCAACAGCTTGGCATCTCTACGGTCTTTCACACCGGCGATATTGACGAGGGTGAGCAAATGCGTCCGGGGCATCAATACGAATGCTACACCCAAGGCGCAGACGACCACGCCGACGAGATCGCCGCCGTCTATCCCAAGCGTGACGGTATCACGACCTACTTCATTACCGGCAATCACGATGCCAGCCTCTACAAACGTGCGGGAATGGATATAGGCAAGGCTATTGCCTCTCGTCGCCCCGACATGGTCTATCTCGGCCGAGACTGCGCCGTTGTGGAGCTCACCCCAAACTGCACCCTTGAGCTTCGCCACCCTTGGGACGGTACGGCTTACGCCTTGTCCTACAAGCCCCAAAAGATAGTCGAAGCAATGGACCCCGATACAAAGCCCAACATTCTTGCCATCGGTCATTATCACAAGCTCGAATATATCTTCCACCGCAACGTCCACGTCTTTCAGACGGGCTGTTTCCAATCGCAAACGCCCTTTACCCGAGGCAAAGGCATTTCCGTTGCCACGGGCGGCTGGATAATAGAGTGCGACGTCGATTCCGACGGCACCGTCCGCTCTGTCACGCCCCGCATTGTCCCCGTTTATTCCTGCATCCGTGACGATTATAAATCCCCACAATTTGAAGCCTTAAGGAGGTCATATCAAAATGCCCAACACGCCCAAAACATCATCTACGGCTAAACCCAAAAAGCCCGCTGCAAAACCCGCCTCCGACGTTATCAATCCGCCCGACTCTCCCATCACCGATTCCGACGCCAAGCAGATCGTCAAGCGCAAACGTAACCGTCCCGACCTTGCAAACTTCGGCGCAGAAAACTGTGAGCCCGGCGACAACGCCCGCTATCTGCGCTATGCAATGGTATCTTGGGACCTGCCGCCCATCGACATAGCCGACCCACAACAGGTCGAAAACCGTATAAAGGAATACTTCACACATTGCATCGAAAACGACCGCAAACCCAACATGATCGGTATGGCAAATTGGCTTGGTGTGGACAGGAGAACGGTGATAAATTGGAAAAACGGGGATTTGAGAAGTGAAACACACCATCACATGATAAAAAAGGCCGTTACAATGCTTGAGGAACTATGGGTCGACTATATGCAGAACGGCAAGGTTAACCCCGCTTCGGGAATATTCCTCGGTAAGAACATGTTCGGCTACAAGGACACACAGGATGTCATCGTCGAGCCCAGACAACCGCTTGGAGCAGAATCCGACCTCAAGCAACTACAAGACAAGCTCTCGGATCTACCGCTCGACGACGGCGACTATACCGTTGGCGACTAACGACTTTCGGTGTCGAGCGACTATAGCGACTTTGGCGACTTCCGACTATGGCGACCATGGCCTGCGACTATAAAGTGACTATGCCGCCCTCGGCGACTTTAGCAACTATAACAACTCCGGCGACTTTGGCGACTTTGGAAAGCCTTGGCAACTATGGCGACTATAGCGACTTTGACCTTGGCTGACATTAAAACGCCCCCCATCTTACGGCGGCGCGCCTCCTTCCGTCGCCGTCTCCCCCCGCTCCGCTTGCAAACGCAGGCAGGGCGGGGCTTTTATTTGTGCTTCTTTTGCGCTACAATGACGCAGGACGCATTTTTGCAGTCTGTCTATATAGCTTATGCACCCAAACACAAAAGCCGCTTAAAACGCATTACAGGCGATTTAGCGATATATTGATTGCGAAAGGGTTGGCCGCAAAGCCGTGCCGAGCGCCCCGCAAACGTCGCAGGAGGCCGCAAGACGCATTTTGACGGCTTTGGCGTATAGCTATAGCCCCCGCTCTGCAAATGCGACAGAGGGCAAAAGAAAAGCCCCGTCACAATGGGCGGGGCGTGTTTTAAAGCTGGCGGCCAATGAGATAACAACCGCCGGAACAGACGGCCAGAGCTGACACGGTGGCAAGCCAGGCTATACCGTCGAGACGGCCAAGGGCTACGAGAGCGGCCCCGAACAGATCCACGCAGAACGCAAGCAGGACAAGCACAACGGCAAGTGCGGTAAATAATACGGCGGCGGGAGTTTTCATGCGGTCACTTCCTTATATGTTGTCGATTTCCATTTCAGCAAACCCACGGAGCTCGTATACAAGCCCTTCGGGTGTGTTTGCGTAAGCCCTCAGCCATTTATCAAAATGTTGTGACAAGTAGCTTTCAAGCTCAGCAAGGCGCTCGGGAGATGCCGCCAGAGTGCGTATAACGTCAACAAATGCGGCAGCGGTTTTTTCCTGTCCTTTTCTTTGATCCATTTATGCAGCCTCACTTTCGTCGTTCTCAAGTTCGTCAAAAAGTTTGGCAAGGTCCGGATTGCTGTCGATGGTGTCAATATAGCAACGATCTTCGCTCATTGCTTTGATGGCGTATTCATCAAGCTGTGCGGAATAGTCTTTATAATCAGACGACACCAAATTGCCGTAACCGTTGTAGTAAAAATAATCACGGTTAGGATTAAATTCCCCGTAAATTCTGTTGCCGCTGCTGTCGGTGGTCCAGGTGTCATCGTCCCGTCCGTAATAAGCCCGGCGCAGAATTTCAAGCGGGTCGGCGCCGTTAAAAACTCGTCAAGCAGCTCCATCTCGTAATATCTGTTATCCTTCAAATATCCGTTGAAGCTGTCGAGCTCTTCAATGCAAGAGTTGAAAATGTCCTCATTCTCTTCAAAGTATGCAATAATCTTTTCTGTTGCGTTCATTTTGTTATACCTCCGAAGTGTTTCAATAGGGTTTGCGAGAGTATAATAACACACTTCTGTATATATGTCAATAGGGTTTTGAAAAAAATATGAAATATTGCAAAATATTTTTCGAAAGTCAAGCGAAATACTTTGACGCAAAAATATTGATGTCGCCAGGGTATACCCTACTGACATACCCGAGCAGCAGAGCCGGAGCAGCCCCACCCCTGGGGGATTTTGGGGTCAAGCCGTTGGGCGAATAAGTCCCCCAAATATTTCAAAAACAAAAAAGGCTGTTTCAAATATTTTTTGAAAAATCCCAAAAAACATATTGACACATTGCAATGTGTATGGTATACTTGTGTCAAACGAAAGGGGTATAGAAAATGAAAGTAGGATATATTAGAGTTTCGACAAGCGAACAAAACACCGTAAGACAAGAAATTCTTATGGAGCGGCTTGGCGTAGAAAAGGTGTATATAGAAAAGTGTAGCGGCAAAAACGTAAACAGGCCCGAGCTGACAAAAATGCTTGCGTTTATTCGAGAGGGCGACACGGTCGTAGTAGAGGCCATAAGCCGATTCGCCAGGAATACAAGGGATTTGCTCACGCTGATAGACGAGCTTAATTCGCGCGGTGTAGGCTTTGAATCGCAGAAGGAAAACATAGATACGGCAACGGAAACGGGCAAGTTTATGTTGACGGTGTTTGGGGCCGTAGCCGAATTGGAGCGCAGTTATCTGCTTGATAGGCAAAAGGAAGGTATTGACGCTCTTAAGGCCCAGGGCGGGTATAAAGGGCGTGTGCCGATTGGCGTTGACAAAAACCTATTTAAACAAGAATATGACCTTTGGAGAGAAGGAAAGATAACCGCAAGAGCGGCGATGTCGCATCTTGGGCTCAAGCCTAACACTTTTTATCGCAGAGTGAAAGAGTATGAAACAGAGCTCAAGGCGTAAAAAGCAGCGTGATTTTTTTAAAAAGGTATACCAAAAAAATGAAAAGCAATTCAAAAAAAGCATTGATTTTTGATGTACTTGTGATATAATGAGATTGGGAGGGTGAAAAATGGATAGTCTTATTTATGTTGGCTTGGGTGCACTGGCCGGTCTTATTATCGGCATCGTAGAAAAATGCAAAGAACGCAAAAACCCCCCGCCCGTTCAGTCCGTAAGACGCTCTCGCAGACAAAAATCGGGGTTTGCGATGGTAATAGATATGTTTGAAGGTTTTGACCGTACTTTGAACGACATGGCGAAAGGAAACCCGCCTTATCGCTGTCCACCAAGCCGCAAAAAGCGCTGGTAAGCTTTTGCAAAATACTTTCACAAACAAACTGAATACAACACCGTTGCATAGGTAACGGTCAAACGGCCACAGGGTCGGACGCTTTGGAGACAGAGCGTTCGGCTCTTTTTTTATTTTTCGGAGGAAAAATGACGATACATGAAATGGTGCTCAAGGCACAAAAACGAGACCTAACGGACAGAGGTGCACTGTCGGATCTGTTTGAGATTTGCAGATTGCGCGAAAAAGAGGCAGACGGAGGGTTTGAAGAAGCGCACAAGGTTGCAAAGCTCGTAAGGCTTACTGCGGCTACAGAAGCAAAGCGGCAGACTTCGGCAGATATGCTTGAGCTGTTCCGAAAGGCGCTTTTGTTTGACGCTCCGCACGAGTTCGACGCATACTGTCAATACATCGAGTGGGACAGAGACCCCCGCAAAAAGTTTTACGTTCCCCGCCGAAAGCAGCTCAAAAGAGTAGTAGACGCTCTGCAAAGGCTGACAAACCGTGAATTACGGCTTTTGGCGGTATCTATGCCGCCCGGCGTGGGAAAGACCACCCTTGCGCTGTTTTATCTGACCTGGCTTGCGGGGCGAGAGCCGGAAAAGCCCAACCTTACGGGGTCACACAACAACGCATTTTTGCGAGGCGCTTATGATGAGTGCTTGAGGATAACTCAACCCAACGGCGATTATTTGTGGGGGGACGTTTTTCCGAGCGTAAACGTGATACGCACAAACGCTCAAGACATGATGGCGGATTTCGGCACAGATAAAAACGACGGAAAGCGTTTTGCCACACTTGAGTTTTCCTCGGTAGGGTCGGGAAACGCCGGTAAAGTGAGGGCTGAAAATCTGCTTTACTGTGATGACCTTGTCGATGGACTGGAATCGGCTTTGTCGAAAGAACGGATGGACAAGCTGTGGGCGTTGTATACCACCGACCTGCGGCAGCGAAAGATAGGCGATTGCGTTGAGCTGCACATAGCTACAAGATGGTCGGTACACGACGTTATAGGTCGGCTTGAACAGGCATACGGAGATGCCGAGGATTCGGAGTTTATAGTAATACCGGCACTTGACGAAAACGACCAGAGCAATTTTGATTACGGCTCTTCGGCTTCGGGCTTTACTACGGAATTTTACCATCAGCAAAGAGAAGTAATGGACGATGCGAGCTGGAGAGCGTTGTATATGAATCAGCCCATCGAGCGAGAGGGTCTGCTTTATCCCGAGGCCGAGCTGAGAAGATACTTTGACCTTCCCGACGGTGAGCCCGATGCGATAATATCCGTATGTGACACAAAGGACAAGGGTGCAGATTACGCAGTAATGCCGATAGCCTATAAGTATGGGACGGATTATTACATCGATGCAATAGTTTGCGACAACAGCGCACCCGAGGTGGTAGATGCCCGTCTTACAGAGGCCCTGCTTTCGCACCGTGTACACACATCCCGCTTTGAAAGCAACGCCGCAGGAGGCAGAATAGCCGAAAAGATACAGGAAAACGTGAAAAAGCGTGGCGGTCGTACCAAAGTTACCACAAAATATACTACGGCACACAAGGAAACAAAGATCATCGTTAACGCACCGTGGGTCAAAGAACATTGTTTATTTAAAGACGGACAAAGATTTAAGGATGACAGAGAGTACCGCCGTGCGTTGAGCTTTCTTTGCGGATATACGATGGCAGGCAAAAACAAGCACGACGACGTCCCTGACGCCTTGGCAATGCTTTCCGAGTTTGCACAGAGCTTTGAAACGCCGCACGTACAGGTGTTTAGGAGACCGTTTTAAAAAAATAATTCGATAAACATACGAAAAGCGTGGGTTTTCTTTGACTTTTGCAGCGAAATATGCTATAATACCATTAGGCAAAAGGAGACAAGGCGGTGTTACCGTGAAGCACAGGCTTTCGGAAAAAGATATTGCTTTGATTGAAGACGCTATCAACAAAAGCGGCGTTTGCGAGGTTGTCGTAAAGGTCGAAGGCGGTAAGATCGCTGTGTTTTTGTCACAAAAACGAAAACTAAATTAAATTGACCGTCCATTGGGACGGCTAAAGAGGCCACAGGGTCGTAACAGTTTTTTCTGTTGCGGCCTTTTATTTTTTTCGGAGGTAGAGTTGGTGGAAATAGAGCTCTTTGGGCGCAGACAGATCTTTACCACAACTGAAGATATCACGGCTGACAACATAATCCCGCTTCTGAACGAGGTTTTGGTGTTGCATTGCCAAAACATGCTCGAAATGGAGTATCTGTATTGGTACAGACGGGGGCTTCAGCCGATCATCAACAGAAAAAAGACCGTGCGCCCCGAAATAAACAACAAAATAACGGAAAATCACGCCTCCGAGATAGTGGCGTTCAAAAACGGATATTTTCTGACCCAGCCTGCCTTTTACGTCAGCCGCAAAGAGGACAAGACGATAAATGAAAAGGTAAAGACCCTTAATGAGTATCTTTATCTTTCCGGCAAACAGCAGGCGGACAACCTTGTAACCGACTGGTTTCACACCGTCGGCATCGGAAACGTATATATCCGCCCTGAAAGAGACGAAAAACGCCCCTTTGGCGCTTATGCGCTTGACCCCCGCACATCTTTCGTTGTTTACAGCAGAGCCCCCGGCAACGAGCCTGTAATGGGCGTAAACATCGTAGTTGTCGGCGAAGGCGAAGCGGCAATGTCTAACGTTGTTTTTGACGTGTTCACAAGAGAACGGGTCTTCCACATCGAGGGCGGTATCACGAGCCGTATTATTACCGGCACGCCCATTGTTGCAACGGCAATCAGGGTAACAAGCGAAGAAACAAACCGTCTCGGAGAGATACCGATAATCGAATATCAGTACGAAAACAACCGAATGGGAGCGTTTGAGGCCGTTGTCTCGATGCTCGACGCAATAAACGCCGTGCAGTCAAACAGGCTTGACGGCATAGAGCAGTTTATCCAGTCGCTGATGATCTTTTATAACTGTCAGCTTGGAGAAGACCCAAACGGCAATCAGATCACGCCTTCGTATATCCGAGAGGCAGGAGCGATATTCCTCAAGTCTATCGGCGCAGACAAGGCCGACCTTAAGATACTCACCGAGCAGCTCGACCAGACGCAGACCCAGGTGCTTATCGACAATATGTATGACAGGGTGCTTACCATCTGCGGAATGCCTACCACGACCAAGGGCGGAAGCTCGACAAGCGACACGGGCGCAGCGGTGCTCTATCGTGACGGCTGGTATCAAGCCGACACCTTTGCCAGAAACACCGAGGACCTGTTTAAAAATTCCAACAGACGGTTTGACCGTGTAATGCTCAAGATACTCAATCAAAAGGCAGACCTCGGCCTCAACGCAGACGATTTTGAGCTCCAGTTTGTACGCAACGAAACGGCAAACATTTTAGTCAAGACCCAGTCGGCTCTCAATCTTAAGGAGCTTGGATTCAGCCCCGAGCTTGCTTTTGCCAAGAGCGGCGTGTCAAACGACCCCGTGGCGGATGTGGAAAACAGCCGCAAGTATATCGACGCCAAATGGGGAAACAACGACAACACCGAGGTCATTGACGAGACACGGCTCGACGAATCCGTACCCATTATCTAACGGCAACAAGCGGCAACGCTTAAATATGACAGAGAAGTCAATAAAACGCAAACGACAGAGAAGTCGTAAATCGCAAAGGAGAAAAAAATGAAGATCAACATTAACATGATCGAGGGGTATTCCGAAATGACGGCCGAGGAAAAGCTTAAGGCCCTTGAGGAATACGAGTTTACCCCGCCCCAGACCGAATCCAAAGAAATTGCAAAACTGCGCTCGGCGCTTGACAAGGCCACCAGTGAGGCGGCTTCGTATAAAAAGGCGCTCCGAGAAAAGCAGACCGCAGAAGAGGCACAGGCCGCTGCGGACGCAGAAGAGCATCAGAGGATGGTCGACGAGCTCAACACCCTTCGTCAGGAAAAGACCGTAGCGGGCTACAGAGCATCCTTTATGGAGCTTGGCTTCGATGCGGAAACCGCAGGCAAGACCGCAGAGGCGCTTAATTCGGGCGATTTTGCGACGGTCTTTGCAAACAACAAAGCACTTATCGAGGCAAACAAAAAGGCCGCAGAAACGGCTGCACTCGATAAGCAACCTACGCTGACCAACGGCAACCCCGCCACAGCAAGCACCCCGACGGATTCATTTACCGCAGAGCTGAGAAGGTTTGCCGGTCTCAAGTAACAAAATTTTTAAAAGGAGAATTTAAAACATGGCTACTACCGTAACCGCACCCGTCACCAACGACATCAACCTTGCGTCCCGATTTTTGCCGATCCTTGACGAGGTATACAAGGCGTCTTCTCGTTCTTCTATCCTCGACACCGCTAACGAGCGTGTCCGCTGGATAGGCGCAAAGACCGCCAACCTTTTCAGCATCGGTCTTGTCGGTCTGGGCAATTACAGCCGCAATGACGGCTTTGTGCCCGGCGACGTAGACGGCGCATGGGAGCCCTACACCATCGAGATCGACCGTGGCCGCAGCTTTATGGTCGACGTTATGGACAACGACGAGACCCTCGGTATGGCCTTCGGCAGCCTTACCGGCGAATTTATGCGCACTCAAGCCGTTCCCGAAATCGACGCCTACCGTTTTGCAAAGTACGCAGGCACTTCCGGCATTCTTACCGCAACCGCCGCTACTATTGACGCTACCACCGACGTCGCCGGAATGCTCGATGATGCACAGGCCGCTATGGACGACGCAGAGGTTCCCTACGAGGGCCGTATAGCTTTCGTTTCCCCTGCCGCTTACAAGCAGCTCAAAAACAACATTACCCGCTATACCATGAACCGTGAGGGCGACGTAAACACCAACGTCACTATGTACAACGATCTGCGTATCATCACCGTACCGCAGTCCCGTTTCTACACCGAGGTCACTCTGAACGCACCCACCGCAGCCTCCGATGCAGGCGGCTATACCACCGGCGGTGCTCCCATTAACTTTATGATCATCCACCCCTCGGCTGTTCTTCAGGTCGTCAAGCACGTCGTACCCCGTGTCTTTAGCCCCCAGGTCAACCAGGAGGCCGATGCTTGGAAGTTTGACTACCGTGTCTACCACGACTGCTTTGTCGAGACCAACAAGGTCAAGGGCATCTACCTCTCTGCCGGTGTTGAGGACTAACCGTGGCCGTCGTTAAACATCCCGACGGCAGAATCACCGTAGGGATAATTTCCCAACCCAAACGGCCTACGGTCAAGAAAGCCCCACCCAAGACCCCTCCGAAAGATAAGTAAACGAAAGGCGGCGACGTTATGACAGACGCTGAAAAGATCGCATTTATTCAAAGTTTAATAGATGACGTGAACGTCGGGAACGACGAGATAGGCGCCTATCTTACCGTCGCCGCCAATCGTATTTTTCAACGGCTCTATCCCTTCGGAGGTGCACCCGCTGTTCTGCCTTCGCAGTATGACACGTTGCAGTGTGAGCTCGTCGTGCGAATGATAGCAAGACGGGGCGGAGAGGGCGAGACAGCGCACTCCGAAAACGGCATAAGCCGCACCTGGGGAAGCGTTGATGACGAGGACATACTCGGCAGGCTCGTCCCCTTTGTGGGGGTGCTGTGATGCTTAATCTTGCACGAAATTGCTTTACGGTCTTTTATAAAAACTTCGTTCGCAACGAAGACGTAAAAGACCAATACGGCAACATTACGGGAAGTCAGCCTGTATACGGAGAGCTTATGCAGGCCTCGCTGTCGGTATCCTCAAACAAAGGCGACCTCGCCCTTGAAATGTTCGGCTCGCTTGCCGATTACGACCGTACGATGACGACCGCGGACACAAGCTGTCCTCTCGACGAAGGGAGTATATTGTGGCTCGACGGGGCAGACACGGCCAAAGCGCACAACTTCATCGTGAAGAAGCGTGCGCCGTGGAAAAACAGTATTGCTTTTGCCGTAAAGGAAGTTGAGTTGAGCAATGGCTAAAAAGCTTGTCGTAAAGCTTAATTCCAAAAGCCTTGACGAAGCTATCAAATACGTCAGAGCATATCAGCGTTCTTTGCCCAAGCGAATAAACGCTATGTGCAAAGCCCTTGCCGAGCTTGGGGCCGTAAAGGTCAGTCTTGACTATACAAGGGCCGTAAACGCCGCCGTGGGTATGAAGCCGATAACGGTTACCGTGGAAAGGCGAGACAACGGATACGCAATAGTCGCCCAAGGCGAAAGCGTTATGTTCGTAGAGTTCGGCACAGGTGCACGGTACGGTTACGGTCACCCTCTCGACGGTGAGCTTGGAATGGGACCCGGAACCTATCCCAGCGACAAGGGGCACTGGAACGACCCAAAGGGTTGGTGGATACCAAAAGACGCAGGCGGCGGCCATACATACGGAAATCCGCCGTCGATGGCAATGTACGAAACCGCAAAAGACCTTCGACAAGAGGTCTTACGCATAGCAAAGGAGGGTTTAGCCTTCAATGATTGATATTGAGAGCGCACTGTTTACGCCGATAGCCGAAGATTTTTCGGAAACATATCCCAACGGCTCAAGATATAACGAGCCGATGGAAACGCCTGCATCATTCCCCGCACTGGTAATGTATCAGGCCGACCGCTTCTATTCGGGATATACGGGGCTTAATTCAAGCCGTGTCGTTATAGACGTTGACGTGTTTTCAAATCTTACCGCAGGCGCAAAGCAGCAGTGCAAGGACATTATCGAGCTTGTTGAAGAACGCCTCGGCAGTATTGGGGCTTGGGAGACCGTCTTTTGCAATCAGATCAGAAATGCCGACCAACGAATATTTCGCGTGAAGGCGAGATATCGAGGTACGGCAGTTGAAGAAACAAACGAGGACGATACAGTCACCGTCCGCATTTACAAAGATTAAATTGGAGGTTATTTAAATGCCCAGAATCGACCTTTCGAGCGCAGGCGTAGGCGTTTATTACGCAGTGGAAACTACCGCAGGCACTACCCCTACCACCGGGTATACCAAGCTGACCGGTATTTCGGCTATTCCCGACATCAACCCCGAGCCTTCGAGCCTTGATTCTACCACCCTTGACGAGACCGAGTGGAAGAGCTACATCCCTGGTCTTAAGGATCCCGGCGGTGCTCTTCCCTTTACCGCAAACAATACCGAGCAGTTCCAGACCGAATGGGCGGCCCTTGTGACCGCCGCCGAAAACGGAGCCGCAACCGAGGGCGGCGCACTTGCCACCTGGTTTGTCGTTATCATTCCCGGTCTTACCAAGGCGTTTTTCTTCTCCGGCGATCCTTCCCCTCTTGGTCTGTCAGGAGTAGACGTCGACAGCGTTCTTACCGTTGATGCCTATATCACCCCCACCAACATCACCGGATGGAACGCCAAGCCCACTGTGGGCCCGTAAAACCGTTTGAAGGGCGGGACAGCAGGAGCTCTTGTTTCTGCGCGCCTTATCCGCGCAGATTACCGCCTTCAAAATATATTATTTGATAAGGAGATAAACAAATGAACGAGTACAGAGAAAAGCCCATAAGGCTGACCGACCCCGAAACTAACGAGGAGTATATTCTTGAGTTCAACAGAGAGGTCATACGCTTTGCAGAGAGCAGAGAGTTTGATATTTCGGAGCTGACCAAGTATCCCCAGAAAAACATTCCGATGCTTTGGTTTTTGGCGTTTCGCAAGAATCACAGAAACATTGCAAGAAATCAGACCGACGCTATGCTTGAAGAGCTGGGCGGTCTCCGTCCCGAAGAGCTTGAAAGGCTTGTGCGCCTTTACAATCAGGCAAACGACGGCCTTGTGATCTCGGACGATGACGAAAGCGGCGAAAAGAGAAAAAACTCCCGCCTGACGATGGCTCTGTAAAAAGATACGTCGTCGGAGATTATACTGCGAGGTTTGAACGGTTTTTGCCCTATTACCTTTCGATAGGTATGACGGCAGACGAGTTTTGGAACGGCGACGTGTTTCTTCCCGTAGCCTACCGCAATGCGGAAATGCTTCGCAAGCAAAAGAAAAGCAGAGAAATGTGGCTGCAAGGGCTTTACAATTTCAACGCATTTTCTACGGCTTTGTCAAATCTTAATTTCAGCGGCAAGCGCAGAAAGCCAAACCGATATATGGACGAGCCCATACGCATCGTACCGCTGACGGAAGAGGAAAAAGCCCAAAAAGCAGAAAAAGAACGGCAAAAGACCATTGAATATCTCAATAAGCTTGCCGAAAGATTTGCTAAAAGCAAAGAATAATAAAAATCACGGCGGCGACAGGTTTGTAGGTAGTAATATGTCGCCGCCGTTTTCTAAAAAAACAAACACTTTTCGGAGGTGTTTTTATTGGCCCTTCAAATGGAAGTTGATTCCCTTGAATTAAAAATAGAAAGCGAGGCGCAAGAAGCGGCGGAGAACGTGCGCGAGCTTGGCGACGCTCTTGCATACGTTAAGGCAATATGTAAAGGCGGACTGGGGCTTGCCTCCGTTGCAAATGCGCTTGAAAAGATAAATAAGTTTTCCAATACGAATCTTAAGATAGACGTCGACGCGGGTAAAACAAAAGAACTTGCGGACAAGCTTAAGGACGTCACGACCGAGTCTAAAAAAAGCGAAGATGCGCTGAAAGACGTTACGGAACAGACAAAGACGTTTGGAACAACGACCGAAAGCGTCAATTTACGTTCATTCGTCAAAGGTTTTGTTGCTTTGAGGCGGATTGTGCAACCCCTTAAAAAAATTGTCAAGGAAGCCACCGATTACGTCGAGACGATAAATCTTGCCCAGGTCGCAATGAAAGATTATTTTGGCGAGGCGGAAGCCTATGCCAACCGTGTAAACGATAAGCTCGGAGTTGACCCTGCGATTTGGCTTAAAGAGCAGGCGATGTTTATGGCAATGGCAACGGGCTTTGGGTTTACAGAGGACAAGGCATACAAGCTCAGTAAGGCGTTGACCGAGCTGTCTTACGACATATCCTCGCTTTACAACGAAGATATAAACAAGGCATCTCTCAGATTACAATCAGCCCTCGCGGGTGAGATCGAGCCTATACGAAGGCTCGGTATCTCCATCAGTCAGGCGACGTTGGAGGAGTTTGCGCTTGCAAAGGGCATAACCGAAAGCGTATCGGCCATGACCGAGCAGGAAAAGTCGCTTTTGCGTACCCTTAAGCTTATTGAGGACTCAAGCAAGATAGGCGCAGTCGGAGACCTTGCAAGAACGATAGAGCAGCCTGCAAACGCTATGCGAGTTTTAACGCAGCAGTTCAGACAGCTGAAAAGAACGATCGGCACTACGTTTATTCCGGCCTTGATACAGATCGTTCCGTATCTGCAAGCGGGAGTAGAGCTACTCACCGACATCGTTGAGAGAATTGCTACGCTCGTTGGTTTTGAAATGCCCGAATGGGACAACAGCAGCTGGGATAACATCCAAAACGGCGCCGAGGGTGTCGCGGGCGCAATAGATGATACCACCGAGGCGGTAAAGAAGCTGAAACGTCAGACATTGGGCTTTGATGAGCTTAACGTGTTGAGCGCAAACGACGGCTCGGGTATATCTGCCGACGGCGGTACCTCAAGCTGGGTAAACGACCTTGAAATTCCGTCTCTGTGGGACGACACCGTTCTTGACCAAATTGCGGACAAGACTACGGAGATAAAAGAAAATCTGAAACCGATGGTGGACGGTGCTTTGGTGTTTGGTGCTGCTCTGCTTGCGCTAAAGATACCCGATACCGTAACTTCAGCGTTTAATAAGCTTGACAACCTACTTGCCAAAAAAGGAGTTAAGACTGCCATTGGTGTTTCTTTGCTGGTAGAAGGAATAAGCTTTGCTGTCGATGCCGGAGAGCTTTTAGCAGAGGGCAAGAATGCCACGTTAAAGACAATATTGGGCGCGGCAGCAAACGCGTTGGGTGGATATTTAGTCTTTGGAAGCGCAGTTGGCGGTCTTGCCGGTGCAGCCATTGGACTTGGTATAGGCCTTGTGACTACTTTTACAAGTTTTGTCCTTGAATCTAACAAAGCAGCCGACAGGGCTGCGGTAGAGCGTTATGAAAAATATTTGTCGGGACTGATAGACGGTGTCCGAGAGACAGTAAAAACCGCAGCGGAGGAGGCTTTGGAGATAAAAATAAACCTCAAGGCTATCTCCGGCGACATTAGCGCAGAAGACGCGGCCAAGTTTGAGCTTGCCAAAAGCTATGTTGACAAACTGTACGGTCTTGTGGACGATTACAACGAAGACCCAACCAATCAAACGGTTTTAGAAAACATCGAAACGACCATCTCGGATATAAACGGTTTGAGCCTTGAAAATTTACAGCTTGCCTTTGACGGGGTGGGTGGCGTTGTGACAGCCCTTGACGGTACGATTCTGCAAACGAAATCCGATGCTCTGGAAATGATTAAAGCCGTAGAAGATCAAGCTAAACTTACGGCTCTTGCGACCGCAAAGGCACAAGCCGAGATCGAGGGTGCAAAAGCAAAAGCGGCTTATGACAATGCGGCAGGTTCTTATGCCGAGCAAAGGACCGTATTACAGGGAGAGCTTGAAAAATATTCTAAGCTTATAGAAGAGACGCAGAAGGAAATAAATTCCTATTATGTCGGCACGGGAAATCCTCTTAAGTTTTTGGCCCCGAACAAGCTTAACGAGTATAACACGCTCAAAGATATGCTCACCGGGTATCAGACCAAATTAAAAGCCGTTGAGTCTGCGCTGGAAGATGCTGACAATCAGTTTGCTCCCATTATGAACGCCTATAAAGAAGCAAGCAACACTATCGAGCACTTCGACACCGAATGGCAGAAGCTGTCGGCCGAAATAAACGGAGTAGACTTTGACCCTGCGGCTAAAGCCGTTACCGATTTTACAAAGAAAATGAACACCGATTTTGCAAGCCTTTCAAGTGCTGTAAAAGGGGTCAATGAAGAAATAAAAACGTTCTTTTCGGACGCCAAAAAAGCACTTTATGATGGCGGATTGGGACAAATGCTGAACGGATACGGTCGCCCCGGCGGTAGATTTGCCGTTACCGTCTCCGCCTACGCCGACGGCGGATTCCCGACGATGGGAGATCTGTTTATTGCAAACGAAGAGGCACCCGAGTTTGTAGGTACCCTCGGCGGACGGACGGCGGTCGCAAATAACGACCAGATCGTAGCCGGAATAGCAAACGGTGTGGCCTCTGCCAACGCGGCGCAAAACGCCCTGCTTCGAGAGCAAAACAACATCCTTCTTGCGATACTCCAAAAGACGGGCATTGTAACGCTTGACGGCAAAACGCTTGACCATTCTATTGAGCAGTACAGAAGCAACAAGGGCGCTTCTATTATGAGCGGAGGTGTAAGGTAATGCAGGCTTTGATATCCATAGGCGATTATGCGTTTCCTGCGCCGAGCGAATACCAGGCAAACACCGCTACGCTTGTAAACGAAGCACGAAACCTTGACGGCAAAATGGTCGGCTCGGTAGTCCGTGACGACGTGGCAAAGGTGAGCCTAAAGTGGAATTTTATTTCCGCCGAGGACTGGGCTACGCTTTTAAGCAAATTCAGCATTGCAAAGGGCGGAAGCTTTACAAACAACGTCACGCTGTTTTTACAGGACATAAACGATTGGGATGACAGAGAAATGTATGTCAGCGACAGAAACGCAAGCATCTTTCTCCGCAATCCCGACGGAAGCATAAGAGGGTACACGGGAGCGACCCTATCTTTAGTGGAGGTATAAAATGCAGAGCGTCAGTTCAGCGTGGATAGAAAATCAAGAACAAACAATAGTAAGCGAATCCTTCGTTGAGCTGACGCTTACTGTATCCGACCCGTCGGCCCAAACCTCGGCAACGGCAAGCGACAACGGCTCATTAAGCTATTCCGACACCGCCGAGCTCGTTGCCCCTAATCTTCCAACCCCGCAGATTGTAGGAACGCTTGAGGCTAATATGTGGCTTCTTGACGGAAGCACTACGGTATTTCCTGCGGCAGACGTTTATTCGGGATACATAAGCGCGGCTCTTTGCGGTGATGACTGCACGTTTTCCACACCGCCGACGGTCACAATATCCTTTTCGGAGGTAATTGAAGGCACAACGCCGGGACTGACCCTTGTGTGGGGTAGCCAGTACACGGGCGAATACGCCGTAGATTATACCGTTACGGCTTACAACGGCTCAACGCAGATCGCAACGACGTCGGTAACGGGTGCAAACGGTGTAAGACAGCTTGTAAGCCTTGAAATGTCGGGCTATGACCGTATAGACATAGCCGTACAAAAATGGAGCCTGCCGCAGCACAGAGCGAGGATGACGTCGATTCTTGTGGGCTGGCAGAGGACGTGGACAAAAAACGAGCTGATGTCTTATGCTCACACCGAATCGTCTGACCTTTTAAGCGCAAGCCTTCCGCAAAACGAGATAAGCTTCACCGTCGGCAACCTCAATTACGAATACAACCCCGACAACCCCGAGGGAATAGGGGCATATCTGCTTGAACGTCAGCTTATTACGGCTCGATACGGCTACAAGATAAACGGTGCGGTCGAGTGGATAGACGGCGGCAGACTTCACCTTTCGGAGTGGAACACACCAAACAACGGTATCGAGGCGAGCTTTAAGGCAAAGGACCTCTTCCAGTTTATGAAGGAGACCTATACCGGCACCTTGAGCGGAACACTTGCAGACGTTGTAACTGCGGCTTTTACCGCCTCCGACCTTCCCTTGCTCGACGACGGGTCAAACCCTTGGGAAATAGACAACGGACTGGCTTCGATAACCGTCCCCAGCGGCATACAGTTTACAACGCCGCCCACAAACGGTGAGGTCGTGCAGATGTGCGCAAATGCCGCCTGTATGGTGACGTGGAACGACCGCAAGGGTGTATGTCACGTTGCACCGCTTAATACTACGGCAACAAACTACGCCATATCACGCAACGTACTGTATTCCTTTCCCGAAACGAGCCTTGCAAATCCGTTGAAACAGATAGTAATAAACGACAGTTATACCCTAAACGTAAACAGTACGGGTGTTGTGGAAAACGTGACTAATCCCTTTATATCCTCGGCAAGGGCGGCGACGGTTGCGGCTTGGATAAGAGATATTCTGACCCTGCGTCAGACCTTGACGGGGGAATGGAGAGCCGACCCCCGTGCGGACGCACTTGACCTTGTAACCGCCGTTACCCCGTTTGCCACCAACAGTATATACCTTACTTCGGTAAAATATGCCGTTGCAGGCAGCTTTAACGGACAATTTGAGGGTATAGTTACGGGGAGCGTGAGCTAATGGAAAATATCATATCTACTCTTATAACCGACCGTACCCCCGCAGACGTCGGAAATATAACCGCCTTGAAAACGCTTGGGTGGTCGGGAATGACGGCCGCACAGCAGGCGCAGTTTTTGTCGGGAATGAAGGGGGCGTATAACGCTTCCGACCTTAACCGTGTAGGGCAAGCCGTTGCCTATCTTGCCTCGGTGCTGGGTGATGCCCCGCAGAGCCTAAAGGATTATGCAGAGAGTAAAGGCGTGGCGTGGTCGGCTTTGTTTGAACTGCCGTATGACCCCTCGGACATATCGGTGTCACCAAAAACCGACTGGACCTATTCGGATCAGCCCACGGCAGAACAACTGGCGACCTACTTGGCAAACGTGGTAAATCTGCGGAATTTGCTCACCTATGATACAGATGTGTTGCCGACGGTGATAAACACTCTTACCACCCAACAGGCAAACGCAATAGAAAAAGCCCTTGTAGGGCTTGAAACGGCTTTAAACGAGCTTGTGGAAAACATTGAAACACTGATAGACAACACCGCCGCCGCTTGGTACTTTAGCGGCGAGGTATACACAGGAGAGGTGCAAGGATGAAAGACAGAATATCGACATACCCTGGGCGTGTAACGCTTACCCCCGTAGAGGGACAGACCAATACATACGATATGCAAAGGGCAGACGATCCGATACAGGAGGGTACGCCGCTCAACACCGCAAATCTGCTGACCGACGAAACGGCAACCGCCCTCGGTCTTGACCCTGCCGACAATCCGAGCGTGAATGATGCGCTTGGTGCGGTTGGAGAAACGGCAGGCAATGCGTTGCCTAAAACAGGCGGTACAATGACTGGTAATCTTATCCTTAACGCCGACCCGACCGCCGATTTGGGTGCGGCAACAAAGCAATATGTCGACAACAAAGTCGCAAGCACGGGAACATATCATACTGAAATAATTACTGCAAGCGGTGATTGGCAAGTTCCTGGCGGTGTAACCTCTGTTTTTGTTCGCATTTTTGGCGGTGGCGGCTGTGGATCGGGCAGTGGCTCTACTGGTTATTATGGCGGTGGCGGCGGAGGCGGTCACATGGCAACCAGCACAATATCGGTGGCCCCCGGCACAATGATTCCCATTACAATAGGAGCCGGTGGCGTTGAAAGCAATTCTGCCAGTGCGAGAACTGGGGGAACGTCATCGTTTGGGGTGTATTTATCCGCAGATGGTGGAAGTGGTGGAACCTGGAATACCACGCCTTATGGTGGCAGTGGTGGTAGTGGCGGCGGAGGTGGCGGCTACTACTACAGTAGCAACGACACCAAAAGTCAATGAACCTGCTGCATCTGTTGTGAATTTATGGAGCCATCTCAATGTACCGTTTGAATTTTCGAATGGATTCTTTAATTCTTTTCCGTCAACAGTAACGCTTGCAACACCCGGCTCTGTAGTGATAATAAGAATACCTTTATCACCAACAGTATAAGGTTCTTCTGAGAAGCATGTTTTAATATTCTCCCTGGCAACATTAGTATTTTCAACTACTTCTTCATTAGCACGTTCCATAGCTGCCATAGCAAGCACAGGAGTCTGTTCATCAACAAAGATTCTGAATGAATCTGCAGCAGCTGCACTAAGTCGGA
>JAZRZU010000029.1:0-2462 GCA_045601465.1 Acutalibacteraceae bacterium
AACGACATGGCTACGATCCGACTTTGACCATTCATACGGCGGATGGCGCTACATATACGCAAACGAGAAGAGTCACATCCACGGGCATTAATTTTGAAAGACTGCACCAATTGAATAGTTTATCTAGAGAGATATGCGAAAAGCATCTTACCCTGCAGGAAATTAAAAAGAAATTACAAGCGGCCATTCATGTCAAGACTTATCCGTTATGGCAGGAATTTTTATGTTATGCCATGATTGCCGGCGCATTTACTTTATTTTTTGGCGGTAGTTGGATAGAAGCCGGAATCTCGTTTGGTGTTGGCGCACTGGTAAGATTGAGTGCATTTTTATGCAATAAAATTATTACCAATCGGATTTTCGATAAGTTCTTTTCCTCGGTGATGGTTACGGTATTGGCTTTTTGTTCATTAGGACTGGGATGGGTTGTGTCTGTGGATAAGATTATTATTGGAAACATCATGCCCTTGATTCCGGGAATCGGTCTTACCAATGCACTGCGTGATCTGTTCACGGGTGACAGTATTGCAGGACTTTTGCGGTCCATCGAATCGGTACTGATGGCTCTTGCCATAGCCGCCGGCTATTTCCTTGTTGCGGTATTGGGGGGATATGCCATATGACACAAGCAGAGATCATTCAGATATTGGCCGGCTTTGTGGGGGCGATCGGATTTTCGGTTCTGTTTAATATTCGAGGCAAGCGGTTAATTGGTGCGGCCATAGGTGGTTTGTTATCTTGGTTATTGTTTGTCTTGCTGGGTTTATGGATAACGGATGAACCGGTCCGCTACTTTATGGTAGCGTTGGCGATTGCCTTGTATGCGGAGGTCATGGCGAGGGCCATGAAGACGCCGACTACAACCTTTATCATGACATCACTCATTCCGCTCATCCCTGGTGGTTCATTATATTATGCAATGGCCAGTGTTTTTGAAGCTGATGCCAATATTTTCGTGCCTAAAGTACTATATACATTACAATTAGCCTCCGCCTTAGCGTTAGGCATTATCGTATCGGCAGCGCTCACCAAAATCGTACATAGATTCAAAAAATAAGGGGATATATCAATAATCCTAAGGATATGTGATGTAAATTCATGTATAATTATCAAAAAAGAGAGAGGTATTGTTTATGAAATCGATTAAAATTGCCTATATCGGAGGCGGTTCTCGTGGTTGGGCATGGGGATTTATGAGTGACTTGGCATCGTCGGATGATATATGCGGTAAAGTAGCCCTGTATGATATTGACAAAAAAGCAGCGGATGACAACGTAATCATCGGCAATCGATATAACGAGGCAGAGGGAGCGAAATCTCATTGGGATTATGAAGCCACCGAAACGCTGGATGAGGCGTTAACCGGCGCAGACTTTGTCATTATATCCATTCTGCCCGGTACCTTTGACGAGATGGCAAGCGATGTACATACGCCCGAGAAATACGGCATTTATCAGTCGGTGGGCGACACGGTAGGTCCCGGTGGTATTATTCGAGCTTTGCGTACCATGCCGATGATGGAGACCATTGCTAAGGGGGTTGAGCGTTGTTGCCCGAATGCTTGGGTCATTAACTATACCAATCCTATGACCCTCTCGGTAAAAGCGTTGTATGATACCTTCCCGAACATCAAGGCTTTTGGATGTTGTCACGAGGTATTTGGTACGCAGAAGGTATTAGCAAATGCACTTAAGACGGAACTTGGCATGGAAGCGCCTTTACGGACCAAAGTCAAGGTCAATGTCATTGGCATTAACCATTTTACATGGCTGACAAAGGCGCAATATCAGGATATTGACCTGATGCCCGTGTATGAGAAGCTGACCGAGAAATATGCGAAGGCCGGTTATACCGAGGGCTTGGATGATAACTGGATGAATAATTCCTTTGTGTGCAATCAGCGAGTTAAATTTGATTTGTTCCGTCGTTTTGGCGTAATTGCGGCGGCCGGCGATCGGCATTTGGCTGAGTTTTGTCCCGGTAAATGGTATCTGGAGTCACCCGAACAGGTGAAAGAATGGGGCTTTGGATTAACTACCGTGGATTGGCGTAAAAAGGATTTGCAGGAACGTTTGGAGCGCTCCGCTCGTCGATTATCGGGCGAGGAGAAATTGGTATTGCGCCCCACAGGCGAGGATGGCGTCAGCCAGATTCGCTCGCTGTTGGGCTTGTATCAGAAGGTAACAAACGTTAACATTCCCAACCGTGGTCAAATTCCGAACTTGCCTATGGGTGCAGTTGTTGAAACTAATGCGGTATTCCGTGATAATACCGTGGATCCGATTTTTGCAGGTTCGATTCCGACATCAATTCATTCGCTGATCAACAATATTGTCGGCGGTCAGGAGATGTTGGCTAAGGCGGTTCGGGAGAGAGATTTGGAACAGGCATTTCAAGTGTTTGCATCCGATAACCTTGTAACCCTGAATATGGTCGATGCTCGGAAACTCTTTGATGAAATG
>JAZRZU010000030.1:0-7131 GCA_045601465.1 Acutalibacteraceae bacterium
GATATCCTTACTCCCCTTAACCGAACTGCAATAGGAGACACACAATACCGCCATAACAACGACTAAGGTAAGCGAGATCAGACAAAGTATCTTTGAATCAGCCTTCGATTTTCTGTTATTTTTGTCAATGAGTATCATGCCAGTTCTCCCAAATGCCATTATCACTCAAAAAATTTGAATGATGCGGTGGTTTCTTCTATATGAATGGATGCAAGATTGAGTTCATCCTTAATTTCCTTGGCAACCGCCTCTGCATCTGCTCGCTCAATAAAGATCATCATATACACGAGCGTATCGTTCTCAATCACAACGCCGTTTTCCACGTACCCACCGTGAGTAACATATTCGGTATATCCGAAGCCGCTATCCGTAATGATTTTACGAGCAGCCGCTTGCGCTTCCTCAACGGTAAGCACCTGCGTGCCCGTATCTTTGTCGTTCAATCCAAAATAGATTGAGAATTTTTGCTCGGTTTCCTCTGCGTTGTTGCAGGATACAATGCAACAGCAGATCATACAAACGGCAAGTGCCAATACAATTATTTTTTTCATTTTCTTTTCCTCGTTTTTTTGTATTATATTTTAAGATTCCACCATAAGCGCACCAATGCGATTATTTACATCCCCATGGTATTTTCCTCCCACATAAAACAAAATCACTCAAATTTTTGGGTATGTTTCCTAACCCCTGTTTGCCTCATGATTACAGAGCCACATTCCACCCTCGTAACTCATGTAGTTACAGTCCTTGCAGGTCAATTGGCGATTACATTTATTACAATACACACAGCCTAAATCATCAAATCTAATAGATGCTTTTTTGCAATGGCGACATCCGTAAATATTAGCGCAGACATATCCCACAGTAACAACCATTCTTCCATCACCTGCATAGCAAGCACCGCCTGCCACATTGTCGAGTTCATCATCGTCAATTTCACCGTACTTGGGACTGAGCTGTGCAAAGTAGCTCTTTGCATCGTCCTCGGTTATTTCAACACCGTTTGCCTTTGCAAGCGCAAGGAGCTCATCAGTAGATTTTGCAGTTTTGGCTTTTTCAATCATTTCTGAGGTAAGGTTCTTCATAGCACTTTCTCCTTGTTTTCATTACTGCCTTTTCACCTATTTATACGAATAAAAAAGGAAAAGGTATAGTTTTCTGAGAAATTTCCGATTAGGTATCAAGCCGCTGCCTTTCAACAAACTCGGCAAATTTTCCATTATCAGTATTTTATCTTCGCTATCACGAGATTTGTAAAGCCATCGGTGTTTATTGCTTGGTATTCAATGCTCTGTGCAGCATTTTCAGCAATCTTCAAAGAAAGCAAATTATCGGAATCCATCGGGTTAAGGGGATTGCCGCTATATTTGATTTGCATAGTAACGGATTCCTCATCCTGCGAGTATTCAACGGCAATATGCAAATTAAAGTCATCGGAAAGCTCGGGAAGAATGATCTGCACACAAAGCTCTTCAAAAATCGTTTGAACACGGTAAATGGCTTTCTGCGAGATCTGATTCCGTCTGCCGAATTCCTCAATTTTGCTGTTCAAGCCGATAAAGTCAAAGTCTTTGGAGTCAATGAAGTGTTCAAATACCTTGATGTGCTTGATAAAGCGAACGGTTCTTTCACGCTTGGGATGCTCGAATATATCGTCAGGCGAACCGTCCTCGTAAATCCCGCCCTCATCCATATAAAATACACGATTGGCAACCTCTCTTGCAAAGCGCATTTCGTGTGTAACGATCATCATCGTAAGTCCCTGACGGGCAAGCTCACGAATTACCGCCTGCACTTCTCCTACCATAGTCGGATCCAACGCAGAGGTAGGCTCGTCAAACAATATCACCTCCGGCTCCATTGCCAGCGTTCTCGCAATAGCCACACGCTGTTTTTGTCCACCGGAAAGCTCATCCGGATAATTGAACGCCTTATCCGCAAGACCTACCATACGGAGAAGCTTCATTCCCTCATCATATGCCTGCTGCTTGGTTCTTTTTAACAGATCCATTGGAGCCGCCATAATATTTTCAATTACGTTCATATGATTGAAAAGGTTGAATGACTGGAACACCATCCCCATCTTCTGTCTAACCTTGTTGATGTCGCATTTCTTATCCGTAATGCGCACACCGTCCACCCATATATCACCCGAAGTAGGAGTTTCAAGCATATTGATGCAACGGATGAGCGTGGACTTTCCCGTACCGGAAGGTCCGATGATGGAAATAACGTCTCCTTTGTTAATGGTTACGTTCACGTCCGCTAAAGGAGTGGCGTTGGGATATTCTTTTCTTAAATGCTCGATACGAATCATCTTACGACTCCTTTCAAAACGTTCTTGTTCTTTCTTCTTTTAGGCTCCAGCTTGATACGAACAATGTTCAACAAAGCCGATGCACCCCAAGTGATTAGGAAATAAATAACTGCAACCGCAATCAGCGGGAAGAATGCCTCGTAAGTATTGCTTCGGATGATATCGCCCATCTTGGTAAGGTCGTTCACCGCAATGTAGCCAACGACTGACGTAGCCTTAATAAGACCGATAATCTCGGAAGAATATACCGGAATAAACATCTTCATAGCCTGCGGAAGAACGATACGGAAGAACGTCCTATTACGGCTATAACCGAGTGCATACGCAGCCTCGGTCTGTCCTTTATCTACACCTTCCACGGTGAGTTCAAGCTGACCGTAAACAAAGGCGCCGAAAATCAATACAAAGCCTACGGTTGCTACGATTATTCCATCAACATCTATCTGACCGAACACCACGTAGAAGAGCAGCATAAGAATAACCAAAGCCGGCGTACCCGCAATCAGTCTTGAATACACCTTGGCAATCACTTTGGTAATCCTTGAAACCACCTTATATTTTGATCTTGCCGAAAGGTAAAGAAGAAATCCAAGCACAGTGCCGCCGAGAATTGCAAAAAGGCTGATGATCACAGTTGTCACAATACCTTCAAGAATCAATTTCCAACGGCTTTCACGAATGAAGGTTTTCTGAAAGCTTTCACTCAGCGAAGCAAAAAAGTTTTCAAATCCGCTTCGCTCGTAAACTGCCATTACGACTTCCGCTTCCATATAAGGATCGCTGAAATTTACGCTTTCTTTGCGTTCGGGAGTCATATAGAGTCCACCGCAAACAAGATCGTATTTACCTACTGCAAGTCCGGCAAGACTTGAGGCAAAGGATATATCGGACAACTCAATCGTGTATCCGTACTTTTGGCAAAAGAGATACAAAACTTCAACCTCAAAGCCAACCGGTTCACCCTCGTACATATAAACAAATGGTTTTCTTGTTGAGTCAATTGATACTTTCAGTTTTTTTCCATTGCCGTTCAGTTCGTTTAACGGAATCTTTTCCTGCGGTTCTGTCTCACCGTACCATTTATCGATCAAACGGTCTATCTCACCTGCTGCTCGAAGCTCAGCAAGAAACTCATTCATCTGCCCCTGTAACTCATATCCCTCGTCGCTCTTTTGGAAGCCAAAGCCGATTTCAACGGAATACGCAGGAACGGTTATACAAGACAACCCGCTATCATCACGCTTAAACGAGTTAAAATTCGGACGGTCAAACATAGCACCGTCTACCTTGCCTTGCTTGAGAGCCATCAAAACATCGGCAAAGTTGTTAAATTCTTTGATCGTTGCATTGGGAAATTGTTCACGCGAATAGCCACCGTAAAGAGAACCGGTCACAACTCCGAGATTGGCGTTCGTGAACTGCTCAAGACCGACATCCGTTCCTTTGATGAGAGCTACTAAATTTTCTGTGTGATATACATCTGAGAAATCAACGTTTTCCGCCCGTTCCTCCGTGATGCAAAAACCTGAAGCTCCGATATCGTATGTTCCCATCGACACACCTGTAAGGACGCTGGCAAATAAGGTATCTTCAAAATCAAGCTTGTATCCGTATTCTCGCGCAAACGATATAAGAATTTCAATATCATATCCCGTAAGTCTACCGTCTTTCATATAGACAAACGGCTTTACCGAGCTACATACTCCGATGCGCAGGGTTCCGTTTTGGCCGCTCAGATCATCATACGACATAAACTCTGTCGGCTCTTTTTCGGAAAACCATTTTGCCTCAAGCACTGCAACCGTCTCTTTGTTATCTGAAAGGAAAGCATTTAATTCAGCTCGAAGATCCTGGTTGGCACCCTTTCCGAAGATCATTCCATATGTACTCGTAGCCATCGGTTCTTCAACGATGGAATAATTTTTTCCTTCCCAGCGCATCGCATAATAAAGCGATTCATCGGTAGGAAAAGCATCGATCTTACCGTTATCAAGAGCCATCAATGCATCTGATGCGGAGTTAAATTCTATTTTTTCTGCTTTGGGGATCAACTCATCAGCAAGCACACTGAAAACCGTACCCGTTACAACTCCGATTTTTGCATCGTTCAACTCATCAAGCGTTGTATAAGTTTTATCGTCATTTCCTGTTCCGCATCCAACAAAACAACTCATCACAGTTAGAATTGTAAATACGAGACATATAATCTTTTTCGCTCTCATATTGAAGCATTATCCTCGCTTTCCGCCTATACCTTTCATCTGAGTTGTTCGACTAAAGGAAAAGGTATAAAATTCTTACAAAATTTGAATATCAATTATCCAATCGCTGTCTTTCAACGAGCTCGGCAAATTTTCCGTTCTTCGCAATCAGCTCGTCATAGGTACCGTCCTCAACGATCTGTCCCTTTTCGAGATAGATGATACGGTCACACTGTCTGATGGTAGAGAGGCGGTGTGCGATCACGATACGGGTACATTTCAACTTGTCGAGAGAATCGGAAACGATCTTCTGCGTAAGATTATCAAGGGCACTCGTTGCCTCGTCAAACATCAAAATTTTTGGCTTCGGCGCAATAGCACGAGCAATCATCAAGCGCTGACGCTGACCACCCGAAACACCGCCCGAGCCCTCGGAGATAATGGTGTGCATTCCCATCGGCATTCTTCGGATATCCTCGGCAATTCCCGCCATCTCAGCCGCCTCCCAAGCTTCATCCATAGAGAGCTGCGGCGCGGATATGGTAATGTTTGAGAAAATATCGCCTTGGAAAAGCTTACCGTTCTGCATCACAACACCGATCTTGCGGCGCAAGGATTTGAGGTCGATACCGCTGAGATCCTTTCCGTCATAGTACACGGCACCCTTCCCCGGCTTTTCAAATCCGAGCATAATACGCATCAGCGTAGATTTTCCGCATCCCGTAGCACCAACAATAGCCACGTACTGACCGGGACGGATCTTGAGCGAGAGATTATCTACCACGAGGGGCATATTCTCATTGTAACGGAAGGAGACATTGTTCAGCTCAATACCGCCGGAAAGACGGTCGATCACCAGCTTGCCCTCTGAAACCTCTGGAACTGCATCCATAATCGGCTTTGCCATTTCCAAAATAGGCTTAAACTGAGCAATGGTGGTGGCAATACCGGCAAGGGACATAAACGCGCCGCTGACCATACCGTATGCGGTATTAAAAGCGTAGTAATCGGCCACCGAAACGCCGCTTTGAACCGACATAAAGTACATTACGAGAGCACCTGTAAGGGATATGATCGAAGAGAACGCGCCATTCGCACGCAGGAACATTGGCGGATTATACGTTAGCTCCACCTGCTTTGCATAGAGCTTCGACCATCTTGCATAGGCTCTTTTTTCCGCACCCGAAAGCTTTATCTTCTGTACGCCCGTAATCAGAGCGTAGCTCATACCGCTTTCCTCGGCAGCAATTTCCATCTGTTTTTTTGAATACTTCATCTGATAGAACGTCGTAATCAGAGAAAACAAGATGGTAGTAAAAATAATCAACAGCGAAGGCACAACAAGTGCGGGAGCATACTCAAAAATCTGCGATACATATATCAGCGAGAAGATGGAAGTAAGTCCCGTATTGAGTACTGTGGAAATGAGCATCGAGCAGAGAGACTGAATATACTGCGCTCTGCTGGAAAGCTCACCTGCGCTATATTGCTTAAAGAAGTCTGCGGGGAGTGACAGCACACGCATCATCGTTGCCGCCTGTACCGACAGATCCATCTTCGTGTTGATTCTCGTCATAATCAGTGTCTTTACTGCACGGATGAGCAGCGAGGATATCGTTACGCACACCATAAAGATAGTTATGCCGAAGAGCAGCCGCATACTTTCGCTTTCAACGATCGTACCCATTAAGAGATTGTTAAGCTTCGGGGAGAGTAAACCAATGAGTGATACCGCAAGAGTTGCGAGTATAACCAACACAAAGTCTGCCGTGGAAAGTGTGTTCAAAATATAACGCATCAGCGTTCTTACTGTCAGTTTGGTAAGAGGAAACGGCTTATAGAAGCAAATTCCTTCATCTTCAAAGAGAGCTTCCGTCTTTTTCGACAGCTTCACCCACTTACCCGTGGGCGCATCAAAGTAAACGTATCCGGAGAGTCCTTTGGGAATAAACGCAACGATACTTCCATCATCCTTCCGCGTACCAAGTACGGCTCCGATACTGTCCTTATACCAACCCTTTTCAAGATTGATGTTTCGACGCATAATGCCGTGCGGACGGAGCAAATATTCCAATCTGTCGTTCAATCCCTTGACAGAATCGGGAACCTCGCGTTGTTTTACCTTATAGAATTTCAGTATCTCTTCAATTGCGCCTTGAGCCTTGGCTTCGTCGCTCGTGAACGCGGACGACATTTTTGAGCCGAGAACCGCATCAGCCATTCCGACAAAGGCTTCCTCGAACACCGAGTCGTCGTTTTTCTTTCTGAGTCTTATTTGTTCATCAAACCATCCCATATGCCGCCCTCCTATCTGCTTTGGAAATTCGGGCAACGCACGAATTTCGGCACGAACCACTCAAATTTGAAATCATAGATAACTTCATTGTTCGTGCTACCTCCTTAATCGCTCGAAACAAGCTTCGTGTAGAAACCGTCCTGAGCGTAAAGTTCATCGTGTGTACCACGCTCTACAACGTTGCCGTGATCCATTACGATGATCTCGTCACAATCACGAATGGTGGAAAGACGGTGAGCAACCACGATACAGGTAATTCCTCTGTCCTTGATAGATTTGACGACCTCATACTCAGTCTTGGCGTCAAGTGCCGAGGT
>JAZRZU010000031.1:0-13879 GCA_045601465.1 Acutalibacteraceae bacterium
TCTTTTTCAACTAAATCCACCCTTGCGGGTGGGTGAAATATTGCTTCGCAATGTGAAATCCTCACTTCGTTCGGGTGAAATCGCTGCGGCGGTGGGTGGATTTAATTTCACCGAAACCACAAGGTTTCGATTTCACCAAAGACGTAGTCTTTGATTTCACCGTGCGTTAGCACGATTTCACTAACTCTTGTGACTTTGCCGCTTTTATGCTATAATACACGAAAGGAGGGGATGTTTTGAAAAAGATATTATCTTGGGTATTTTTTGTGTTAATGATTTTTGTTTTCGTATTTGATATATACTTTGCGATTTCCCGAGCTATTGATGTCCAAAGGAATTTGGATAAACTTGCGGCAACACCGGGAGCAAGCGGAGTGGATTATTTAGGTGTGGGAGTATTTAATCTTGTGTTAGGAGTCATTGCGATATCTATTATTGGATTGGTTTTTGCTATCGTTTCTTGCAAAATTTCACGAAATCGTGCTATGAGTATTATTTCTTATAGCGCATTGACTTGTTTTTCACTGCCGGTGCTTTTTCTTTTAGTATGTTTTATATTTTAAATTGACTATTAAAGAAATTTTGGGTTTTCGACCGATTTGGTTTTAAGTGTGGAGCTTATTACCGATATGGTATACGATATGTAACAATCTTGTGATGCGATTTGGGCTGTCTTTGTGGTGGCGTTCTAAAAAGAGGGAGGGCGTATGTTAAAATATTTTTTGAAGCCGCTGGTCATTGCCGATGTTTTGGCAATCGTCTTAATTGTAACGTGGTTTTTCCTGTATCTTTTTAACAAGTGCAAAGGCATACAAACTTGGATATTTTGGGCAGCACATACGGTATTCTACCTATCAAAAATGTTTCTGTATAAAGGGAATTTCTTTCTTCCGAGTGCCATCATTTTGTTTGTGTCCGGTATTGCCGCTATACTTAGTTGGATAAATAGGAACAAAGAAGATGGCAGTGTGACAAAAAATAGATGGATCTATTATTTTTTTACTTTCTTTACCATTCTTTCGTTTTGCTACGGTTGCCTTTTGATAGAAGCCCGTTCTGTTTTGATGCCACCGCTCCATTGATGCACAGCGTTCTTTTGGGACAAGTGTAATTTTATAATGGTTTATATTTCGAAATAAGAGGTTATAAAATTATGATCAGACAAATTAAGAAACAAGCACGTTCCATAGTACTTGGGAATTATCAAGTGTTTTTAGTTCCGACACTTCTCTATATTTTTTCCGCTTTTGTCATGAGCTCGTCATCTCTCTTTTTCCACGATGAGAACATATTCAAAACGAATTTATTTTTAGGATCTCTTCTTCTTGGACTATTTTTCGTTTTTTGTTTGTGCGTTTCCCCTCTTTCGGTATTCTTGTTCTTTAAAGCGGCGGTTGGTCTGGTCAATAAGCAAGCTGATAAAGAGAAACATAGCATGCCGTCTTTGTCATTCCGTGACATGGTAAAAATAGCGGCTATTCAGTTAGTGCCCAATCTAGCACATACGCTGTGGCGGTTTTTAAATGGTTTTACGCAACAGCCTTCTCGATTGATTTCGGCGGTTTTTGCCGGTTTTTGCATATATTTATCCTATAAGTTTTTTGTTTGCAATTATTATTATGTGTCAAACAGAGATACCATAAAATCCACCCTTGGTTTCTCTTTTGAAACGATGAAAGGGAAGTTTGGCAAATATTTATTGTTGACAGTTTCTTTTGAGCTTTGGTATTTAGCGGTTGTAGCATTGACATTACTGGTTTTGGACACCTTTCATATCGGCGGTGTCTATAAAACCTTATTGTTGTCAGTGGGATGTGGGGTTTATTTATACCTTTTACCGTATCAATACACGACGTACACATTGTTTATCAAAAACATTTTGAGTGTTTCGAAAAACAAGCGTAAAAAGAACAAGACGTAGGTGCTGATTGTATAGAATACACAGACGTTGTTTACATTCAGTCGGATTTATCATCGGATACGGGATTTTCGTATTGGTAAAAAAGGTCCATTTTTTTTAAAAAAGCAAAGAACAACGGTAAAAAGAGTGAAAAATCCAGGGGAAAACCCCCTTCCGTTAGTTGCATTTATGATAAAATACGGGTATAATAGGTGCGAAAATTTTTAAAACCAAGACAGGGTGTGGGAAGCATGAGCAAAATCAGTCTTCGGGGCCGTGAGATCGACTATAAGTGGGTCATTCTGGTCATCTGTTTTTTAATGGAGTTTATCTGTTTAGGCTTTTGCAGCAGCAATGGCGGATTGTACTTCATTAAAGAAACCGAAGCATTGGGTATCAGCCGAAGTGTATATTCGTTAAGCGGCAGTATCCGCTACGTTGTGCAGGTGTTGGTGGCGCTGTCTTTCGGCCCGCTGACAGGTCGTTTTGGTTTAAAGAAATTAAACATTGTAGGTTTGCTTGCTTTGATATCCTCCGTAACGCTCCGTGCGGTGGAAACGTCGGTGTGGCACCTTTATATTGCCAGCGCCTTGCTTGGTGTTGGTATCGTGTTCGTAGGCAGTACCATGGCGGGTACCATTATGCGCCGTTGGTTTCAACAGGACGTTGGTCGATATACCGGTATCGTTATGTCGGCAAACGGCATCGGCGGCGCTTTGGCGGCACAGATCATCACCCCGATTATTAACAACGGCAGCCCCAACGGGTATCGGCAGGCCTATTTTCTGTCGGCGGCGCTTGTGCTGGCGTTCAGTATTGTGATCGTTAGTTTCCTCCGTGAGAGTCCGCCGGATGCAGGTCCTTTTGAAGCGCCTTCCCGCAAGAAAAAACCGCGTGGCGCTGCGTGGCACGGTATTGAATTTTCGCAGGTGAAACGCCAACCGTATTTTTACCTGATTGCCGCTATGATATTTTTAACAGGTATCAGCTTGCAGAGTATCGGCGGTATCTCCATTGCACACATGACAGACCGAGGTTTGAGCCCCAGTTTTATTGCCATTACATCCACGGTTTCCATGCTGACACTGACGTTCACCAAGTTCATGGTTGGCTTTGCTTACGATAAAAAAGGGTTGCGGTTTACGCTGATTATCTGCCACGGCGTCACGATGGTAGCGTTTGCTTTGAAAGCGATGCTTAACGACAGCCCGGCGGGTATGGTATGCGCCATGATTGCCACCATTCTTACGAGCTTTGCTTTACCGTTGGAAACTGTTATGATCCCGCTCATTACCAACGACTTATTCGGTACGCTATCGTACAACAAGGTGTTGGGTGTGTTTATGGCGTTGAATTCACTGGGCCTTTGCTTGGGATCCCCGCTCGGCAATATTTATTTTGATATGTACGGGTCTTATGTTCCCGTCTTTTGGTTCTTCTGTATATTGATGCTGGTGGTGACGGTCGGTAGTCAGATCGTGATCACGGGTGCATTTAAAGAAAAACAGAAGGTATTGGTAAAAATGAAAGAGGAAGCTGAATCCAAAGCACAAGCGAAAGTAGAGACATAAAAACAGAAGACAATGAATGATTACAGATTATTGGTTGATAAAAGCCGCCCGCAGTAGTTTTCTACTGCGGGCGGTTCTTTCCGGATGAAGTTGAACGAGAGGTGTGGATCAGTCTTCCATGGTGGGAAGGGACAACAACGAATCCGCTTGGTCGGCTTCTACTGCTTCCACGTTACGCAGATTTTTGAGAATGATGCCGTTGCGGTGGCGAGCGTCGTCCAACACGTTACCGGCCTCGTCCACCTTACGTTTGGCTTTTTCCAGCAATCCTTCAAATTTATCGTACTGTGTCTTGACAGCACCCAGCACCTTCCACACTTCGGCTGCCCGCTTATCCAGCGCAATGGTACGGAACCCGATGCGCAGGGTGTTGAGGAATGCCGTTATAGTGGTGGGACCGCACACCATGATGCGGTATTTATTTTGCAATTCTTCCGCTAGACCGGGGCGACGCAATACTTCGGCATATAACCCTTCGGTTGGGAGAAATAAGATGGCAAAATCGGTTGTTTTCGGCACGTCAATGTACAACTCGGCGATGGTTTTTGCTTCGTTGCGGATGGTGCGCTCCAATGCTTTAATGGCAGCCTCGGCGGCTTCTTTATCGGCTTTTTCGGTAGCGTCTACCAGTCGTGCATAATCTTCTTGCGGGAATTTTGAGTCGATGGGCAGCCAAATATAGGTTCCTTCCTCATCACGAGAGGGAATCTTCACCGCAAATTCTACCTGTTCGCGGTTTCCTCGAATGGATACGTTCTGGGCATATTGCTCTGCGGTTAAGGTTTGTTCTAAAATATTACCGAGTTGAACCTCTGCCCAGGTACCTCGTGCTTTAACGTTAGTCAGCACTCGTTGCAGATCGCTGACGCCGCTTGCCAATTCTTTCATTTCACCTAGCGATTTATATACGCTTTGCAGTTGTTCGCCAACGGTTTTAAAGCTGGAATCCAGTCGTTTGGTTAGGGTGCTTTGCAGTTTTTCGTCCACCGTTTCTCGCATTTGATCCAGCTTTTTTTCGTTGCTTTCCTGCAATCCCCGCACGGCAGCGGTGAGGGTGGAGTTGAGTTTTTCTTGGTGTTCGCCGGAAACTTTTAAGGTTTCCTTTTGCCCGTCGGTGATAATGCGGTTCATATCTTTGAGCGCTTCGTTGAGCTCTTTTCGGGTTTCCCGCACCTCTTCACGCAGACGGCGCTCGGATTCTTCTAAATGCTCTCGGGATTCTTCTTTTGGTTTGCGTGTGAGAAGGATCAGTTCCAGAACGAGCACCAGCACGACCAACAACAAAATGGCAATTATAAACCCTTCCATAGTTATTCAATCTCCTGTAATTCTTGTTCGGTTTTTTCGGAAGTTTCGGCTTTTTCCGGCCGGTTTTTCCCGTCTTTGATTACTTTAACGTCCTCGCGGCTCATGACCACCGGAGGGGAGTCGGGGGCTTTTTCCAGGCGAATTTTTAAAAGCCCGGACAGGATGTTGGTTTCGACTACCGTGCCACGGCCCTCGGGGGTGTTGACCAGTGCGCCTTGCTTGGGGGTTAATTTAATGAGTGCCGAATACGTATCTTGTTCGTATTTTAAGCAACACATTAGTCTCCCGCAAGAACCGGAAATTTTTGTGGGGTTGAGGGCAAGGCCCTGTTCTTTTGCCATTTTAATGGATACCGGTTGGAAGTCGGATAAGAACTGAGCACAACACAGTGGTCTGCCGCAAATGCCGAGACCGCCGAGCATTTTGGCTTCGTCACGCACGCCGATCTGGCGCAGTTCGATGCGAGTGTGGAAAATGCCTGCCAGATCTTTGACGAGGTTACGGAAATCCACCCGTCCTTCCGCGGTAAAATAAAACAAGATTTTAGAATTATCAAACGACACTTCTGCGCTGATAAGTTTCATGTCTAATTGGTGTGCGAGGATGCGTTCTTGGCAGATCTTTAAGGCTTGTTCTTCTTTTTCGGCATTTTCTTTGGCACGGCGAACATCCTCTTCGTTGGCAACACGCACGACTGCTTTAAGAGGTTTTATGAGTTCGGCATCATCCATGTCACGGTTTTCCATGACCACCTCACCGCACTCTAAACCCCGTGACGTTTCGACAATGGCGTAGTCGCCTTTATGAAACGTGAAACCGGCAGAGGCAAAATAATAGACTTTTCCCATGTTCTTAAAGCGAACACCGATAATATTCGTCATGGCAATCTTCTCCTATCGTCCTGCGGCACGACGTAACCGTGCGCAGAGAATGGTTAAAAATAAAGTGTGATTCATGTTAAAAAACCGAGCTGTTTGCAGTTCTTCCACCACTCGAATCAGGTTTAAAAGCTGATTTCGGGTCAGAGAACGGGACAGGTTTTTCGACACGTCCGGTGACGTCCCTTTCCAAGCGGTATGGTTAAAACGGCAAACGAATGCGTCTCGGAAAATCAGCTGCAAACCGCTGAGTATCGCCGGAATCTGTTCTTTTTGTTTTTCCAACGGGGCGGTTGCTTTCAGCAAGGCAAATTCGGTGGGTGCTGTAATACCGGCGGCAAGTTCCGGAAGCAATTCCAACACCTTGTTGTATGAGCCGTCGGATAAGCCGTTGAGGGCTTGTCCGATATTTCCGTTCCACAGCGTGGCGGCACGGGACAGTTGTTCAAACGGTAAATCCGGTAACCGTCGCTGTAAAACCGATGCGGCTTGATCGGCGGATACGTCCCCAAGGGATACGGTGAACACCCGAGAACGGACGGTTTCAAGTAGTTGATGGCGCTGTTCGCAAGTGAGCACGAACCGCACATGAGGGGGCGGTTCTTCCAACACTTTGAGCAGAGAGTTTTGTGCTTGCTCGGTCATGTTTTGCACATCGTATAACAGAAAGACACGTACAGGCGCTTCGTTCGGTCGGACGTATATTTCTTCACGCAGGTTCCGCACCACATCAATGTGGAAAGAGCGGGCTTCTCCGTCACCGCCGAGCTCGGTAATGTCGGGATGATTCGCTGTAAATGACTTATGGCAAGCGGGACAATGGCCGCAAGGTTTCTCAGCACCTGCTTCGCACACCGCCGCTGCTGCCAACAATCTTGCCAACGTGCGCCGTCCGCTTCCCTTCGGACCTTCGATGAGGACGGCATGGGGAAAGGCGCCGGAATCAATACGGGAGGACAACAAGGCTTTTGTTGCGGAATTCCCCACAAAAACCGAACCATCCGGCAGCGTCCAGTTCATACACCATCCTCCTTCTTTCCATACTTACCTCTTATTATACCGCATTTGAGGACGACTGACAAGAATTTTCTTGACTTTTTAAAACAGAAGCCGTACCATTTATCAAAAGGAGGGATGAACGTGCGAAAGGTATATGGGAAAGTGGCATTGTTGCTGGCACTTATTTTGGTTTTATCGATTGGTATGACCGCAATGCTCGGCGTTCAGACCCTTCCGGATGAATCGACCGTATCGGTTGTGGCGAGCATTTTCCCGGTTTATACAGCGGCTTTACAGGTGGTAGGCTCTTGTGAAGACGTGACGGTTACCTGTTTAACATCCCCCAAAGTCGGATGTGTCCACGATTATCAACTGTCTCCGTCCGAAATGGCAGTGTTGTCTTCGGCAGACGTTTTGATTATGAACGGCGCAGGGGCGGAATCGTTTTTGGAAACGGTACTCAACGGGTTGCCGTTGGTAGAAAAGATAGATCTTTCTGCGGATATCCCGCTTCTTTCGTGTGAACACGGCGAGGATCATCACGGCCATGACCATGGTGAAAATGAGCATTTGTGGGTGGATCCGGTTCGGTATGCCCAGCAGGTGCGTCGGTTACGGGACGGTTTATGTGAGGCGGATCCCGCCCATGCGACGACCTATACACAAAATGCGGCTCGTTATCTGGAAAAAATACAGCAAAAGCAACAGGAGTTGGCGGAAGTCACACTCCCGTTTACGCATGCGGTACTGTTTCATGATTCGATGGCTTATGTTGGCGAGCTGTTGGGACTGAAAACGATCGGAACGCTTCCGTTGGGTGAGGACCGCACCGCTTCCGCAGCAGAACTTTCTGACATTGCGGCTGCGTTGGGTGGAAAAAAGGCACTGTTTTTATATGACAGTCAATACGATGTGTTACACACCGAACTGACCGAGTATGCCGATCGTGCCGAAATGATACGGTGGAATACCGCTGTTTTGCCGACAAAAGGGGTGGCGGTTCAGGATACCTGGATACACGCCATGCAACAAAACATAAAAGCGGTAAAGGAGGCATCGGCATGAGTGGTTGCGGTCTGCACTGTTTGAAGATTTCCGATATTGGTGTGCAAGCGGACGGAAAGGTATTGCTCGAAAACATTCATTTGCATGCGCATTGCGGGGAGTTGACGGCGATTATCGGGCGCAACGGTGCCGGAAAAAGCACCCTGCTCAAAGCCATATTGGGGGAGATCCCTCACACCGGGAAGGTTACCTTTTCGGGGCATAACGGGACCCCGATGCCTGCCGGAAAGCCCCGTATCGGCTATGTGCCGCAAGCATTGGCGCTTGATCGCAACACCCCGGCGACTGTCTACGATATGTTGTTATCTCTCACCGGGATGTATCCCGTGTTTTTCCCCCGTCGTCGAAAAACGGTGGAAAACTTTCGCAAGCATCTGCGGCGGTTTCATGCTGAAAATCTATTGGATTGCGCCATTGGTCGATTATCCGGCGGGGAATTGCAACGGGTTTTATTAGCGGCGGCAACCTTGCCGACTCCGGATTTATTGGTGTTGGATGAACCGGTATCGGGCGTGGATAACAGTGGTTTGGCAGAGTTCTATCAGTTGCTTAAAGAATTGAAAGAACGAGAGGACATGGTCATTTTATTGGTGTCGCACGACCTGGATTTTGTGCGGCGGTATGCCGATCACGTGATCCTGTTGGATAAAACGATACAGGCAACGGGTACACCGCAAGAGGTGTTTGCAACCGAGGCTTTTCGCGCGGTTTTTGCCGACGGAGGTGCTGTATGATACAAGCGTTGGCAGATATGTTGAACTACGATTTTATGCGGCGGGCGCTATGGGCGATCTTTTTGATGATGCCACTGTTTTCCTTACTTGGTACATTGGTTGTCAATAACGGTATGTCGTTTTTTTCGGATGCATTGGGACATTCTGCGTTAACCGGCGCAGCGATGGGGGTAATTTTTGGCTTATCTGATCCGCAACCGATTATGCTGGTATTTGCGGTGGTGTTTGCGTTGCTTATGAACAGTATTCGCCACTCTCGTCTTTCCTCAACCGATACGGTCATTGGGGTGTTTTCTTCCTGTGGTGTAGCGTTGGGGTTGGTTTTGTTATCTCGAAACAGCAGTTTTTCAGGCTACCAAAGTTTGCTCATTGGGGATATTTTGGCTATTACTGAATCACAACTATGGATTTTGGCGGGAACGCTGGTGGTTGTGTTTTTGGTATGGGTGTTATGTTTTAACGGTTTTTTTGCGACGGCGTTGAGCCCTGCGCTTGCCCGTAGCAAGGGATTACCGTCTGTGTGGTTGGACCACCTGTTTGTTGTGGTGATGGCGGTGACGGTGATGCTGGCTGTTCGTTGGGTGGGACTTTTGTTGATCAATGCACTGCTTATTCTGCCGGCTGCCGCTGCTCGAAACGTGGCGAGAGGATTACGCAGTTATTTAGCGCTTACCATCATTTTTTCGCTGTTTTCCGGACTTTTGGGACTGGTCCTTTCGTATCTGAATGCGGTTGCGACCGGCCCGATGATGGTCTTGACTGCTGCTGCTGTATTTTTCGGAACGTTTTGCATCGCCCGTCAAGAACGATGATGAAACCCCCGCTGTACTGTCTGTACAGCGGGGGTTATTGTTAAACGTCTTTTTTTCGGATCTGCACCAATTCGATACGTCGTTCGTCCATTTTGAGAACCACACATTCCAAATTGTTATACAAAACGGTTGCGTGTTCTTCCTCGGTGGGGATACGGCCTAATTGGTCAATGAGGAAACCGGCCAACGTGTCGTAATCGCCTTCCGGGAAGGAAACATGAAGCAGCTCGCCCACTTCATCGATGGCCATGGAGCCGTCTACTTCAAACATGTTATCGCCGGTCTGCTTGACCTCGTCTTCCTCGTGGTCGTATTCATCCTGAATGCTGCCGACAATCGATTCCAGCAGGTCTTCCATGGAAACAATACCCGCAAGTCCGCCGTATTCGTCCACCGCCATTGCCAGCTGGATGTGTTTCTCGGTCATCTCGGCAAATAATTCGTCACACCGTTTAGAAGCCGGAACAAAATGTGCACGGTGCATGAGCGAACGCAGTGTAAGGTCGTTTGGTAGCGGATTGCCGACAAACGGCAGTAAATCTTTGATGTGCAGTACACCTACTACGTGGTCCAAGTCTTCTTCGCAAATCGGAACACGGGAAAAGCCTTTTTCTATGCTGATACGCAAAGCATCTTGGACCGGTGCTCCTACTTCCACCGCTTCCACATCGGTGCGGGGGGTCATGATGTCTTCCGCCGTCATGTCGCTAAATTCCATGATATTGTTGATCATATCTTTTTGGGATTCTTCGATAACACCTTTTTCCTCGCCTTTATCCAGCAGGTCGAGGATGTCTTCTTCCGTTACATTGTAACGACGGGAGAGATGACGAAACATCGTTTTCAAAAAATTAGACGGGTTGTTTGATAAATTACCGTCAGACGCAGGGTCGGGCATGGTAGTAAATTTCCCCTTTCAAAGTTTTTAGTTGTTCTCACTATACTCCATACGGTCAAGTTTGTCAAATTTCAAACATATCAAACAACGGTGTTAAAAATTTGTCAATTCCGCCGATTCCTCTTTACACTTGTCGTTTTTTATGTTATGATATCCGGTGGCATATGAAATTCTTATATAATATCCTTTAAAGGAGGAATTTTTTCATGGCAAGAAAATTTAAAACGATGGACGGTAACAACGCGGCAGCGCATGTATCCTATGCGTTTACCGAAGTTGCAGGCATTTACCCGATTACCCCGTCCAGTCCGATGGCTGACTATGTAGACCAATGGTCCGCTGCCGGCTTGAAAAACATTTTCGGCACCACGGTAAAAGTGTCCGAAATGCAGTCCGAGGCGGGTGCTGCCGGCACCGTTCACGGTTCCTTGAACGCCGGTGCGTTGACTACAACATACACCGCTTCGCAAGGTCTTTTATTGATGATCCCGAACATGTACAAAATTGCGGGTGAGTTACTGCCCTCCGTTTTCCATGTGTCGGCTCGTTGCGTGGCTTCTCATGCACTCAACATTTTCGGCGACCATTCCGACGTGTATGCTTGCCGTCAGACCGGTTTTGCAATGCTTGCTGAATCCAATCCGCAGGAGGTTATGGATCTTGGTGCGGTTGCACACTTGGCAACCATTAAAGGTCGTGTGCCGTTTATCAACTTCTTTGACGGTTTCCGTACCTCTCATGAAATTCAAAAGATTCAAGTTTGGGATTTCGAGGATCTCAAAGAAATGTGCGACATGGATGCCGTAGCGGCATTCCGCAAACGGGCACTCAATCCCGAGCATCCCGTGATGCGGGGTTCTCACGAGAACGGCGATATCTTCTTCCAACACCGTGAAGCTTGTAATGCGTATTATGATGCTATCCCCGGTATCGTGGAAGAGTATATGGGTAAAGTCAACGAGAAACTTGGCACCGATTATCAACTCTTCAATTATTATGGCGCTCCGGATGCGGATCGTGTGATTGTGGCGATGGGCTCTTTCTGCGACGTGGCAGAAGAGGTTATTGATTATTTGACCGCTGCCGGCGAAAAGGTTGGCTTGGTCAAGGTTCGTTTGTATCGTCCTTTCTCCGCCGAGCATCTGGCAAAAGCTATCCCGGCAACGGTGAAAAAGGTTGCGGTGCTTGACCGTACCAAAGAACCCGGTGCGTTGGGTGAGCCGTTGTTCCTTGATGTTGTGGCGGCATTGTCCGCACAAGGTCGTTCCGACATTAAGGTTGTGGGCGGTCGTTACGGTTTAGGTTCCAAGGATACACCTCCTTCCAGCGTATTTGCTGTATACAAAGAACTGCAAAAGGATAGCCCGAAGGCACAGTTTACCTTGGGTATCGTCGACGACGTGACCAATCTGTCCTTGCCGGAAGAAGTGGCTCCCAACACCGCAGCAGAAGGCACCATTGAGTGTAAATTCTGGGGCTTGGGCGGTGACGGAACGGTCGGCGCTAACAAGAACTCCATCAAAATCATCGGTGACCACACCGACAAATATGTGCAGGCATACTTCCAGTATGACTCCAAAAAGACCGGCGGTATCACCATTTCGCACCTGCGCTTCGGTGACAAACCGATCAAGAGCCCGTACTACATTAACAAGGCTGACTTTGTGGCGTGCCACAACCCGTCTTACGTCCTCAAAGGCTATAAGATGGTCAACGACGTAAAACCCGGCGGTGTCTTCATGATCAACTGTCAGTGGTCCGCAGAAGAACTGGATCAGCACCTGAATGCGGAAACAAAGCGCTATATTGCGAAGAATAATATTCAGCTGTACACCATTAACGCTATCGACTTGGCCATGCAGATCGGTATGGGCAAACGTACCAATACCATTTTACAGTCTGCGTTCTTTACGCTGGCAAATGTTATGCCGCAGGAAGATGCCATTCGTTACATGAAAGAAGCGGCTACCAAATCCTACTCCAAAAAGGGTATGGACATTGTGGAAATGAACCACAAGGCGATCGACGCCGGTGCAACCGCTTTTGTCAAAATTGACGTTCCGGCTGCTTGGGCCGATGCGAAAGATACGGCTTGCGAGGTAGCGGAGAACGGTCCTGCGAAGCTGGTCAAGATGGTGGATACCATCATGAAACCGGTAGGCAAGATGGATGGCGACGTGTTGCCGGTATCGGCGTTTGTCGACCATGCTGACGGTACCTTTGAGCAAGGCGCTTCTGCGTATGAGAAACGCGGCGTAGCCGTTCTGGTTCCGGAGTGGAACGAGCAAACCTGCGCAAAATGTAATAAGTGCGCCTTTGTGTGCCCGCACGCTACCATTCGTCCGTTTGCACTGAACGAAGAAGAAGTCGCTGCTGCTCCTGCTGCTACGAAAAAAGCACCAAAGCCGGTTATCAAAACCAACTATATATATACATTGGCAGTTTCGCCGATGGATTGTATGGGTTGCGGTGTTTGCGTGGGTGTTTGCCCGACCAATTCTCTCAAAATGGTTTCCCGTGAATCTCAGGATGCTCAACAAGAAGTATTTGATTACTGTGTGGCGAAAGTTTCCGACAAACCGGAAATCCAAGGCAATACCGTTATCAGCAGCCAGTACAAACAACCGCTGTTAGAGTTCTCCGGTTCCTGCGCAGGCTGTGCGGAAACGGCTTATGCTCGTTTGATCACCCAGTTGTTCGGCGACAGAATGTACATCTCCAACGCAACCGGTTGTTCCTCTATTTGGGGCGGTCCTGCGGCTACTTCTCCGTACACCGTTAACAAGGATGGACACGGACCGGCTTGGGCAAACTCTTTGTTTGAGGATAATGCGGAGCACGGCTTCGGTATGTATCTCGGCCAGAAAGCCATTCGTGCAAACCTGATCGAACAGGTCAAAGAGATGGCGGAATCCGATAAGGCTTCTGAGTCCTTTAAGGCGGCTGCCGAGGCATACCTGAACACAGTAAATAACGGTGCCGAAAACGTTCAAGCGACCAAAGCGCTCGTTTGCGAATTGGAAAAAGCGGCGGCAGCAGGTTGCCCGACCGCACCGGCAGTATTGGAAAAGAAAGAGTATCTGTCCAAGAAGTCCGTGTGGGTATTTGGTGGTGACGGCTGGGCTTATGACATCGGCTTCGGTGGTGTAGACCACGTTTTGGCTTCCGGCGAAGACATTAACATTATGGTCTTTGATACCGAGGTATATTCGAACACCGGTGGTCAGGCTTCCAAGGCTTCTCAGATCGGTCAGGTTGCGCAGTTCGCAGCTGCCGGTAAAGCGATCGCCAAGAAGAGCCTCGCTGAAATTGCCATGTCGTACGGCTACGTATACGTTGCGCAGATCGCCATGGGCGCTGATATGAATCAGACCATCAAGGCGATTGCGGAAGCAGAAGCATATCCGGGTCCGTCTTTGATTATTGGTTATGCTCCTTGCGAGATGCACAGCATTAAGGGCGGTATGGTCAACTGCCAGGCGGAAATGAAGAAAGCGGTAGACTGCGGTTACTGGAATATGTTCCGCTTTAACCCTGCTGCTGACAAGAAATTTGTTATCGACAGCAAGGCTCCGACTACGAGCTACCGTGACTTCATCATGAATGAAGCCCGTTACTCTTCGTTGACACGTTCCTTCCCCGAACGTGCCGAGGCGCTGTTTAGCGAAGCCGAAGAGGTTGCTATGAAGCGTTATAACCACTTGCAGAAATTGC
>JAZRZU010000032.1:0-9198 GCA_045601465.1 Acutalibacteraceae bacterium
GCTACGGAGTAGGAAAGTTCATTTTCTATTTTTTTGGCAAGTAAAACTGTTCGTGTTGTTTAACTTTGTTAATTATCAAAGCAGTACGATAGTTTAATTATCGTACTGCTTTGGTAGAAATCATTGAGGAACGATACGACCGAGACAAGGGGACGGTTCTCTTGTCTCCTTTATTGCTAATCAAATTTTATCCTTGCCGATACCTAAACGCCGATATATTGAAAATAAGTTACCGCTTACTTCCTTTAACGCTAAAAAAAGTCCTTGCCATTCTTCATTAGATACTTCTAGTACACCTATTTACATTGCCTTATCAGTAGCAAACCGATCTATGGTTTTTAGTAGTGGATGGGGATGGAATAGAGCAGGATCTTGGAAGGTAATGAAATATAAAGAACATACAATGTGGTAATATTAATTATGGGGGTGGATTTGTGAAATTCTTCGCACTGACCAGACGAAAAATGATTTATATTGTGTTGTCAATTGTAGTATTGAGTGTACTCGTTTTCTTTTATTTAGAGTTTAAGGGCTTGCCTAATTGCAGAATTTCTAATACACAGGAAGCTACAAATGTTTTTATGAACTACTTTGAAGGTGTCACTGAAATTTTAAAACCGTACGGATTGCAGTGTGAGCCTTTGGAAATTAATGAAGATGAGTATAATTACCGTGTTGCCACGTGGGCGCATTTAGATAATGGAGCGTCTTTGCATATTGAATTGGATTACAGTATTTCAGGTGCTTATTCTCCCCAGTTTTTCGTATACCTTTATGGTACTACATATACTGATGGAAACAAGTGTTATTTAAATTTGGAGCTGTACCCTTATATGTATGACATTGCAGCTTATTTGTCTAGTGAACGGTTTTCTTCGACACAATATCAAACTTATCTTACCTCAGTACAGGATAAGGTAAAAAAGCGTCTTGAATCAGGTGAAGAGATACCGATTGATGAACAAGCATACCTTAGAAGTGCCTTTTCCCACTTAGGATTGTGCTCATATGGTATTAATACTGATGAGAATATGTATTATCCGCGTGCAGGTGTTATTATGTTTTTGTATGATTAACCCAAAGACAAAAGACATGAGACAGGGGACTTGAGACAGGGTGAGACAGGGGACGGTTCTGTGTCTTGACAAAAACTATTGCGTTTTCATTTTTATTCATTCATCCTTTCACGGGGCGGTCGGCAAAAGCCGACCGCCCTTGTTTATTGACACTATGGGTGGAAAAGTGTAGAATTATATACATAAGGAGGGCAAACGGGAACGCAGAGCCTTGTCTTTTGTGTGGGATGCTATTTGGTAAAAGCTCATAAGCGTAAAAAGAAAGTACAAGTATAGCCCTCGTTCGTAGATTGAGCGAGGGCAGAATTGTTTGTAAAAAAGCGAAATCTTAACAAAAGTTAAGATTTCTCATTGATAAATATTAAGAATTGTATTGTATGATATACATCGAGGTGAAAATGATGAACGTGTTGGTTGTTGATGACGATAGAGAAATCGTTGACAGCATAAGTATTTTCCTTTCGGGAGAGGGATATATGGCACTCAAAGCTTACGATGGCATTGAAGCGCTTGATGTTCTTTCCGAAAATGAAGTGCATTTGATGATTCTTGATGTTATGATGCCAAAGCTTGACGGCATCAAAACGTTGATGAAATTGAGAGAATCAAGAAACATTCCCGTCATACTGCTTTCTGCAAAATCTGAGGATGCGGATAAAATATTCGGTCTTACTGCCGGAGCGGATGATTACGTTACCAAACCTTTTAATCCGTCCGAGCTTATGGCAAGAGTAAGGTCGCAACTGAGAAGATATACAACCCTTGGCTCTATTGGAAAGCAGAACGGTGAAATTGTTATTGACGGACTCTGTGTCAATACCGAGAGCAAGACGGTAAAGGTAGATGGCGAAAGCGTAAGGCTCACTCCTGTTGAGTACAAAATACTTGAGCTGCTTGTTCGAAACAGAGGGCGTGTGCTTTCCGCAGAAGATATTTATTCCAACGTATGGAATGAACAAAACATTGTGGGGGATAACACGATCGCGGTACACGTCCGTCATATTAGAGAAAAAATAGAAATCAATCCCAAAGAGCCCAAATATTTAAAGGTCGTTTGGGGAATCGGTTACAAGATCGATTAAAGGAGGCTTATCCATGAGAAAAATAGTGTATTCCGGTGCCGTGAAGTTTATCGCAGTGATTTTGTTTGTTGCAAGCATTGTGTGTGGAGTATTGTTGGTGACCGATGGGATTTTTGAGTATTCCAATGAGGATGAAAATATATATTCTTTTGAAAGCGATTTTTCGAAGTCGTGGTACGTTTACTCTTTGCTTAACGAACCCATAAACATCGTGTCTAACGTGTATCATAGTGCTTTTTATTATGAGTACGATGAAACAAACGAGATTAATACCATGCAAGATGATATTGATCCCGACGAGATTCGTGTTGATCTAACAAATCGCATAAAGGAAAAATTTGAAAATTTCTGTTGCTCTGATGAAATAAATTATTACGTGCAGTGGAATGATCTTGTAACAACGAATTGCGGCGCAGAAAATGCAGAAGAACTTATGCGGGGCGAGTATTATTTTTACCTTAACAGAGACAACTTGGGGAATGTTGACTTTAGTTCGTCTGTCGAAAGGGATCCGAGATGGTATTTCCTCAACCAAATAGAACGCTTTGATAATACAAGCACCATTATCATAGGCTGCAATATTAAGCAAGAGGCAGTCGCTGAATATAAGGCGATTTGGGAAAAACAGAAAAACATTGTAATGGATACAATTGTTCAGACTCTCATATGTGCTGTTACGGCGTTGATGGTATTGATTTATCTTATCTGCGTATGCGGAAAGAATAAAGACGGCGAATACAAGAATATATGGCTGGATAACGTATGGATCGAGGTGCATGTAGCGGCAATCGCCGGAGCAGTTGTCGGTGCGATTGTAGTCTGCATATTTGTAGTTGAAGAGTATATGTATGGCAATTTCCCGCAGAATTTGATTCACTTGGTTTTTGGACCGGTTTCGGCATTCGGCAGCTTATGTATTATAACTTCTTTGCTTTCTATTATACGGAATATTAAGACCCATAGATTCATTGAGACAAGTAGTATCCTTCGTGTTTTGAAATGGATCGTGTCCTTGATTATTAAAATTGCGAAGTGGAGTTGGAAACTGACCAAAGCATTTTGGACGACCGTTTTCAGAATGTTATCGAAAAAAACGGGTGTGATCCTTATCACGATGCTTTTCGTTTACACAGCTATTATCGGTATTTTTGGTATTTGCACAATAATATCTCCGATATGGTTAGTTTTGGGTGTTCTTTTGTTCGGATCAGCCTGCTTTGTGGTAGCTTACAGAGCCAAGGATCTCGACGAGATAAAGAAAGGTGTAAGCGAGGTGCGTAACGGAAATGTTACCTATAAGATTCCAGAACTCAAGTGCGAGGATATGAAAGCGTTGGCGGATAATGTCAACGATATAGCCAAAGGTCTTGATGAATCTGTATCTGCAAAAATAAAGGCTGAAAGATTGAAGACTGAGCTTATTACGAACGTATCACACGATTTGAAAACGCCGATTACGTCCATTATCAGCTATACAGAACTGTTATCCAAGATAGAAGACCTGCCTCAAGAAGCAAAGGACTATGTTGCTGTAATTGCTAAAAAGAGTGACAGGCTAAAAAGGCTTACTCAAGATCTGTTTGATATTTCTAAAGTGCAAAGCGGTAACGATGACGTTGTTTTAGAAAGGCTCGATGTGGCGCTTCTTATCGATCAAGCTCTTGGGGAACACGACAACGAAATACAGAGTTCGGGATTACCGTTCTGCGTAAATGTTCCGAAGGAATTATACATTTTTGCAGACGGTCGGAAGATGTCTCGTGTGTTGAACAATCTGATCCACAATATTCTTAAATACGCGATGAAAAGCACGCGAGTGTTTATAACCGCATCTGAAAAAGACGGGAATATTGAAATGGAGTTTAAGAACATTTCTGCATATCCTTTGGACTTTAACGTGGAGGAAATAACCCAAAGATTTGTCCGCGGTGATAAATCGCGAACTGCAGATGGGAATGGCCTCGGTCTCGCAATTGCAAAGAGTTATACCGAAATATGTAATGGAACATTTGAGATTGCAGTGGACGGGGATATGTTCAAGGCGATTTTGAGATTTGAAAAATGTCGTTAAGTTAAAGAGTTTCGTTGGTGAATCTATTCGAACATAGGTAGAGCCAGAGGGGATGGCTCTATGTGTTAAACTATGCCGGGATACCATTTAATTTATTTTACCTTGCACTGGTCGGCAAAAGCCGACCGTCCTGTTCCATTGACGTGGTGAATGGGGGACGAGGGATGTTTTCTTGTCCCGTTTATTCTGCCGGTTTCCCAGAAAAGGAAAGAAAGGGTCGCAATTGCGACCCTTTCTTTCCTTTTGTACAGCGAATAGTGATAATCATCCTGACATTTTAAAAATATTACACAATAAGACAAAAGTAGCACGATTTCGATGTTAACATGGATTATAGAACGTAAAAACAAAATATCCGTATCGGTTCTTTGACAAATTAACGGTTATCACAGAAATTTCAAGGGATAACTACCGGATTAGACCGATATACGCACTTCATGTTCTTCGCTTTCTATTTTTTAAAAATTCATGCGGACACAGTTATTTATACAAAACACGACAGATTTTCCGCTTGATTTTTGCTGGTGAAAATGGTATAATGTGAGAAATAAAATGGAGCAGTGTCCTTTTTGGAGATGAACAGCGAGGCCCCAACGGTCGTTTTTTCTCAAAAGGTACTTGTTTTTCAAAGGTGATAACACGATAAGAGGAGAGGGTTCGTGCATGAAAAAACGGTTTGGTCAAGTTACAGCTCTTTTAATGACCGCAGTATTGTTGGTGAGTTGCTTGTGTGTCAATTTCAGCATTACCGTTGAGGCAGCTGAAGCCGACGGGTTTATTGCGGATTTTGAGGATTGTGAACTAAACGGCAAAATACCGAATGGTATTACAAGAGGTGGTGATGTTCCGCCGGAACTGACATGCATAGCGGATCCACGAAATCAACACGGCCGAGCGTTACAAGCAACGGTTCCAAAAGGATATAACCTTAGCAGTAATCTTTGGTTTTCTTATACGCGATCGGAGCGATTTGATGGTATTTCGTTTTGGATCAAATCGAGCACAACAATAACCATTGACGTGCGTGTTCGGATCGGTGAACAAACCATTTATTCGTTGGGACGAGTTACGCTCGGTGCAAATCAAGGGAAAACCGTTACGGCATTGTACGCAAACGCAAAAACGGCGTCCAGTTTAAATACAAGCGTTGGTGCCCCGGTTACATTCGAGCCGGAAGTCGGCGCACAAATGCGGTTTGCTGTGCATGTTCTGGGGGCAAACTCTGAAAAGCAGTATGTGATTGATGACATTTGCCAGTATTCTTCTAATGGCGGAACAGCCGATACAGACTATACGGTTGCGTATCAAGATTCCGACCATATTCGCCATTATCCAGAAACCGTGTCGGGTTCGATGGTGCAGGATTTTGAGACGGATTCCGATCTGACCTTTATGACCTTGACGGGGGCAGATAGTCAGAACAACAGCATAACAGCAAATACGACTGTTGTGAATACGGGTTCTCGTTCTGCCAAGGTCATGTTATCGCAGGTGAATCACCAAGATGGCGTTTTAACCTTTACGTATAATAAAGCAGCACAATGGAACAGTCTGGCTTTTTGGATGGCAAGCGGGCAGACGGTTGTGCTTAACGTGAAAGTGACGGTAGGCAACGCAACACCGTTGAGGATTTTACGGCAGACGGTTGAGGCTGAGGATTCCGGTGTTATCCTTGCAACGTTCCCGGATTCGCTCAAAACGTATGCCGGCAGTGTCAAGGTTGAGATATTTGTCAGCAGTCACACCGCAACAGCGGTTATGTGGCTGGACAGCATGATGCAAACGAACGTTGCCAAACCTGCTGTTTCGGACATGCCGGAAACAGGTAATCTTGCCGATGATGTTTCTGTTCCTGCCTATAATCATATCGTGACGGATTTTGAAACATATGCCAATAATGCGGCTTTGTATGCCGAGTGGGATTATGTGACGCAGCGGGATTGGTTGACCGGTACGTTATCATTAGATCGAGGCAATCAATATCGTGGATATAACAGTTTGCGGCTGGACTATGATTTTTCTCGTACAGGGAATCCGTTGAAACAGAAGTTTTCGGTACAAGGGCCCCTTGCAACTGTTAACCAATACGGCATAGGTTTTTATCTGCATTCATCCGAAGAAGTGATTGTAGATGTTATGCTTCTGGATGAAGCCGGGCACTTTGTTACGTTGCGGTTGCCTGCAAATGAATACGATGAGTGGGTGTTTGTTAATTTTGGGTCGATCGTTGCCGGAAATAGTACCTTTGGTAGGCTAAATCGTGACTCGCTTTCGATCCGGTTGACCGTTATGCCAAGCAACAATGCGTTGGTTGGGACGGTTTACGTGGACGATATTGGGTATAGTGATGTTGCAGTGAATCCGGAGTGTGAAACGGCGCACGTTTTCTCCAACACATGCGATACCTCCTGCAATCGTTGTGGATATACACGCCCCATTACGCATACGCCTGACCCCGACGACGGCAATTGCGAAACGGATACGCTTTGCAGCATCTGCCGTAAGACGCTTACAAGTGGTCTGGACAATCACGTGTTTACGAATAGTTGCGATGCGGTGTGCAATAACTGTACTTACACCAGGGATGCCTACCATATTCCAGGCCACGACGATGGAGACTGTACAACGGCTGTGAATTGCAGTATCTGTGGCGAAGTTACAACGGAAGCTGCCGATCATCACGTATTTCTAAATGATTGTGATTCCACCTGTGAAAACTGTGAATATACGCGGCAAACCGAGCATACTCCCGCCCAGGATGATGGGGATTGCACAACCGCTATCTGTTGTAGTATCTGCGGAGAAGTTATCATAGCGGGTTCAGAAAGCCACGTGTATGATAACGATTGTGATTCCTCGTGTGCAAACTGTGAGTATATACGGGAAATCAAGTCCAAGCTGCTCTACGACTTTGAGGGTATTACGTCTGTAACGTCATTTGTAAGTTCTAGCCAAACTGCGAGAGCGAAACGTGCTCTTAACACAGACGCGACGTATGCACAAGATCAACAGTCCCTTAAAATCACTTCTGCTGTCAGTGGCAATACTACCAGTGAAAACCGGATTTTCATGACGTACACTCATACCGAAGGTTACACTGGCATTTCGTTTTGGGTAAAAGCTCAAACGGCGATGACTTTTTACGTTAAGCTGACAAACAAAGTTGACAGCACAACGAAGACGTATTCCACGATATCCTTAGTCGCAGGTGAAACAAAAGAAGTTACCCTTTTCTATGCGGATGATGCCGGCACGTTTGTTCCTGCGACCGGTGCCGATAAGAACGAGATCGCTTTTTGTCACAAATGCACGAGTAAAGAGAGAATATATTATGTAGACAATATCTGTGAAATCAAGCAAACTGTTGCCGATGTTCCGGATGAAATCACTGATACCATCGCCGATTTCGATGACGGTGACACCTCAAATGCCCTGACCAGAACCGAAGGGTATGCTTCCCAAGCAGCACCGACCTTTGCTGCTATTAACGATCCGAGATCCGGCGCCACCGGTAAATCCTTGCAAGTTACCGTTCCGCAAACAGCTGTGGCAGACAAGATTTCCTATACCGTCTTCGAGTATTACGGTAAAGAGGGATATGACGGTATCTCTTTCTGGGTCAAAGCGGATACCACGATTAAAATAGAAGTTCGTATCCAAAGAGGCGCACAAACAGAATACGCACTTGGTCGTGTTTCGTTGGGCGTTGGCGAAACCAAAGAGGTCCGTGTACGGTATGAGGATATTAAAACAGCCGTCAGTTTGAATGCCGATCCCGGCACACCTGTTGCGCAACCGTACTCGCTGGTAGGCGGTCCGTTGTACGTGAAATTCGTGGTACTCTCTGACAAGTCTATGGATAGAGGTTTCACCATTGACGATGTTAAACAGTACAAGAAATTGTTAGAAGATAACCAAGAAGCTGTTGCCGGCACCGCAATCGATAAATTTATGACCGGAACGGGTACTGCCGTCCTGGCTCCCAACGATACAGCTTATAACGTTCAAACGCAGTTTGCTGCCGTAACCGATCCCCGAGATCCTACTGGTAATGCTTTAAAGGTAACCCTTCCCGCTGTTGCAGCTACTTCCACTGTAAACAACAGTGTTGCCGAATTTGGGCCTTATAAAACCGGTGGTTCGTATGGCGATTACCAAGGTGTCTCTTTCTGGATCCAAGCCGACACCGATATGGAATTTGAGATTCGTATCCGTCGTGGTGATGCAACCGATACGATGTTCGTCTATGCTATTCGGCGTGTAACAGTCAAAGCCGGTGTACCGCAAAAGGTTACAGCACGCTACGCTGACATGAGAGAAAAATCGAGTTTGCTGGCAAATCCAGGTGAACCGGTAGATCATACAACTGTAGCATACAACAAAGGGTACAATACCTATCTGCAACTTTACGCACTCTGTGGCACGTCTGAAAAGTCGTATATCATTGACGACATTGAGCAATTTAATCCTGCTTTTGCCGGCGCTTCCTTGTCCTTGTCGGATGATATTGCTTTGAACTACAAGGTTGATCCTGCCGACCTGGCTGGCCATACCGATGCTTCGGTTACGTTTACACAAGGCGATACCGAACAAACGGTAACTGCACCGACAACCGATGTGAATGGTCGCTACGTTTATCGTTTTGATAACATTGACGCCAGCAAGATAAACGATGACATCACCGCTACGTTGAAGATTGGTGAAACGGCAATTGCAACCAAAACGTACAGTGTTGCCGATTACTGCTACAACATGTTGCGCAAGGCTCCCGGTAATGAGAAGCTGTGCAACCTGTTAGCAGATATCCTGGAATACGGTGCCAAAGCGCAGTTGTATACGGAAAACAACATGGAAAACCTGGCCACCGCTAATTTGGCGGATGACTATAAAACCTATATTGCGAGACAGCCCGAGGCGCTGACACCTGTTACTACGTTGATCACAGCAACAGACGGTGTGAATGCACCTA
>JAZRZU010000033.1:0-8397 GCA_045601465.1 Acutalibacteraceae bacterium
CCATCTGCTATGCAAGCTTAGCAATCGATTATACCGAGCTTGGCCGTGAAACCGGTAAAATGGCAGCTCAAGTGTTGCTTGGTACGAAAAAAGTAGAGGATATTGAGATTAAGACGTTAACACCTACTGTTGTGTTTAACGAGACACTTTGCAATCAACTGGGGATCGCAATTCCCCAAAAATAAGTACAGGTTGAGGTAATTATGGTTTTCTTTTATGCGTTACCCGGCGCAGTGGCCGAAGGGCTGATTTGGGGATTGATGGCAATTGGTGTTTATATCTCCTACAAAATATTGGATATTGCAGATCTAACGGTGGACGGTTCTATCTGTACAGGCGCTTGCGTATGCGCCGTACTTATCACGAACGGTGTACCCGCTTGGATCAGCGTATTATTGGCTTTTATTGCCGGTATGCTGACCGGCGTACTCACCGGATTGTTTCATACAGCGCTCGGTATTCCGTCTATTCTGGCGGGCATTTTGACACAACTTATTTTGTATTCGGTTAACCTGTCGATCCTCGGGGGGAAATCCTTAATTGCTATCAATGCTCGTTCTTATGACCTTTTGCTGAATATGAGTGATAATATCGGTGCCATCATAATGGCGGGCAGCATTATTGTGGTGATGATCATTGGATTGTGGCTGTTCTTCTATACCGAGGTTGGTCTTACGTTGAAGTCTACCGGTGATAATCCGGACATGAGCCGTGCACAGGGAATCAACGTTAAGTTCAATAAAGTATTGGGGTTAGCAATTTCCAATGGCATTGTTGCATTTGCCGGTGCGTTGCTGGCACAGTATAAAGGATCAGCAAACATTAACGATGGCCGTGGTGCGATTGTCATCGGTCTTGCGGCTATCTTCATCGGCTTGTCGGTTTCATTGAAAATCAAGCCGAATTTTGTTGTCAGCCTCATTGGCGTCATCGGTGGCGGTATCGTCTATTATGTGATTTATAATTTCGTGGTATTGTTGGGTCTGAAAACTGACTATTTAAAGATGTTATCTGCGCTGATCGTGGCTATCTTTTTGGCAGTTCCGTATTTGAAAACGGAGTATTTTACCAAACAGAAATCCCTCTATGCACCGGGAGGTGACACCGATGCTTAAAATTACGAATCTGCAAAAAACGTTTAATCCCGGTACCGTCAATGCTAAAATGGCTTTATGTGGGTTTGATCTCACGTTAGAAGATGGTGATTTCGTCACGGTGATCGGTGGTAACGGAGCAGGAAAATCCACCATGTTAAACGCCATCGCCGGTGTGTGGAAACCCGATTATGGTACGATTGAAATTGATGGCATTGACGTTACGTCCATGCCGGAGCATAAGCGTGCTCAATTCCTCGGTCGTGTTTTCCAAGATCCCATGAAAGGGACTGCGCCGGATATGGAAATCGCAGAAAACTTATCCATTGCTGCTCGGCGTGGGAAAAAACGGAAACTGGTGTGGGGTATTCGTAAATCCGAACGTAAGCAATATAAAGAATTGCTCGCCACGTTGGAACTTGGATTAGAGGAACGGTTATCCTGTAAAGTGGGATTACTTTCCGGCGGTCAACGACAGGCGATTACCTTGCTAATGGCGACACTTAATCGTCCAAAGCTGTTGCTTTTGGATGAACATACCGCCGCACTCGATCCTAAAACGGCAGCCAAGGTGTTGGAGATTACCGATAAGTTAGTGTCGGAAAATCATTTGACAACCTTGATGATTACCCATAATATGCACGATGCCATTGCTTACGGCAATCGTCTTATCATGTTACACGAGGGACGCATTGTAGTTGACGTTCGTGGCGAAGAAAAACAAAAATTGACCATTTCAAAACTACTTAGTTTATTTGAACAAAACAGCGGTAGCCATTTTACAAGCGATAAAGAAATTTTATCTGCTAAACACTCCTAAAAAAAGTAATAGCCCTTGCTCACAATGTGAGCAAGGGCTATTTTAAGAGGGTCGTTAAAATTTAACTAGATTAATTGCTGAACCAAGCAACCGGTTGCTCCGATCGTCAGCGAAAAGAAAAATAGTAAAGCACCCGTAAAAATTGCACCGACAACGCTGGTAACAGCAAAAGGAATTGCCAGCAAAATAACGGAAAACAGCACGGTTCCAAGCACACCGATAATAAGCGATGAAGCAGTCGAATCTGTGCAATTCGGTTGATTTGGACGTGGTACTAAAAGCACGCTAAACAGAAGAATTGCCAGATATACAATGGCAATTCCAAATGTTACCCAAAGGAATGCAGCGGATATCGTGATAACGCCGGTAATGCGTAAGAATGCCGCAATTACACCGATAATGGCACTGATAACAAGTACAATGTTTGTGCAAATATTTTTGCAAACGCAAACAGTCATAATGAAATCACCTCCCGTTACCATATTATGCTGTGATAACCTGAAAGGTGATAACTCTTGTAATTACAAATCTTTTGTGGTATAGTTGTCGTTAATAGGAGGGGAAAATGATGGAAAATAAACATATAGAATTCATCAGGGCAGTGAAATTTACATTGTTTTCTATAAGTGCCGGTATCGTTCAAACACTTTCTTTTGCCTTGATGAATACCGTACTAAAATGGAATTACACGGTTGCGTATATGACCGCTTTGATTTTATCCATTCTTTGGAATTTTACACTCAATCGGAATATTACATTCAAGTCTGCCAACAACATCCCGATTGCACTATTAAAGGTTTCCATTTTCTATGTGGTATTTTTACCGCTATCCACATGGGGCGGTACGTTTTTAGTGGATAAATGGGGATGGAATGAGTATTTGGTACTCGCCGTATCCATGCTGTTGAATTTTGTTCTGGAATTTTTGTACGACCGCTTTTTTGTTTTTAAAGGTTCATTGGATACCCGAGGTAAATGAGAAAAAGCCTGCAACTAAAAAGTTGCAGGCTTTTTAATACGTGAAAGCAATTAATAGTTTTCAGCGTGGATCTCAAAATAGCTTTGAGGATGATCACAGGTGGGGCACACGTCCGGCGCTTTGGTGCCGACAACAATATGTCCGCAGTTACGGCATTCCCAAACCTTAACCTCGCTCTTTTCGAAGACAGCAGCCGTTTCCACATTTTTCAAGAGAGCACGGTATCTTTCTTCATGATGCTTTTCAATGGCAGCCACCAAGCGGAACTTTTGAGCAAGCTCATGGAAGCCTTCCTTTTCTGCGGTATCTGCAAAACCGGAATACATATCGGTCCATTCGTAATTCTCACCTTCGGCAGCATCTAAAAGATTGTCAGCTGTATCGCCGATGCCATCGTGGAGTTCCTTGAACCACATTTTCGCATGTTCTTTTTCGTTGTCGGCAGTTTTTAAGAAGAGAGCAGCAATCTGCTCAAAGCCCTGTTTTTTTGCTTTGGAAGCAAAATATGTATATTTGTTTCTGGCCATCGATTCACCCGCAAAAGCGGCTTCAAGGTTTTTTTCGGTTTGGGTTCCCGCATATTTGGATTTGGGGGAAGTTTCGATTACTTCAAGCTTGTCACCGCTTTGGTGGCATTTGGGGCAGACAGCCACTTCGCCTGCGGCAACCTCAAAGATTTCTCCGCAGACTGTGCATTTATACTTTGTCATAAAACATAACCTCCTACAAAGCCGAAAGGAATCGGCAAAATTTGAAATAGGTGAAATACTATATTTTATTATAACCAAAATCTCCCAAAAAGTCAATTATCGAGCATACAATTTTGGATAAATTTTTAATTTATAAGACTATTGATTGTCAAAAAAGAGTGAGTATAATAGAATTATATGCATAACAAAAATAAAGAGGGTGGACTTCTTGGAATTTTGGGGCAGGTTGATTGAAATATTGGACGCAGATATGCAGACACCGACAATGTATGGGTGGTTTCATCTTTTATTTTTTACTCTGTCAATCGTAGCGGGTATATTACTCTTACGGTTTGGCAAAGCCGCTGATGAGAAATTCGTGCGGCGGGTATTGCTTTATTCTGCTATTATCGTTCTTGTTTTGGAAGTGTACAAGCAGATAAACTATACTTTCACTTATGACGGAACGACGATTTTAGCCGATTATCAGTGGTATGCGTTTCCGTTTCAGTTTTGTTCCACACCGATGTACATAAGTCTTCTTGCGGGATTGATACGTCACCGCAAAGTGCATACTTCTCTGTGTGCGTATTTGGCAACGTTTTCACCGTTTGCCGGACTTTGTGTCATGTTCTATCCGCCCCAAGTTTTTGTCCCAACCATCGGCATCAATATTCAGACGATGATTTGCCACGGGATGATGATTGCCGTTGGTATTTACCTATTAGGATCGGGTTATGTAAAGGTTAAACATAAAACTATATTTAAGGCTGTTCCTGTTTTTGCTGTCTGCATATTACTGGCTATGGTGATGAATGAAATTGCGTGTCTTAGCGGATTGCTTGAAACGGAAACCTTTAATATGTTTTTGATTAGTCCTTACTGTGAACCTTCACTTCCTGTCTATTCACTTGTGCAAGCAGTGGTACCGTATCCGTGGTGCCTGTTTATCTATATTGCCGGTTTTTCAGCGGCAGCCTATATTATATTGTTAGCGGCGATGGTGATAAAGCATTGCTGTGGATTGATAAAAAAAGAAGAATTACAGAAGGGATACGTTCCTAGTTCTTGTTGTGATGATGCGCCTCGGATCGTCGAAATGCAAAAAACAGAGTAAAAACGGAGAAGAAAGCATGAAAATAAGAAAACAAATATTTCGCAATATAATGGTAGTACTATCAGTATTTGTCGTCGTGGGAGTTGCTGTATTATTTGCCCTTAACGCTCATGTGAAATCGGTTGGTAAAGCTCACATTCTCACGGTTGAAAATGCCTCATCTGTTAAGGATGTTGATTGTATTATTGTACTAGGGTGTCGGGTGCGCAATGATGGCAGTCTGAGCGATATGCTCCGAGATCGTTTATTGTGCGGTCTTGAACTTTATGACGCAGGTGTTGCACCAAAACTGTTGATGAGTGGCGATCATGGTCGTATGAACTATGATGAAGTTGGGACTATGAAAAACTATGCCATCGAAAATGGTGTCCCTTCTGAGAACGTGTTCATGGATCATGCCGGTTTTTCTACCTACGAAACAATATATCGTGCGAAAGAGATATTTCGGGCAGAGAAGGTAATGATCGTAACACAGGAATATCACCTGTACCGTGCATTGTATATTGCTCAGCAGTTGGGTGTAGAAGCCTATGGTGTATCCGCTGACCTGCACACATATGCAGGTCAGTCTATGAGGGATTTTCGAGAGGTTTTGGCAAGGCTTAAAGATTTTGTTATGTGTATTGTTAAACCTAAGCCGACATATCTTGGCGATGTGATCCCTGTTAGTGGCAATGGTGACCTCACAAACGACAAGTAAGTATAAACTTAAAAAGCACCCGAAAGGCGACATGCCTTTCGGTTTCTTTTTACAGCTGATGGGTAGCTTTCCATTCCAAGAAATCATCATAGGTGGATGTTCTGTCAAGTATGGTACCATCGGCACGGAATTCGATGATGCGATTGGCGATGGTTTCGATAAACTGGTGGTCATATGAGGAGAATAAGACGTTGCCGGGGAAGGCAATTAATCCATCGTTGACGGCGGTGATGGATTCCAGGTCGAGGTGGTTGGTCGGCTGGTCTAACACCAAAACATTGGCGCCAAACATCATCATACGGGAAAGCATACACCGTACTTTTTCACCACCGGATAAAACTTTGACCGGTTTTTGAACATCGTCACCGGAGAAAAGCATTTTTCCGAGGAATCCTCGTAAATAGGTTTCGGTATTATCGGAAGAATACTGATTTAACCATTGCAAGAGGTTTAGATCACAGTTTTCAAAGAATGCGGAATTGTCTTTCGGGAAGAAAGATTGCGAGGTGGTACCGCCCCACTTAAAGCTACCAGAATCGGGTTGAATCTCCTCGGCTAAGATGCGGAACAGTGCGGTGATCGCTAACTCATTTTCACCGACAAATGCAATTTTTTCACCCTTATTAACGCGGAAGGATACTTTGTTTAAAATGGTGTTTCCGTCGACGGTTAAGCAGAGATCTTCGACTGCTAAAATTTCTTTGCCTGCTTCACGGTCCATCGAAAATCCCACAAACGGATAACGACGAGATGAGGCGGGCATTTCTTCAACGGTTAGTTTTTCAATTAATTTTTTACGAGAGGTTGCTTGTTTGGATTTGGATTTATTAGCTGAAAAGCGCTGAATGAAGTTTTGCAATTCACGGATTTTATCCTCTGCCTTTTTATTCTGCTCTCTCATGATTTTTTGCATTAACTGGCTGGATTCATACCAGAAATCATAGTTGCCGACGTAAATTTTGATTTTATTATAATCCACGTCTACAATGTGTGTGCAAACATTGTTTAAGAAGTGACGGTCGTGTGACACTACGATAACCGTCCCAATATAATCCATCAAAAAATCTTCCAGCCAGGCGATAGAGGCGATGTCCAGGTGATTTGTAGGCTCGTCCAGTAAAATGATATCCGGTTGTCCGAACAAGGCTTGTGCCAACAACACTTTAACCTTATCCTTATCCGGTAAGCTGTTCATTTGCTGGTATAAAATATCAGTAGAAAGTCCAAGACCTTGCAAAATTTGTCCTGCTTCGGTTTCAGCCTCCCAACCATTAAGCTCGGCAAATTCGCCTTCAAGCTCGGATGCCAATACACCATCTTCCTCAGAAAAGTCTTCCTTGGCATACAACGCTTCTTTTTGCTTCATGATTTCATACAAACGAGGATTTCCTAAGATGATCGTATCCAAAACGGTATAGTCGTCGTATGCATAATGGTCCTGTTTTAAAACAGACATACGGTTTTTCTTATCAATGATGACTTCACCGGCGGATGGCTCTAAATCACCCGACAAAATGCGTAAAAACGTCGATTTTCCTGCGCCGTTTGCGCCGATCACGCCGTAACAATTACCCGGCGTAAATAACAGGTTCACATGAGTGAAGAGGTTTTGACCGCTAAAATTAATCCCTAAATCCGATACGGTAATCATGGTGCCTCCCAAAATATATTAAAAATCGTTCATTATTTTACCATGATTTCTAAGACGTTTCAAGTGTTGTTGACAAAACAGTCTGGAATTCTTTGAAATCAACTCAGCCATGAGAATCGCACGTTGTATCTGAAATAAAGGTTCGATGTAAAAGAACGGGACAACCAAAGGAAATAAAAAACACCATCCGACGAAAGATAGGTATAGATGAAGAAAGTTTTGTAGGTTCCCTTTGCTAATTTGTTTTGTTATCTGAAAGGCCTGTTTTGCGGCATCGGTTGTTGTTAATAAATAAGAAGCCGGAAGATAGCGCAGCAGAAGGATCTCGGTTATTAGAAAAGCAAAAACCATGAGGATAACAAAGAACGCTAAGGCAATTAACGAGATCGTATAGTTGCCGTAGCGTTCTGCTTGTTGACTAAAATACAGAAAAAATGAACAAGGAATACAAAAGATACTGTTATAGAGTAAACGGCGTGTCCACAGTCGTAGCCTCCACGCAATGCTTTTTTGGTATTCGGCTCCAAAAAAATGGAACAACCGGCGGAAGTTGGACTGGTTTTGTGTGACGAGAGAATAATAATACACGTGTTTGCCGGCTTTAAGCGGGGAGATGAGTAATAGATCGAGCGCAAAAATCAGAAAAAGAGTCAAAGCGTTTGGCAGACGTAAAAAAAAGATATATTCCGCAACTATCACCAAGAATTGCGTGGTATTGATCAATAGTTGAATTCCAAAGGTTGTGTGACGATGTCCTTTCAAAACCGCTTTGGCTTTGTTGCGTACCATATTCAAGCTCAACCACCTCGATGATAGTATGAACGAATATTGGTACGCTAATCAAAGGGTGCCGTGTCGTCGGTATAGTCGCAGAATACTTTTTCGAAACAGATCAAATGGGATGACAAGCGCGGAAATTGCCAGGATATATAACAGTTCACGAGGCAATAAACCCGCCGTTCGGAACAAAGAGCCGCCATAGTAGATAAGAACGATTTGTATAGCGGTAACGAGTGTCATGGTCAACACAAACAGGGGGTTTTTTCCCAAGTGTGATAGCAAATTTAACCGTGTGGTACGAGCGTTAAAGCTGTTAAAAACACCGCAAAAAACAAAAAGAGCAAAAAATGCCGTCATCCAATGTACCGGCGCAGTCGTATATCGAAACAGTAGTTTTGAAACATCTAATTGTAAAAATGCTGTACAAAGTGCAACGGTAAACCCGCCTGTCACTAAAATTTGATTCAACATATACTGGTTGAGTATCGGCTCATCTCGACGTTTTGGCGGTTCTTCCATATATTCTTTTAAAGGCGCTTCGCCGGCGAATGCCAAGCCTGCCAAGGT
>JAZRZU010000034.1:0-3540 GCA_045601465.1 Acutalibacteraceae bacterium
CGCATTTTTTCAGTTTCAATAATCGTGTTGAGCTGTTTCACCGTATCTGCCACCGTATCGTTCACGATCACGTGTTGATAGCGGTCGCTGTGCGCCATTTCAAACGACGCCGCTTGCAAACGAGCTTGCAAATGCGCTTCGTCTTCGGTTGCACGCCCCCGTAACCGATGCTCCAACTCGTCCATGGACGGAACGGCTAAGAACACCGACAGGTAGTCATCACAACCCGCCATGACCTTCAAAGCACCCTGTACGTCGATCTCCAAAATCACGTTTTTACCGGCACCCAGTTGTTGTTCCACCGCCGCACGGGGTGTGCCGTAATAGTTCCCGCTATACTGGGCATATTCCAGCAACGCATTATCCCCGATCATCTGCTCAAATTGCGACTTGCTAATAAACGAATAATGTACTCCGTCAATTTCACCGGGACGTGGTGAACGGGTGGTCACCGAAACCGACAGCACCGTATCCGAACGTTGTTTTAAAATTTCGGCCACTACCGTACCCTTACCGCAACCCGATGGGCCGGAAAATACGATCAATAATCCACGTGCTGTTTCAGTTGCCATGCCCTTGTTCCTCTCCGTCCGTTTCAAAACGATTGGCGACCGTTTCCGGTTGTACCGCCGACAAGATGACGTGTTCACTATCGGTAATCAACACGGCACGTGTGCGCCGCCCGTACGTGGCATCAATCAGCGTACCTTTCTCTTTCGCATCCTGAATGATTCGTTTGATGGGCGCTGATTCCGGACTGACAATCGCCACCAAACGACCGGCCGCCACCATGTTACCGAACCCTATGTTGATAAGACGCATCTTTCTCCCCTCCGCACGATTGTTTACTCGATGTTCTGAATCTGTTCCCGAATCTTTTCAATTTCGGCTTTTATATCCACAACCAACTGCGCCAGTTTGAGATCCTGTGCTTTGGAGCCGATGGTGTTGGTTTCACGGTTGATCTCCTGTACCAAGAAATCCAGCTTTCTGCCGACCGGTTCGTCCGCCATGACCAACGTTTGCAGTTGATCCAAATGACTGCGCAACCGCACGGTTTCTTCTGCCGTTGCAATCTTATCGGCAAACACCGCCGCTTCGGTCAGCAACCGTTGTTCATCCACCGCTGCGCCGTCCAGCAGTTCCCGCATACGTGCCTCCACTTTTTCCATGTGTTCACGTACCGTTTTCGGAGACTGTTCTTCCACAACGGCAACCGCCGACAAAATCGTTTCACGACGGTTCAGCACGTCCTCACGCATCCGCTGTCCTTCCAGCTCACGCATCGCAATAAACTTTTGCAAAGCCGAAGCGGCTACGGTTTTCACCGCATCCCAAATGGCATCCTCGTCCGCTTCGCTTTTGCGCACCGTCAGCACATCGGGAAAACGAGCGATGTTCATCAGCGAAACATCATTGCGAATATCCAGCGCTTCACTCATCTGGGCAAGTGCGTCCCGATATGCCAACGCCAACGGCATGTTCACCGACACCACGCTGTCCGCCGTTTCCACCGCATCCAACGACACGTACACGTCCACCTTGCCACGGGAAATATGTTGTTGTAAGTAGCTTTTAAGTTTATCATCCAAAAAACCGCAAGTGCGGGGCAAACGGGATGAATATTCAAAGTACCGATGGTTCACGGATTTGAGTTCCACCGTGACGTCCCACCCGTTCACGACCGCTTGATGACGACCATATCCGGTCATACTACGTATCATGAAAACCACTCCTTTATACACAGGTATCCGAAAGCCTCAAAAAAGAGGCTTTCGGATACAGTTTATGGGTATGCTGTTAGACCGGATGCACTTGCGTTTGAGCATTCAAGTGGTTTCCGTCAATGTGATATTTTTCGTTGCGGCGCTTCTCAAAGAATTTCAGCGCTACCTGACCAAACTGCGCATAGCTGAGCACGTCTTCTTCTTGCTCATACCACTCTTTCATTTCGTCACGCAACTTATCGAGTTCCGGATCCAAACGGTCGGCGGGCCGACAGGTAATCGGCTCCTCATTCCCGATAATCTTTTTAATAAATTCGGGATCGATCGGAGCAGGCGTTGCGCCATACTCACCACGCACCAAGCCCTTGAATTCCTTGGTTACCATCTTGTAGCGTTCCCCGCCAATGACGTTAAACACCGCCTGTGTACCAACGATCTGGGAGGAAGGCGTAACCAGCGGCGGATATCCCGCATCGGCACGCACCCGCGGCACCTCTGCCAGCACTTCCTCTAATTGGTCCTCTCGACCGGCTTGTTTTAATTGGCTTACCAAGTTGGAAAGCATGCCGCCCGGTACCTGATAGATCAACGCATTGGTGTCCACTTCCAGCATCTTCGGATTCAGCTGACCGCTTTCCAGATACTTTTTGCGCAAGCCGGAGAAATAGTGGCTGACCTCGTTGAGCTTAACGAGATCCAAACCGGTATCGTACTCGGTTCCGGCTAATGCGGCGACCATCGACTCGGTTGCCGGATGGGACGTACCCATTGACAACGGAGAAAGCGCCGTATCGATGACCGAAGCGCCCGCTTCGATACCCTTCATCAACACCATGTCGGCAATGCCGGCCGTAGCATGCGAGTGAAGCTGTATCGGAATGGAAACCTCTTTTTTCAATTCCTTGACCAGCGTGTAGGTGTCATACGGCACCAGCAAGCCCGCCATATCTTTCAAACAGATGGAATCGGCACCGGCTTCTTCCAGCTGCTTCGCATATTTGACAAAATACTCCACGTTATGAACAGGACCGGTCGTGTAACTGACCGCTACCTGTACGTGAGCGCCTTTTTCTTTTTTCGCCGCTTTGATGGACGTTTCCAGGTTGCGAATATCGTTTAACGCATCGAAAATACGGATAACGTCGATACCGTTCGCAACCGATTTTTGCACAAAATACTCCACCACGTCATCCGCATAATGCCGATATCCCAGCATATTCTGACCACGGAACAACATTTGCAAGGGGGTTTTGGGCATATGCTTTTTCAACGTTCTTAAACGCTCCCACGGATCTTCATTCAAGAACCGCAAGCAAGCGTCAAACGTAGCGCCACCCCAGCATTCCAACGAATGATAGCCGATATCATCCAGCAATTCAAGCGCCGGCAACATTTCCTCGGTGGTCATACGAGTCGCGATCAACGACTGATGTGCGTCACGCAGGATGGTTTCGGTAATTCCGACCTTTGCCATTCTTAACTCTTCCTTTCCCGATTCTTATTGCAGAGAAACCAACGCTTTGCCGGAATCCACGCTATCGCCTTTGTTTACATGCACACCGGCAACAACGCCGTCACGGGGTGCCATGATCTCATTTTCCATCTTCATTGCTTCCAAAACCAGCAGAACGTCGCCGGCTTTGACCGACTGTCCGGCGGATACGTTCACACCCACAATGGTACCCGGCATCGGAGCCGATACCACCTCAGCGCCGGCTGCCGGTGCCAAAGCCGCTGCGGGGGCGGGAGCCTCAGCCGCTGCGGGAGCTGCTGCCGGAGCCGGAGCTGCTGCCGGAGCCGGAGCTGCTACGGG
>JAZRZU010000035.1:0-5080 GCA_045601465.1 Acutalibacteraceae bacterium
TGTTCAAACGACTCCAATAACTCCATTTGTTTACCGGTCAAATTCTTTGGCACTTCGACCGTTACCCGTGCGATCAGGTCACCCTTACCACGTCCGTTGACGTACGGGACCCCTTTTCCGCGCAAGCGAATCAACTCACCCGGTTGCGTTCCTTCCTTGATCGTATAGGGAACTCGCCCTTCCAACGTCGGAATCTCAATTTCGGCACCCAATGCCAACTGCGAAAACGTCAGTGGTAATTCGCACAAAAGATTATAGTCTTGCCGTTCAAAGATCGGGTGAGGACGCACGGAGATTTGCACCTCTAAATCACCGGCAGGACCGCCGTTTATCCCGGCATTTCCTTTGCCACGCACCGTCAAGATCTGTCCGTCATCGATACCGGCAGGAATATTGATTCCCACCTTGGTGGTTACCCGCACTTGACCGCCACCACGGCAATCCGAACACGGTTGCTCAATGATCTTGCCCTTCCCTTGGCACCGTGAACAAACCGTCTGGGTTTGCATTACCCCAAACGGTGTACGCTGTTGCCGTACCTCTTGACCGGTACCCCGGCAATTCGGGCAGGTCGTAGCCGACGTACCTTTTGCAGCGCCCGATCCGCCACAGGTGCGACAGGTCTCCACCACCCGCACGTCTACCTGCTTACGGCAACCGGCGGCTGCTTCCTCAAACGAAATCACCACCGATGCCCCCGCATCGCTGCCTCGACGAGGTGCGTTCGGGTTGGACCGACGTGCGCCGCCACCAAAAAAGGAAGAGAAAATATCCCCGAAATCAAAATCCTGTGCGCCCCAGCTGCCGCCATAGCCACCACCGGCGCCGAAATTCGGGTCAACGCCGGCATGACCGAACTGGTCATAGCGTGCTTTCTTTTGGGAATCCGACAACACTTCATAGGCCTCGTTCACTTCTTTGAACGAAGCCTCTGCTTTAGCGTCACCGGGATGCAAATCCGGATGGAATTCTTTTGCCTTTTTTCGATAGGCTTTTTTTATCTCATCGTCCGAGGCACCCTTTTGTACACCAAGCACCTCGTAAAAATCGCGTTTATCGCCAGCCATATGTTACACTCCACAAATAAGAATCAGTCGGGCTTTGGCGAACCCGAAGCCCGACTGAACAGTTTTTCATTAGTGAACTTCGCCGTTATAGTACCCCTCACCGGCATCCGGCGGCACGGTACCATCCTCGGTGGGAGCAGCACCATCGGTCGGGGCAGCAGCCTTGTAAACCTTTTCCGAAACTTCATAGAATTTCTTCATCAGTTCCTCTTGCGCTGCTTTGACCGCTTCATCATCCTCGCCTTTGAGCGCTTCTTTGACAGCGTCGACCTTTGCCTGCAACTCGGTTTTGTCAGCTTCTTCTAATTTGTCACCCAGCTCTTCAATCGACTTCTCGCACTGGTACACCGCTTGGTCAGCACCGTTGCGCAGTTCCACCGTTTCCCGTTTTTTCTTATCTTCTTCGGCATACTGCTCGGCTTCCTTGACAGCCTTTTCCACGTCCTCTTTGGACATGTTGGTATTGGACGTGATGGTAATATGCTGTTCTTTACCGGTACCCAGATCCTTGGCGCTCACGTTTACAATACCGTTCGCGTCAATATCAAAGGTCACTTCGATCTGCGGCACACCACGACGGGCGGGCGCAATGCCGTCCAAGTGGAACATACCTAACGTTTTGTTGTCACGAGCAAACTCACGTTCACCCTGTAACACGTGTACCTCTACCGACGGCTGATTATCCTGCGCCGTGGAGAAGATCTGCGACTTTTTGGTGGGGATGGTGGTATTTCGCTCGATAACACGGGTCATAACGCCGCCCATCGTCTCAACACCCAGCGAAAGCGGTGTAACGTCAAGCAACAACAACCCTTTTACCTCGCCGCCGAGCACACCGGCCTGCAAAGCAGCACCCATGGCGACACATTCATCGGGGTTGATACCCTTAAACGGTTCTTTACCCATGAACTTCTGCACCGCTTCCTGTACAGCGGGGATACGGGTGGAACCGCCAACCAACAACACCTTGTCGACTTCGGAAACCGACAAACCGCTATCGGATAATGCCTGTTTAACAGGCTTCATGGTCGCTTCTACTAAATCGGCGGTTAAACGGTTGAACTCGGCACGGGTCAGCGTCATATCCAAATGTTTCGGGCCGGTTGCATCCGCTGTAATAAACGGCAGATTGATGTTGCTGGACATACCGCCGGACAACTCAATCTTGGTTTTTTCCGCAGCCTCACGCAACCGCTGTACCGCCATCTTATCCGCCGACAGATCCACGCCGGTCTCGTTGCGGAACCCGTCAATCAACCAGTTGACGATCTTCTGATCGAAATCGTCACCGCCTAAACGGTTGTTACCGGCGGTTGCCAACACTTCCTGAACACCATCACCCATCTCGATAATGGATACGTCAAACGTACCGCCGCCCAGGTCATACACCATGATTTTCTGGTCGTTTTCTTTATCAATGCCATAAGCAAGCGCCGCTGCTGTGGGCTCGTTGATAATACGTTTAACTTCCAAACCGGCGATTTTACCGGCGTCTTTGGTTGCTTGACGCTGTGCATCGGTGAAATACGCCGGAACGGTGATAACCGCCTCGGTCACCTTGTCACCCAGATACGCTTCGGCATCCTGTTTTAATTTGGTCAAGATCATCGCCGAAATCTCTTGCGGTGTGTAGTTTTTGTCATCAATGGCTACTTTCTTAGCCGTACCCATATCCCGTTTAATGGACGAAATGGTGCGGTCGGGATTGGAAACTGCTTGCTGTTTTGCTACACGACCAACAATACGCTCGCCGTCCTTCTTGAAAGCTACCACCGACGGAGTCGTGCGTGCGCCTTCTGCGTTGGGGATAACAACGGCTTCGCCGCCCTCAATAACCGAAACGCACGAGTTCGTAGTACCTAAGTCAATACCAATAATTTTTGCCATGGAAAATGCCTCCTATTATAACTATATATGATACGAAAATCAGTTTGCTACCTTGACCATTGCGGGACGAAGTACCCTTGCACCCAGCGCATAGCCTTTTTGGTAGACTTCGGTAACGGTTTCGGGTTCAACGCCGTCGGCGTCCTCCCGCATGACCGCATTATGCCGTTCGGGATCAAACACTTGATTGAGCGCCGGAATTTCTTCCAACCCCAGTGTTGCCAATGCCTCGCCTAACTGGCGAACGACCATCTCAACACCTTTTCGGTAATCCTCACCGTCAGGAGCGTCTACCGCACGTTCCAGATTATCAATGCTGGGTAGCAACGCTTTAAGCACTTCTGCTTTGACAAACGATCCCAACTGTTCTTTTTCTTGGTCTGTGCGACGTTTGTAGTTGGCATACTCCGCCAATACCCGCTGATACTGGTCCTGCGTTTGTGTCAACTGTTCTTGCAACTGCGCAATTTCAGTGTTGACAGGCTCTGCCGACTTATTCTCTTCCTCCGGCTGAACGTCCGTAATTTCGTCCTCCGGTATAAGATCCTTCTTTTCCTCTTCCACGGAAACCCCTCCTTGTTTATTCCAGTAGTTGTGTCAGTAACCGTCCGACCGACTGCGCTACATACTGTAAGCGCGGAATGGCACGTGCATAATCCATTCGTACCGGTCCGATCAAGCCAAGCGCCCCGTTTTCTCGGTCGCCCAGCGCATACCGTGTCACAATAATACATGAACCTTGCAATTCCGGCCGTGAACTCTCACTGCCCAATACCACACGCAACCCTTGCGGATGTGCGGCTAACATACCGGATAACCACTCACGTCTGGATAACAGCGTTAGTAACGACTTTGCCTGTGACGGCAAATAATCCGGATGCTGTAACAAATTAAACTGCCCTGACAACCGCACCGCCGCTTCGGCAGCCTCGGTAGCCAACTCAATAAACCCGGTCAACAAAGGCGCATAGCGTAATCCGTATTCGCCCAGCTGCACCAATAACCGCTGCGCCTGCGCTACACCAATATCGCACAACACGTTACCGGCAAACTCTCGATTCACGCACTCAGATATCTGAGCCAGTACCTGCGCCTCGCAAGGAGTATCCAGTCGGCAGACCTGGCTATGCAGATTCCCGTTATCGGTCATGAGCAAAATCGCAACCGCACGAGGACCAACCTGTAAAAACTCGATCTGCAACACCTTCGACTCGGTTTGGTCAGGCGTTGCCGCTACCGCTACCACGCCGGTTTCGTGCGCCAACAATTCCGATGCCACCGAAATGACCTTCTCCGGATCACCCGCTGCGGTACTAAGCACCTCATCCATTTCCCGCTTGCTCTGCTCGGATAAAGGCCGATAATCCAACAATCGGTCAAGATAGAACCGAAATGCCTTGGCGGTAGGAACCCGTCCCGCCGAGGTATGCGGCTGTGTCAAGAACCCTTCCGCCGCCAAATCAGCCATATCGTTGCGGATGGTAGCCGAAGATACCGCTTGCTCTAACGCCTCTACCAACGCTTTGGACCCAACCGGTTCACCGGTACGGATATACGTATTCACAATAGCAGAAACGATACGCTGTTTCCGCTGGCCCATCTCCATGCTGCCACCCCCTCTTCCGAGAATTAGCACTCTTTCTAATCGAGTGCTAACCTTTCCTATACTTTACCATTCCCACCAGCATCTGTCAATATGTATTTTATGAATCTTTTGTTAAATCACCGCTTGACAGACCTTTCTCTGACTGTATATAATATGAACCAGGGTAAAAACTATACGGTGCCCTACTACCAAAGGAGGAATCACTGATGGCAGAACAAAAAATTCATAATTTTGATTTTAACAGACTAATGGAGTTTGCTTCCACCGCAAAAGGCGATGTATTTCTCAATACGCCCGATGGCGACGTATTAAATTTAAAAAGCCGCTTAACACAGTTGCTCGCACTTTCCAGTGCAATCGATTGGAGTCATATCGGCGAAGCCTCCGTCACCTGTACCGACTTAGAGGACGAATCTCGCTTATTCCGTCTGAACCTATACGGCAAAGACAACTAATCTTTCAAAACAAAAAAAGGGAAGAAAAGCCCTGGGCTGTCGGCCCCCCCCTTTTTTTTTTTTTT
>JAZRZU010000036.1:0-8980 GCA_045601465.1 Acutalibacteraceae bacterium
CGTCTTGCGCCGATTCGCCGACTTCCGCCGTTTGCGCGTCTTGCGCCGGTTCCGCGGTCGTCGCCGATTCGCCGACTTCCGCCGGTTCGCTATTTTCGTCGTCGCGAATCAATTTTTCGACGACTTGGCAGTTATATTCGAGATAACTGGAAAAACCGAACGCGTTCGCGACCCGGCGGTTAAACGTCAACTCCGTTCGCAACGTCAGCCCGCGTTCGCGATCGAAGAGCGCGCGACCGCTGAAAAGCCGCTCGGCAAGCGCGCGTCTCTTTTATAATGTTTCTGCAACAAATTCCCCACGGGAAAAACCGTAGATGTGCGTAAATCCGATATCTCGAAGCAAATCACGTGCTTCATGGAAATAATAATCCAACATATTTGCCCGATGACAATCGGAGTTTAAAACGAGCTTTGCCTCGTTTTTCTTTAACGTATACAGCAGCGGTTCAGCTGGATAGGGGGTGGAACGGTGTCCACGGGCAAGCGCTCCCGTATTGAGTTCAAATAATGCTCCGCTTTGGGCGGCTTTGGCGATATACGAGGATGCCAGTTGTTGATAATTTCGATCGTTTTGGAAAGGATGTCCCAGTCTTTCATCATACTTGGTTATCAAATCAAAATGTCCGATAATATCCGGTTTGTATGTGAAAATATAGCGACAAAACGCATCGTAGTAAGCGTCGGCAAGTTTTATGTAATCTCCATCCATCTTTTTTAAGCAAAGTTTAAAAGCGTCAAGCGATTCATCAATGGAATACGTTGTACCGTCAATGGTCAGGTAGTGGGATGAACCGAGAATGTACTCAAATGCCGAACGATTGGAAAGCGGATACGATGCATCCTCTTCCACGCCGCAATAGATTTCAATTTTATCCGCATAGGCAGTTTTCAGACGAAAAATCTCGTTCATATACGCTTGGGTGTCTTGCATACAATAGTCTTCTTCGGTTGTCGTGAATCCATGTCCCGAAAAGCCCAGCGTGGAAAACCCTTTTTCGATGGCGACTTTGACCATTTCCTCCGCAGTATCATGCCCGTCGCAAAAGGTTGTATGCGTGTGAAGGTTACATAACATCGTCTGTCACTCCTGTCTGGATGGCTTTTAGAATAGTGGCAACACAATCTTCAATGTGTAGTGAACTGCAATCAATGGTAAGGTCGGCAAACTGTTCGTATAAGGGGGCACGTTGGTCATAAAGTTCTGTAATGGTACAACCTTGCGGCATCACGATGCCACGGGTGGTGATATTCTGAATGCGTCCCAGAATATCGGCAGGAGAGAGTTTTAGATAAACCAGTATCCCGTTTTCTTTGAGTTTTTTCATGGCTTCCTCGCCGTATACCGCACTACCGCCGGTCGCCACCACGCAATTTTGAAACGAATGTTGTGAAATTAGGTCATTTTCCAACCGCTTAAACCCCTCTAACCCATACTGGGCGATGAGATCGCATAAGCTTTTTTCGTAGGTTGCTTGAATCAATAAATCCGTATCCACAAATTCTTTCACAAGTGTTTTGGCAAGTAATACCCCAATGGTGCTTTTACCGCACCCCGGCATGCCGATCAAGACAATGTTTTTCATGCGGCACCCTCCTGTGAGGATACGATATTACGAACCCAGAAACCGCTTCTGACCAATACAATACCAAAAACCGATTTCACAATGGAAATCCCTTGTATGATGGCAAAAATCCATACGAACGAAATCGAGGTAAAATGACTCAGTAAAAAGGCAAGCAACACGTTTCCTCCCCACATAAAGCCGCAGTCAAACAAGGCGGTAATCATCATTTTTCCGCCGGAACGTACGGTGAAATACGCAGCGTGTACCAGTGCATCAAACGGCATCATCAAGGCAGAGATTTGCATGAGTCGGGTAGACAGATGCCGAATTTCGTCGGTAGTATTATAAGCTAAGGGGATAAACTCGGCGCTTATCGCATACAGAATCGACATGGCAAAAGCCAGTAAAAAAGAAAACGCAATCAAACGATATCCGTTTTGCTTTGCTTCTTTCAAAAGACCGGCGCCGAGTGTTTGTCCGACGATTATACTCGCTGCGGCACCCACTGCCATATACGCAATGGAAAAAATATTCCAAAACGTTTGCGAAATATTGCAAGCAGCCACAGCATCTAAACCACGTACGGAATAGCATTGATTGACAACGGCTAAGCCTGTAGCCCACATGGTTTCGTTGAGCATCAATGGTAACCCTTTCACCAGCAAACTGCCAAACAGTTTTGCCGGTATAAACAGGCTGCGATAAACGCCGTTTATAAAAGGGATTGCAGCGGCGTTTCGATGGGAGGCAACCACAATAACCACCAGTTCGGCGAAACGTGAAATGACCGTCGCCAGTGCCGCACCTTTCACACCTAAGGCGGGGAGACCGCATTTTCCAAAAATTAAGAGATAGTTCAATGTCAAATTCACCAGTATGGCGACAATACCGGCAACAAGCGGCAGGGTAGGATGACCACATTCCCGCAGCGTGCTGGAATAGCATTGTACAAGGGTGAACGGCACAAGACCGATCAGCATGATGGATAGGTAACTTTGCGCATTTTGCATGGTAGCGACCGTGTCGGTAACGGTTTGTTCACCTTGCATATAGAGGGAGAGCAGCGGTGTGCCCAGTAGGAGGAACAGAACAATCGCACAGAGCGATAAGAAACTGCCAACCAATATTTTAAAACGGAAGGTATATTGCACACCTTTGGTATTTCCACAACCAAAAAACTGTGCGCCAAAAATGCCGGCACCGGATACGATGCCGAAAATACACAGGTTAAATACAAAGAGCAACTGATTCGTGATCGCAACACCGGTCATGGGTGCCGTGCCTACCGCACCGATCATAATATTATCCAGCATATTGACGAAATTCGTGATACCGTTTTGCAGCATGATAGGTATCATAAGAGAAAACAGCCGTTTGTAAAAAGCTTTGTCTCCGATTAGTGTGCGAATCATACGATCTCTCCTTTGTAACTGTGCCTATTTTATCATATAAGCCTTAAAAAAGCAATAAAAAGAGGGCAACCACCAGGCGGTGGTTGCCCTTAGACGATTGAAGTTACAAAGTGCCAAACAGGCGGTCACCGGCATCGCCGAGACCCGGAACGATATATCCACGTTCATTTAAGCGTTCGTCCATATGCGCACAATAGACATCGACGTCGGGATGCGCTTTTGTCAGCACCTCCATACCGATAGGAGAGGCGATCATACACATAAACTTAATCCGCTTACCGCCATGTTGTTTGATAAAGTTGATGGCAGCAACCGCAGAACCGCCGGTTGCGAGCATGGGGTCAAGCAGAATAACCTGACGCTCGTCAATCTTCTTAGGGAGTTTGCAGTAATATTCATGCGGTTCCAACGTTTCTTCGTCCCGATATAAGCCGATGTGTCCGACAGCTGCATTGGGAACCATATTCAGAATACCGCTGACCATGCCAAGACCGGCACGAAGAATTGGTACAACCGCAATATCCTCGCCCGCCAACATCTTGCATTTGGTGGTGGTAAGAGGGGTCTCAACCTCTACCTCTTTAAGCGGCAGGTCACGCAACGCCTCGTAACACATAAACATCGTGATTTCATCCACCAATTCACGGAAGCTTTTGCGATCTGTTTCTTTCGCACGTAATATCGAAATTTTGTGTTGAATCAGCGGATGGTCAAAAACGGTAACATTTGCCATGACGAAAACCCTTCTTTACTTCATATTAGTCTTTTGCACGACTGAGGACCAAGTTCGAAACGATACCTAAAATCAAAGCGCAGGCAATGGAGGTAAGTGTAACTTTACCGATAGCCAACGACATACCGCCGATACCGGCGATCAAAATAATGGATGCTGTAAACAGATTTTTATTATTTTCCAAGTCAACCTTTTGCAGCATTTTCAAACCGGAAACAGCGATAAATCCGTATAAGGTAATGCACACACCGCCCATGACACAACCCGGAATCGAATCCAAGAAAGCAACAAAGGGGGAGACGAACGAGATCGCTAACGAAAGGATTGCCGTGATGAAGATGGTGATAACCGAAGCATTCTTTGTGATCGCAACACAACCAACCGATTCACCGTAGGTGGTGTTCGGGCAACCGCCGAAGAAAGCGCCTACCATGGAACCAACACCATCGCCAAGCAACGTTCTGTGTAAGCCGGGATCTTTAAGCAAATCTTTTTCGATGATGGTGGAAAGGTTTTTATGGTCAGCAATGTGCTCTGCAAACACAACGAAAGCAACCGGTATATACGCAACAGCGATGGTTGCCATATAGGTGCCGGTCAACTCGCCCGTTCCTTTTAAAGCCGTCAAAAAGGTGAATTCCGGTACGGACAGGAACGTCTTCAAGGTAACACCATCGGCAACGAGTGCTTTGAAAGGTGCAAAATCCAAGATCATCAACGCCTCATTTTGCGTAGCGGAACCAATGAGGGTGAAAATTAAAGCAACGGCATAACCGGAAAGAATACCAATGATAAAGGGGATGAGCTTTGCCATCTTCTTGCCGTAGGTTGAGCAGAGGATAACCACAAACAAAGTGACCAAGGCACAGATAAAGGATACCCAAATATTCCCCGACATAATAAAAGCACCGTTAGAATCTTGCGGTCCATAGGAGAACACGTCTTTTACAGCGGCACCGGCCAGTGAGAGACCGATAATGGCAACGGTGGGACCGATAACCACAGGCGGCATCAGTTTGTTGATCCAATTAACACCGGAAATTTTCACGCAAATTGCTAATACAACGTATACCAAGCCGGCGAAAGCGGTGCCGAGAATCAAGCCTAAGAAGCCTAATTGTGCCGACGTAGCGCCGGCAAAAGCGGCGAGCATAGAGCCGATAAAAGCAAAAGATGAGCCTAAAAATACGGGGCTTCTAAATTTTGTGAACAATTGATACACGAGTGTACCAACGCCGGCGCCAAACAAAGCGGCGGAAGCTGTCATGCCGTTACCGACGATAGCGGGTACGGCAATGGTTGCTGCCATAATAGCCAGCAATTGTTGAAATGCGAATGCCAGTGTGTTAAGATAACCCATTTGTTTTGGTGTTGCGTTGACATCATAAACAAGTTTCATAAAACCAGGTCCTTTCTTTAACGTTTTTATAACCGGCACGTTCAATCGTGCAAATTATACAACATTTTCCAACCAAGCTCTGTTATCTTTATCAATTTAGCACATTTTATATATTGTGTCAAGGCGTTTTTCGACACAAAAATACGATATGCTTCTGTTTGTTCAGGCGAACGCTATCGTATTTTCGATGAATATAAAAAGGAGATCCCTCTTTGTGAGGAATCTCCTTTTGGTTTTTATATTCCCAGTAGCCGGGCGGCATTTTTGTGCAAAATGGCTTCCTTTTCGTCCTGTGAAAGTGGTAGTGAGCGTAAGACATCCAATTCCTGCTCGGCGTTACTCCACGGCGCATCCGAGCCAAACAAAATTTTATCTGCACCATGCGCTTTTACAATTCTCAAAAATTGTTCGGTAGGATAATAGGAAAAACCAATCGAGGTGTCAATATACACATCGGTGCCAACCAAATACTGTTCCACATCATTCCAGCACTGCATACCACCTAAATGTGCCGCTATCATGACACCGCCTCGCATTGCTTTGGAAATTGCGGCAAACTGCTTTGGCGAGGAGTGATAGGGAGGAGAGTAAGCAGGGTCAGCACCGGCATGAAACAGGATCATCAGCCCTTTTGACAACGCATAGTCATATAAACGCAACATTTCGGGGGCGTCGATATGAAATTGCTGATATTCGGGGTGCAGCTTAATGCCTTTGAGTCCTAACGAACACACAAAATCAATGTCTCGTTTATAATCATCCGTGTGCGGAAAAATCCCGCCAAACGATATAATACGGTCAGACACAACATTTGCTGCCCATTCGTTGAGGGATTTTGTCTGACTTTGTTTGGTAATGACCGGCTGTAATACCGATACGTCAATACCAAACGCATCCATATTCTGTAAAAGACCTGATAGTGTGCCGTCGCTGCATGCATGGCATTTCCCATTTGAATTTTCAACGATTGATGTGATCGCCCGTGAGGCTATCGCATCGGGGAATGCGTGGGTATGAAAATCAATTACCATATGATCACCTAAAATTCGGGTTGAAAGCAGGGCATCAACTGCAACTTAAACTGATTGATCCTGTGTTTATAGTCAATCCGCTCTTTGATAGCGGGATCGTCGATCTCGCCGGTACGGATATAGCGGTCCAACACTGCATAAGTAAAGCCTAAATTCTCCTCGTCACTTTTTCCGCACAAGCCGTCAATTGGTGTTTTATCCACTAAACAGGCAGGGAGTCCCAGTTTGTGACCGATTTCTTTTACTTCGGTAACGGTCAATAAGGACAGTGGCGAAAAATCACCGACCGAATCACCGTAGCGGGTGGAATAGCCTACCCAATCTTCCGACAGGTTACAGGTGTTTGCTACCCGACCGTTAACGCTTTGGGATACAGCATACAGCGTTGCCATACGTATACGAGGGGGGAGGTTTTGTCGTGTTAAGGTGCTGATGTCCAGTTGCGTAGGCATACTGCCGATAACTGCGTCTACCGCATCCTTTACGTTGATAACATAGTGCTGAATACCCAGATGGTTTACCAACAAATAAGCCATATCGATGTCGTGCTGTTGTCCTTGTGGCATCAATACGCCGATTACACGCTCTTTTCCCAGTGCTTCCACACACAGAGCCGCAACCACCGAGCTGTCTTTACCGCCCGAAATACCTACGACAGCATTGCAACCTTTGCCGTTTTGTTCGAAGAAATTGCGTATCCATGCAACACATTCATTTTTAATTTTTTCTGCTTCAAACATATTCTTCACCTTGCTTTCTTCTTGATAAACAGTTTGCAAGCGGCGGTTACGATGACGATGCCGAGAGACAAAGCCACAGCAAGCTGTACTGTGTTGATAAGTTTCGGTATAAACTGTGCGGTATCACCGCTCAAAGCCGCTGTTGTGGTGTAATAAAGCGCTCCGCCCGGAACTAAGGGGATAAGGGTAATGATACAAAAAGTGGTTGCGGGGGTTTTTAAACGTCTTGCCAATATTTCGGCATATGCGGTGCTGCAAAGAGAAACGATAAAATATCGTAAGGCTTCATTTTCAGTCAAAAACCCAAGCACTAAAAATAACGCCCACGTACCCAGGCCACCCACAGCGGCATACCATAACTTCCTACCACGGATATTAAAGAGAAATCCAAAGCCCAATGTTCCGCAAAAAGCTGCCAGGATCTCGATCAATGCATTGATATTGTTCATATTACGGCACCTCCAAATATAAAGGTGGTAATAATATATCCGCATGCAATAGCAAGCGCTAAAAGTGCCGCCTCAATGAGTCTGAGTACTCCGGATATACTGTCGCCTGCAAATAGGTCACGCAGGGAATTGGTCAGCCCAACACCGGGGATGAGCGACATAATGTTGCCGATGATAATATAATCCACGTTATCAATAAAAGACAGTGTTTTAAACAGGAAAGTTACCATACAGGCAGTAAAGGCGCACAAGAACTTTATGAGGAACTTGTTGGCGCTGATGGAGTCGAGGACTTTTGTAAGCAACCCTGTTATGATACCAAGCCCAAAGGATATTACACATTCTAAAAGGTTTCTACCCCCAAAAAATAGATAAAAGGCGGCAGCTATAATCCCATAAAACAAAATGGTTACCCACACAGGGTACTGCGGTGTATCCTTGATAGCCTCTATCTGTGCAACAAGGGAAGGCATATCCGGTGTTTGAACGGTAACACGACGCACGAGATCGTTTAAACGGTGTACCTTTTCCATGTCGGTCGTTATTTGCGACATGCGGTGTGTATGCGTTTTCACCCTGCCGTCGGTCGTCTCGACCGATAAAATAATATTTGAGGTCGTAGCATAAATGTCTACTCGTTTCATGCCGTACGCTTTCAAAATACGACGTGCGCTTTCCTCAGCACGGTAAACCTCTGCACCCGATGCGATCATCATTTCCAGTATGTCCAAAACACAGGATACTAATGTGTGTAATTCTTCGGTTTTCATGCAATCACCGCCTTTTTTAGTGTATCACAGTTTCTTCGCACACGCAATATAAAAATAGGCGGTATATCAAAGGATATACCGCCTATTGCACTACTCCAATATCTCTGCACGTTTCAAATAGTTTGCGTAGTCTTTTTTGAGATGTGAGCGCATCAGCGCTTTTGCAAGTGCATCGTCATGGGTGGCAATAGCATTTGCTATCGCACGATGCTCATCGATTCCCTCCAAAAACACCGTAAGGGTCAAGCTATCCAGCACACGCAGACCACGCAGACTGCTCGCTGCGGATTGGTAAAAGCCATACAACACTTCATTGTGCGAAAATCGTGCGACCGACTCGTGAAAACGATGCCCGTGCGCCATCAACAAATGGCGATCGGTATGCTGTTCCATGTCGTGAAGAATTTCAAAAAGTTCGGCTATTTCATGTTGCTCTACATTTTTTGCCGCCAAGGCCGCAAGCTGTGGTTCTAAGATATACCGTGCCTGCACCAAGGAATATACGTTTTCCGCATTTGCCATCACCGCTGCCAGCTCCCGTGTTTCCAGGACAAGTGGGGCAGCATCTGCCACATAAGTGCCCGAACCGCTGCGTGTTCGCAGCACGCCCGCCACCTGTAAACTGCGCACCGCCGCACGTACAGTGGAACGACTGACGTCAAACAGTTGCGCCAACTCCGGCTCGGAAGGCAGTCTCGTTCCTACCGCCCACTTTTGTGAACGGATATGTTCAATTATATGGTTGGCAACATCCTCGCACAACTTAATGCGCTGTATTCCTTCACTCATTTCGTCATATCATGGCGGTATAGTGTTTCGCCCGCCCCTTCCAGTTTTTGTAACAGTAGACCGGCACCTGCTACATCCAACATGCCTGTACC
>JAZRZU010000037.1:0-2470 GCA_045601465.1 Acutalibacteraceae bacterium
TAAACAGCGAAATCAAAGAGGACACGACCGACTTATTGTTTGAATGTGCAAAATTCCGCCGTGACAGCGTGCGTCATACCGCCAGAACGTTGGGTATGCGTACCGAATCCTCCGCACGTTTTGAAAAGGGCGTGGATATCGGCGGTGTAGAATATGCCATGAATCGTGCGTTACAACTCATTGAGGAGTTGGATGCGGGTGATATCGTGGACGGTGTGCTGGATTGTCACGAAGCATTGCCTGCTCCTCGCAAATTACAAGTGAGCGTGGACAGCGTGAATGCATTGCTGGGTGTACAGGTACCCGCCGAGGCTATGGTGGATATCCTCAACCGTTTACAGATAACTACCACGCTGGAAAACGGTGTATTGACCTGTATGGTTCCCTCGTTCCGTGATGATATTGAGGGACGGGCGGATATTGCAGAAGAGATTATTCGTGTGTATGGGTATGATCACATTGTATCCACACCTATGCGTGGTTCGATCGTACGGGGCAATATTTTACCCGAGCGCCGCCACACCGATCTGGCAAAACATGTACTGATGGCACAGGGTGTACAGGAGATCACCACCTATTCGTTCATCAGCAGCAAGGCATTAGATACGTTAAACCTTTCGGCAGATGACCCCCGTCGTCAAGCGGTTACGCTATTAAATCCGCTTGGTGAGGAATATTCGGTGATGCGTACCCAACTGATCACGGGTATGCTGAGCGTCTTATCCACCAACTATAACCGCAAAAATCCGGCTGTGAGATTTTTCGAAGTCAGCAAGTTGTTCCGTCCGTATGCTCTTCCGCTTACGCAACAGCCCGAAGAAATTCCGGCGCTGTCGTTGGGATTATACGGCAAGCAAGAAGATTTCTTCTCACTTAAAGGATTGGTGGAGGTCCTGCTTAACACATTTGGTGTAAAAGCGGACTTCGTCCGCAGTACCGAGCCGTATCTGCATCCCGGCCGTCAAGCAGCTGTTCTCGCAAACGGTATCACCATCGGTACTTTTGGCGAAGTACATCCCGACACCGCCGCTACGTATGGGTTGGATGCCCGTACCTATGTGGCACAACTAGAACTGAGACCGTTATTTGAAGCGGTAGAAAAGGTAACCGTGCTATACAAACCGCTTCCCCGTTTCCCCGCTGTCGAGCGTGATTTGGCATTGTTGTGTGACGAGGAATTGCCAGTCGCAGACATTCAGAAGGTCATCGTGCAAGCAGGCGGAAAATTATTGGAAAACGTTGCGTTGTTTGACGTATACCAAGGCGCACAAATTGCTGCCGGTAAGAAGAGCGTAGCATTTAGTTTGTATTTCCGCTCCGCCGAAGCAACACTGTCAGATGCCGATATTGACCCGGTTTTAAAGAAGATTTTCAAGAAGTTACAGGAAAAAGGCTGTACACTTCGGTCATAAGCTCTTGCAATTTTGCAAACAATAGCGTATACTGGTAGATAGTATGAAGATGGGAGGATTCCGAATGTTAGATAAAACCATGACGTTCTCCGTAAACGAGGATAAAGACCAGCAGATGAAACAGGTCTTATTGAATGTATATAGTGCGTTACAGGAAAAAGGATACAATCCTATCAATCAAATTGTTGGATATATACTTTCAGAGGACCCCACCTATATCACGACTCACAACAATGCGCGTAGCTTGATCCGTAAGATCGATCGTGATGAATTGTTGCGTGTGATGGTGCGTTCCTATCTCAACGATTAAGAAATGAGGACAGCACAATGGCAGAAAAACTCTTGACCTATAAAGGAAAACCGTTAGTGCGCAGCGGCAATATTCTCTACTATGGAGATATGGCGGAAAAGTGCGTCGTGATGTTGCAGATACTGACCACCAAGACTGTCGGCGATATGACGATAGCCGATAAGATTCAGGTTCAACTGTTGCTGACAGACCCCGAAGTTTCACTCAAAGAGCGAATCTTGAAAAAGAGTGAAAAGAATGGTCTGTACAATGCAAGGGACATCGGCAGTATCTGGTTGGAACGTGCCCTTGCCGAACAATAAGACTAAAAAACGGCGGTGCAAACAGTTGGTTTGCACCTCCGTTTTTTCAGTTGCAGATGAGCATCATTGCCATATCAGAAAAACCCGCCGACAACGTCGGCGGCTTTATTTTGTTTAATACATGCCGTCCATACCGGCCGGTGCGGGAGGCATCGGCGGAGTAGGTTCTTTTTTATCGGTCACTAACGATTCGGTGGTCAGCACCATAGCGGCAACCGAAGCGGCATTTTGAAGTGCGGAACGCGTTACTTTGGTCGGGTCCACGATACCTGCCGAGAACATGTCGACGTAGTCTTCTTTGGCAAAGTCGAAACCGAAGTTCTTTTTGCCGGAAATCCTAACGGAATGGAATCAAGGATCGTTCCAAACGCGAGTTATGATTTTGCGCCGATTAAAGTTCTTGGAATCCAGCGCAGAATTTCTCTTCATAATCTTAAAAATAATGT
>JAZRZU010000038.1:0-12075 GCA_045601465.1 Acutalibacteraceae bacterium
GTATACCTTACACAGCAAAACCATGTCAAGGGAAAAGCCGATGTGAAGGTTCGTACACACCCGCTTTTGGATTAGCGTTCTTCACGGAAATATGCCAACCCCAGCCCTTGCGGCGGTTGGTGTTCGCGTTTCTTGCGCATACTCACAATCGTTAAGATAATAATTGTTACTAAATACGGCAAAATTTTAAGGAGTTCCTGGTCTTTGGTACTAAGATTTAGCAAGAAAGGACCCACAACATATAACGCACCAAATACGATCGAACCGAAAATGGCAATATTCGGGCGCCAAACGGCAAAAATTACCAAAGCCACAGACAACCAACCAAATTGGTCGAGAATGTTGTTTTGCCAATTTGCGGCAGCAAAGTCCATGACATAGTAAAGACCACCCATTCCTGAAATGACACCACCAAGACAAGTTGCTACATATTTATACCGATTCACGTTAATTCCTGCGGCGTCTGCAGTTGCAGGCGCTTCGCCCACAGAACGAAGGTTAAGGCCGATTCTTGTTTTTGTAATAACAAAGGAAACCACAACCGCAATAACCACAGCAAGGTATGTCATAAAACCGTAGGATAAGAAGATATCGCCAAACACGCCGAGTTTTTCGGCGAACGGGAGCGAAGCTCTGTATGCTTTGCCTATTTCGGGGAAGGCGGCAATGCCTGTGCCGCCCATTTGCTGATTAATAATACTACCGATAAAATTACTCATACCAACACCAAACGTGGTAAGCGCAAGGCCCGTAACGTTTTGGTTTGTTTTGAGTGTGATGGTTAAGAAGCAATAAATAAGTGTGGTTAACAGTGAACCCAGAATACAAAAGGCAAGAGTGATTAAAATACTAATTACGGGATGAAAGGGTACACCGGATTTTGTGTAAAAATAAGCGCCCACAATACCGCTGATAGCACCCGAAGCCATAATGCCCGGTGTACCCAAATTTAGGTTGCCGGATTTTTCAGTAATGATTTCCCCCGTAGATCCTAAAAGCAAGGTGGAGCTAAGTCTTATTGATTGTTGAATAAAAGTTATCAACATTTGAAAATTCATGACCTATCCCCCTTTTTCACGCTGCGGAAATTCACTTTATATCTTGTAAAAAACTCACACGCAATAATTGAGAAAATGACAATTGCGGTTAGAATATCACCGATACTGTTATCAATGCGAAACGCCGAGGTGGCAAATTTACTGCCCACATTCAAGAAAACAATCAGCATTGATACCGGTATCATTAACAGAGGATTAAACTTTGCCATCCACGAAACCATAATAGCAGTGAATCCTTGTCCGCCAACAATTGAGGAATTAATGGAGTGTTTGTCACCCGCAATAATCATAAAACCGACAAGTCCGCAAATAGCACCGGAAAGGGCTACTGTGCGTAAGATCACTTTTTTTACATTAATACCAATATATTTGGCCGTGTTTTCGCTCTCCCCCACAACCGAAATCTCATAGCCTTGTTTGCTGTATTTGAGATAAATGAACATAAAAACAACAACAGCCGCAACAATCAAAATGTTAAACAAGTAGTTACGTCCAAATAATTCCGGCAAGTACCCATAACCTGTTCGTTCATTAATAATGCCCAGATCGCTTCTGCCGGATCTATCCTTAACCATAATAAAATACGAAACCAATGTCATAGCCACATAGTTCATCATGAGGGTGAATAACGTTTCGTTGGTGTCCCAAAACGCCTTGCAAATAGCCGGAATAAGAGCCCACAATGTGCTCATAGCAATGCTTGCCACCAGCATTATGATTAATAACACCGTATTATCTACTATCCCACCAAATTCAATCATACAAAAAGCAGAAGCCAAACAACCCATCAGCACCTGCCCCTCGGCACCGATGTTCCAAAATTTCATTTTGAAAGCAGGGGTAACGGCCAAGGAAATACAAAGAAGAATTGCCATAATGTGCATCGATTCCATATATTTTTTATTGATGCCTGAATTGGCGATCGGTGTTCCTATCACACCTTCATACATGGATTTAAAAATCTGTAAGGGGTTAGAACCGGTAATCACAAGGATGAGGGCAGCACTAATCATCAATGCGATAACAATGCCGATAAAATGAATGAGTGTGGATTTTGCTAAACCCACATCATCGCGCTTGGTAATGTGAATAAACGGTTCGTGATTGGCCTTCATACGATTCTCAGCCACGGTGTTCACCTCCATGAGATTTTGTCATTAACAGGCCGATTTCTTCCTTGGTGGTATGGCGACAATCAACGATTCCCGTGATTTGACCCGAACCGATAACAAGGATGCGGTCACAAAGTTCAATTAAAACATCAAGGTCTTCACCAACAAAAACAACGGCAACGCCTTTCTCTTTTTGCTCATTAAGCAAATTGTAAATGGTATAAGAAGAATTGATATCCAAACCACGTACGGGATACGCCGCCATAAGCACTGTGGGCGCAGCCGCAATTTCTCGGCCGACAAGCACTTTCTGGACATTACCACCGGAAAGACGTCGAACGGGTGTGTTTGCCGAAGGAGTCACCACTTCAAGCTCATCAATAATATGGTTTGCAAGCTCTTTGGGCGCCTTTCTTTCCAAAAACAACGAATTCCCTTTGGTATAGCTTCGAAGCATCATATTATCGACAATATCCATATTGCCAACAAGACCCATACCGAGCCTGTCTTCGGGCACAAAAGAAAGCCTTACACCAAGTTCGCGTATTTGTATGGGTGTTTTGTCTTTTAGTTTTTCCACTATGCCGGTTTTGGGGTCGTAATATTCAATTTCGCCGTGCTGTACTCGTTGAAGACCGGCAATAGCTTCGAGCAATTCGCGCTGACCGGAACCGGCAATACCGGCAACGCCCAAAATCTCACCTGATCGTGCAGTGAAATTGATATTATCAAGAACCGTAACACCTTCACGGTTGACACATTTAAGATCTTTAACAACAAGCCTATCTTCGGTGTTAACCGGTTCACTGCGTGCAATGTTCAATGTTATTTTTTTGCCAACCATCATTTCGGTGAGGGAAGATTCGTTTGTATCAGCAGTGTTGACCGTGCCGATATATTCGCCCTTGCGAAGAACAGCAACTCTATCTGAAAGAGAAAGCACTTCGTGAAGCTTGTGAGTGATAATGATAATAGCTTTTCCGTCGTCACGCATACGGCGGAGTATTGCAAAAAGTTTATCGGTTTCTTGCGGAGTGAGAACTGCTGTTGGTTCATCCAAAATTAAGATATCGGCGCCACGATAAAGAACTTTAATAATTTCCACCGTTTGTTTTTCGGAAACCGACATTTCGTGTATTTTCTTTGCAGGATCAATATCAAAACCGTATTTGTCACTAATTTCGTGCACTTTCTGTGTGGCAGTTTTAATATCAAATTTTCCTTCACTTTTGAGCCCCAAAATAATGTTTTCAGTAGCCGAAAAAACATCAACAAGTTTGAAGTGTTGATGTATCATACCGATTTTATAATCAAAAGCATCTTTTGGAGAACGAATAACAACCTCGTTGCCATTAATGAAAATTTGCCCGCTATCGGGGTAATAAATTCCCGAAATCATATTCATAAGGGTTGTTTTGCCGCTTCCGTTTTCTCCAAGAATTGACAAAATTTCGCCGCGATTTACCACAAGATTCACATTCTTGTTCGCCACAACTTTACCAAATGTTTTGGTAATCCCTTTGAGCTCGATTGCCACGTTGGAACCCATTTTAAAACCCCCTGATTTTTCAGTTCTCAAAGCAACGGCTTAAACGAATGTTAGGCCGTTTTTTTCAAAGCTGAACAATGGAACAAGGCGGAGCACCTAAAAACGGGTACTCCGCCTCATCATTACACTACATTAGCTTTTCGGTACGGTAATACCATCGATAATCACATTGAAGTAAGGAGCAGATCTCTTTTCGGATTCAATAAAACGACCATCAACAATAGCTTCTGTATCCGGTACGAAGTCACCAAGATCAACAACGTCCGCAAGATATGTGGTGAGTTCCTTACCGCCGACGGTAAAGGTTTTTGTATCAAACACTCTCAATTCGTTGTTTTCAAGTTTAACCTTTGCAGCGTCGATAGCGGCTTGTGTGCCTTCTGCAGCGTTCTTGGTAAGAGTGGTCAGTTGAACAGCGCCTTCTTTAAGGGTAGCGCAGTAGTCGGAAGGAATGGTTGTACCGTCGATAACTGCGTTGAGCATCATCGTCATATAGGGAACCCAAGAAATTTTGGAAGAAATGATAGCGGTGTTGGGTCCGATATTGGAAGTATCTACGTTGTAGGCAACGTTCGGGATACCGGCGGCTTCACAAGCAGAGGGAGCGCCGGAAGAGTCGGCATGTTGGCTGATAAGTTTGCAGCCCGCAGCAATAAGAGCTTTCGCAGCGGAATTTTCTTTTTCAATGTCAAACCATGATTGTGTGTATTGCACGTCCATCGTAACGGTGGGACACACAGATTTGGCACCAAGATAGAACGAGGTAAAGCCCGAAATAACTTCAGCATATGGGAAAGCGCCAACATAGCCCATTTTTGCTTCCGCAGCGGTGAACTTGCCGGCGGCAATCAATTCGTTGAGTTTCATACCGGCAGCAATACCTGCCAAGTAACGGCCTTTGTAGATTTCAGCAAAAGCGGTGTGATAGTTGCCAACACCTTCAATTTTTCCGCGAGTACCGGTGGCATGGCAGAATTGAACATTCGGGAATTCTTTGGCTGCTTTGATCATGTAGGGCTCATGTCCGAAAGAATCGGCAAAAATGATTTGGCAACCTGCGTTGACCAATTCTTTTGCGGTAGTGTAGCATTCTTCACCTTCGGGAATACCGGTTTTGACAAGCATTTGCTCGGCAGTAAGACCAAGGTTTTGGCAAGCGGTCTCAGCTGCATCCATAAAGTTCTTATCATAGGTAGAGTTGGAATCGTGCAAGAAGATAAAGCCAACCTTCAAATCGGCTTTGGCAACAGCGGTAATCTTTGCAGCTTCGGTGAGTGTTACTTCATCGATAGAAAGAACATCCGAGTCACCATTGGTTTTTTCCCCACAGCCAACAATGCAAAACAGCATTGAAACTGCAAGAAGAAGTGCGAGTGTCTTTTTCATAGTGTTTTTCCCCTCCATTATTTATTGCTACAACCGCTTATCAAGCGGCATTGTAACCCTTATTCCACAAAGCGGATTCCTGTTTCGGGATCGAGCGAAGCAATACGAGCCAGTGATTCCACTCGAATTCCTTGTTCACGTAACAAATTGCCGCCGCCCTGATAGGCTTTTTCAATGACAGCGCCGGCACCAACGAGCGTAGCATTGGCTTGTTTTACAAGCTCTGCCAAGCCAACCAACGCATTGCCTTTTGCCAGAAAATCGTCGATCAAAAGCACCCGATCTTCGGCATGAAGATATTGTTTGGACACGACGATGGTATTGGTAACACCATGCGTATACGAATCCACTGATGCGGCGTATACATCGGTTGAAATGTTACTTGTTTTGGATTTTTTGGCAAACACGACCGGCACATTGAAATACTTTGCAGCCAGACAAGCGACCGCAATACCGGATGCCTCAACCGTCAAAATTTTCGTGACACCACTGTCGTGAAACAGACGTTCAAATTCTCGACCAAGTTCATCCAGCAATTTCACATCCAACTGATGGTTCAAAAAGCTATCGACTTTCAGCACATCGCCCGGACGACACTCCCCGTCACGCAGGATGCGTTCTTCCAGCAGCCTCATTTATTACCCCTCCGGAAAAGAAAACGGCAGGAAAAGAAGTTTCCCGCCGAAACAGACGTGCTGCTCAAAGCAAAGTCTATATCGATAGTTCGGTCCGGTTTGGCGACCGAGTAGAAACTTCAAAACCATGTCTTTGAAATATATCGACAAAATAACTAAAATTTATATTTTCATCATACTGCGAAACTCGAAAAATGTCAACAGGCTAACCGCAAAAAATTGAGTAGTTTTTTTAAAAAAAGCGGCATACTGCACAAGATACAGTATGCCGCTTGGATCAGAACATTAATTTTTCTTCCAAATATAGTTTAAGTTCAGAGATAGCAACACGTTCCTGTTGCATCGTGTCACGATCTCGTATCGTTACACAGTTATCGTCAAGAGAATCAAAGTCAAACGTAATGCAGAACGGTGTACCGATCTCATCCTCACGGCGATACCGTTTACCGATAGAACCCGCATCGTCGAAATCAATCATAAAGTACTTGGACAGTTCTTCATAGACTTTCCATGCATCATCCGACAACTTTTTCGAAAGCGGTAACACCGCCGCTTTAAAAGGCGCCAACGCCGGATGCAGACGCAGTACAACACGTGTATCGTTCTTCTCAGCATCGACCACTTCTTCATCGTAGGCATCGCAAAGGAAAGCTAACAGCACACGGTCAGCGCCGAGCGACGGTTCGATGACGTACGGAATATAATGCTCGTTTGTTTCGGGATCAAAATACTCCAACCGTTGACCGGAGTGTTCACTGTGCTGTGTCAAGTCGAAATCGGTACGGTCGGCAATGCCCCACAGCTCTCCCCAACCGAACGGGAACAAGAATTCAAAGTCGGTGGTTGCTTTGGAATAGTGGGACAACTCTTTCGGGTCGTGGTCACGCAATTTTAAGTTCTCATCACGCATACCGAGCGATAACAACCAATTATGGCAGAAATCTTTCCAGTATTTAAACCACTCCAAATCGGTACCCGGTTTGCAGAAAAATTCCAATTCCATCTGCTCAAATTCACGGGTGCGGAAAATAAAGTTACCCGGTGTGATCTCATTACGGAAGCTTTTACCGACCTGGGCAACACCAAAGGGCAGTTTTTTACGGGAAGAACGCTGAATATTGCTGAAATTCACAAAGATGCCCTGAGCAGTTTCCGGCCGCATATACAGCTCACTTTTGGCGTCTTCGGTAACACCTTGGAACGTTTTAAACATCAAATTAAACGTACGAATGTCCGTAAAATCCTGTTTGCCACAGTCCGGACAACAAATTCCGTTATCTTCAATGTACTTCTTCATTTCCTCAAAAGACCAACCGGCAGGATTGACACCGGTATCTTCAATGAGTTTATCAGCACGATGACGAGTTTTGCAACTCTTGCAATCCATCATGGGGTCGGAGAAGTTTCCCACGTGACCGGAAGCAACCCACACCTGCGGATTCATTAAAATAGCGCTGTCCAGTCCCACGTTATACGGGCTCTCCTGGACAAATTTTTTCCACCAGGCACGTTTTACATTATTTTTAAGTTCCACACCGAGAGGACCGTAGTCCCATGCATTGGCAAGACCGCCGTAAATATCCGAACCCGGATAAACAAAACCACGGCCTTTGCAAAGCGCAACCACCTTTTCCATCGTTTTTTCGGTATTCTTCATCATCATAGACCTCCGCATTATACAGTCTTCTATTTATACTAATGGGAAAGTGCAAAAAAGTCAACCTTTTTCGCCTTTAAAAATTTACAATTAGGTATAGCATTTTTTGTTACATTATGTTACAATGACAATTACTCTGCAATATTCATCGTTAGAGGAGGAACAAAAAGATGAACAAATCAAAACGCATCGCCCTTGAAAAAGCTGCTTTGCAAATTCGCATGGCAGTTATCGAGGGCACCTACAATGCCAAAAGCGGTCATCCCGGCGGCTCACTGTCCATCGCAGACGTGCTCGCCTATCTGTACTTCGAAGAGTTAAACGTTGACCCGTCGAATCCCAAATGGGCAGATCGTGACCGTTTCGTTCTGTCGAAAGGCCACTGTGCACCGGCGCTCTACGGCGCTCTTGCACATAGAGGCTTTTTCTCGGTGGATGAGATCAAGACGCTGCGTCATATCGGTTCCATGCTGCAAGGACACCCCTGCATGACCGCTACACCGGGCGTCGATATGTCGACCGGTTCTTTGGGCCAGGGCATTTCCACAGCTGTTGGCATGGCGCTTGCGGCAAAGCTGGATAACAAAAGCTATCGCACCTATGCCATCCTCGGTGACGGCGAACTGGAAGAAGGACAAGTATGGGAAGCTGCCATGTTTGCCTCTCACAAAAAACTGGATAATCTCTGCATCGTTGTAGATAACAACAACTTGCAGATCGATGGTACGTTGGATGAAGTCACCTCCCCCTACCCGATTCCGGAAAAATTTGCGGCATTCGGTTGGAACGTAATTGAGATCGACGCTCATGACCTCGATCAGATCGAAGCAGCCTTTGCGGCAGCTCGTAAATGCACCGACAAACCGACGGCTATTATTCAAAAGTCGGTCAAAGGAAAAGGCGTTTCCTTTATGGAAAATCAAGTCAGTTGGCATGGTTCTGCTCCGAACGCTGAGCAGTATGAGCTGGCAATGGCAGAACTCAAAGCGGCTCTTGCAGTCGTGGAACAGGAGGGCTAAAAATGAGTGAAATTGTAAAAAAAGCAACCCGTGACGCTTATGGCGCAGCGTTGGTTGAATTAGCAGATGTTTGTCCCGGCTTGGTTGTGTTGGATGCTGACCTTGCAGCCGCTACAAAAACCGGCAACTTCAAGAAAGCTCACCCCGAGCGTTTCTTCGATTGCGGTATCGCCGAAGGCAACATGATGAGCCTTGCGGCAGGTCTTGCTTCCGCCGGCAAAACGGTTTTTGCTTCCTCTTTTGCGATGTTTGCAGCCGGTCGTGCTTTCGAGCAGGTTCGCAACTCCATCGGCTATCCGCATCTCAACGTCAAAATCGGTGCCACTCATGCCGGCATCTCGGTCGGTGAAGACGGCGCTACCCACCAATGCTGCGAGGACATTGCGCTCATGCGTTCTATTCCCGGTATGGTTATTTTGAATCCGGCGGATGCTGTCGAAGCTCGCAAAGCGGTTTTTGCGGCTGCCAACTACGACGGACCTGTCTATTTGCGATTCGGCCGTTTGGCTGTTCCGGTCATCTTTAACGACGACGAATACGATTTCCAAATCGGCAAAAGTGTACAGTTGACCGAAGGAAACGATGTTGCGATCATCGCCACCGGTTTGATGGTAAACGAAGCGCTTATCGCTGCCGAAACGCTGAAAAACGAAGGAATCGCCGCACGGGTAATCAACATGGCAACCATTAAGCCGATTGACCGTGAAGCTGTTTTGCGTGCCGCCAAAGAAACAGGCGCTATCGTAACCGCAGAAGAACATTCTATCATCGGCGGTTTGGGAAGCGCTGTTGCCGAAGTGGTTTGCGAAGAAATGCCGGTTCCCGTACTGCGTGTCGGTGTTATGGATACCTATGGAAAATCCGGCCCCGCAGTCGACCTGTTGAAACTGTATGGCTTATCGGCAGAGCATATCGTTGCTGAGGCTAAGAAAGCTATCGCTTTGCGTGGATAAGCGGATTCGGAAGTGTAACACTATACTTATAGGATTTGTAAAACAGATGGGAGGCCCCTACCATGTCAGCGAAAGAGCCACGGCAATTTCGTTACTCAAAAAAAGTTCGAATTTGGACAATTGTCGGTTCATCAGTGATGGCAACGTTGGGTGTCTTGTGCATTACCGCCTTTGTTTTGATAACCTCCGTACTGGGGAAAATCAATTTTTCAGAGGGTGGGACATTCGACCCCAATGCCGACATACAGATTGACCAAAATGAAGAAACTCCCGGTATTACCGTTGACGACTCGGAATATGACACGGCTACGCAAGTGATGCAATTGCCACTCCGTGGAGATGAAAAAGGTATCCACAACATCCTTTTAGTTGGTGTAGATAGCCGTTCCAACAATTTTTCCGGATTGTCCGATACCAATATCATTCTCTCGATCAACGACAATACGAAAACCATTAAAATGATTTCGTTGTTGCGTGACACGTGGGTTTCCATCCCGGGACGGGATAAAGATGGTGACGGACAGGATGACATTTGCAAATTAAATACCGCTTATGCGTACGGACGCCACAAATTGCAACATAAAATGATTGCACAAAATTTCCGCTTGGATATCAAGGATTATATTGGCGTAAATTTCAAAGTTTTGCCAATCCTCATTGATGCAATGGGCGGGTTGGACATTTACCTAACCGCCCGTGAGATCAAGGAAATCCCTGAAAAAGGATGTAAAATTTCCGTGAGAAACCCCGGATTCATTCCAATGTCCGGCGAGGCAGGGGTACATCACCTGGATGGTTTCCAAGCCATGGAATACGCACGTATTCGGAAAATTGACAGTGACTTCAAACGAACTGAACGGCAACGCAAGGTCATCACGTTATTGATTGAAAAAGCGAAAACCATGAGTTATGCACAGTTGATTAACGTGATTTACAAAGCGGTTTCACACGTAGACACCAACATGTCCACCGATGAGTTTTTGAGCATGGCGGCGAACGCTCTCACCTATTCCTCGTATAAGATTGAGGGTGGCTACCATATCCCGGAAAACGGACAATATAAATATACGTCCATTGACGGTAAAGGTAGCGGTTTACTACTGACAGATCCTAAGCTGGTGGTACAAAATCTACACAAATACATTTACGGATAACAAAAAGGCACTCAAAGGAACACACTTCCTTTGAGTGCCTTTTATTTTACTGTTAGTGGCGTAATAAAATAGCTTTCGGAATGTTACGAACGGTTACAGTTGATTCACCCGCAGCATATTCACCGTCTAACGACCAGGCAAGCGGATCGTTCATCGTAAAGGTTATTTCCGACGCTTTGAAAAAGTCAAACATTTCCGGGTCAAATTCTCCGGTGTTGATGGAATTTAAAATACGGCCTAACTCGATCGCATTGTTTGGGCGGCGCACTAAAATAACCTCAAACAATCCATCACTCATATCCACAATGCCGGCATTGAGTTTCACTAAACCGGCCACCGATGTGGAATTGCACACCGCACCAAACACATAGTCACCCTCATAACACCTGCCTGCGGTGCAAGCTTTAATTTGATGGCTTTGTACAGTAAACAGTTCCTTACTTCCTTCCAATAAATAAGCGAAATGCCCCAGCGCATTTTTAGCAGTCTGCGGTGCATTGTAGGAGGCCGCCGTAAACATACCAAAAGAAGCAATATAGGAAAAATGTCGGGCATTATTAAAAAGCCCAACGTCCATATAATCCTCTCTTCCCTCTAAAATATCTTGCAAAGCGGCTTGGGGTTGGTTTTTTAAATGCAAACTGGTGGCAAAATCATTGGTGCTTCCTGCGGGAACATAACCAAGCGGTACCACCTTTTCGCAGCTCAGCAAACCATCTACAACTTCATTGAGTGTTCCGTCCCCGCCGCAACAGATAACCAAATCATGCTCAGGTGCTAATCGCTTCGCAAGTTGTTGTGCTTCGCCACGCGCACCTGTCACATACACAGTTGGCATGTAACCAGCTCTGCACAGCTTATTTACCAACGGGAACAGCGCTGTGCGTCCTTTGGTTTTACCGGCTACGGGATTCACGATTACCAACACTTTGGATTCTCCTTGCATGGATATACACCCCCTATAAGACTACTTTCATTACACGGACATCATGCTTTTTTTTGCTTAAATACAATGAGCTTACTCAACACAAAATTGAGGATGACGACCAATACGTTCGCAAACATTTTAAAAACCAACGAGTTTCCTTTTAACAAATCGACACCAACAAACATAATAGCGGTATCCAAAGCTCCGGTACCGACCCTCGCACCAACAAACAGTGCCGCTTCCTTCAAAACACCATTCAACGAGTTTTGCTTGCTTTCAAATACGAAGCGCTTGTTTGTAACAAATGCAAACGCTACTGCCGTTACCCACGCCAATATGTTGCTTGGCACATTGGGGAAATCCAGCACATCGTAGCACAGCCAATATGTCACGATGTTGACCGCTGTTGTAAGCACCCCAAAAATACCATACATTATCAGCGCTTTATATTTTAAAAATAGCACTTTCATCTACAATCCGTGAGCCCCTTTTCCTTAATACACCTTCGATAGCGTACAGTATACCGCATTGTCGAAAAAAAATCAACACCCCTACCTTCCCGAAATTCCCGCTAAAAAAAACACCCGAAACCACAAAAGTGGTTTCGGGTGGTTTTGAGATAGG
>JAZRZU010000039.1:0-1559 GCA_045601465.1 Acutalibacteraceae bacterium
CTTCGCAGATCGCACAGACGGCACAGATTCGTGCAGGACAGGTTGAAGAAATTGATGCGATGTATAACAGACTTCGTGATTGCCCCGTGCCCACGATGCCCGTTTACGGATCACAGCCGATTTTCACGTGCCCGAATAACAACAACAACGGTTGCGGTTGCGGATGCGGCGGTAACTTTTAACAGGGGGACGATATGGCAGAATATTTAACACGGGACACGGTCGAAACCGTGGGGCTTAACAACCCCATTCCTTTTATTGATTCTATCCCTTGCAACCGGGGTTATGTATACCACCAGAGCGGTACAGGGATTTTTATTCTGCGTGGTATCGTCAACAACCCGTCATGTTGCTTTGCCCGGTACAATGTCGAGTTCACCGGAAACATCGCCATCCCGGAAGAAGGGGAAGTAACACCCATCGCCACGGCAATCGTGGTGTCCGGTGAACAGCGGATCGGGAGTCGGAGTATTTTCACACCTGCCCAAGTGGACGAATACGGAAACGTCACATCACGTGCAACGGTGGATGTTCCACGGGGCTGTTGCTTTACCGTGTCGGTTGAATACGTGTCCGGTATCGTGGATGATCCCGGAACAACTCCGACCCCGTTGATCAATGTCATTGACGGCAGTTTAAGCATCACAAGAACAGCATGAGGGGAGAAGATATGCAGGAATTATATGAATTAAAGGAAAAGTTGTTGAAAGAACTTTCCGAATATTCCGAAAACGGTAAATTCAGTAAGGAAGATGCCGAAGTCATCAAATACCTGTCCTCTGCCGTGGATCACCTTTGCAACATCATGATGGACATGGAAGAAGAAGGTTATTCCGAAGACGGCGGTGGCAGGTACCGTTATTCTTATGAAAACGGTGGCGGCGGCAACCGTGGCGGCAATCAAGGCGGTGGCGGTGGATCGTACCGGGGCGGCTCTTATGCCAGAGGCGGCAGACGGGGCGGCGGCAGAGGTCGTGGCACGAACGCCCGGCGTGATTCTATGGGGCGTTATTCCTCAGAGATGGGGTATTCACGTGCAGAGGATGACATGGATTCAATGATCATGGAACTCCGGGAAATGATGCAGGATTTACCGCAGGATAAAAAGCAGGAAGTTCAAAGATTTATCCAGAAGATGGAAATGATGTGATGATTACCGAAAAAGACCTGATCGAAGCTATTGCCGAATGTCAGGGTAAAAGGAACCCGGATGCAAGCACCTGTATCAAACTGGCGGCGTTCTATACCATCAAAAATGAACTATATCCACGGCAGACGAAGGAACCCGACCAATTTACCGGGTATTCCTACGAAAACCGTGAAAACGGGCAAATTTTGCGGTATACAGGCGAATCCGAGTTTGCACAGCTTATTGACGGGGAAGACCCGGAAAAGGTCTGCGGAATCTTTGACGAATTGATGACATCTTTGTCCGTCGTTGAGCCACGACTATACCGGGCGGTTCTTCGCAAATTCCGGGAATAACGCCAAACATGATCATACCACTGAAACGGTATTATATTGTTTGGTGGAAAGGGTTGTTTTTCCGACCATTTTGT
>JAZRZU010000040.1:0-2073 GCA_045601465.1 Acutalibacteraceae bacterium
ATGACGGTTATTTTATACCTAAAATCAGTATTTTGAGAACTTTTTTGGAAAGAAACCTCTAAATTGACAATATGAATCTATTTTAAATCGTTAAAAGGCAAGGGATCGTTAAATTACAACCACAATCGTTGAATTATAGGAACAATCGTTAAATTTAATCCGAATTGTTGAAAGATGGCGGGTTGTATGATATAATAAATCTGAAGGAGGCGAATCAAATGAAAGTACATCATGTTAAACGCATTTGGTCAAGACCTCTGTTTATGAAATGGGGAAAGCACTTCTGCCCGATCTGTGGTGAAGAATTACAGAAAATCAAGATTTCCAAAATTGTCAATTCACAATCTGAAGAAGCCGAGGACTATGATTTTTCGTCCCCCGGCGGAGATGGATATATGATTGGTAATGTGAAGTTTATCTGGACGGAGTTCTATTGCAGTAAGTGTGATAAAAACTTTTCTATAAATAGTATTTACCAAGCAGAAAAACAAGTTAAAAAGGCCAATCGAGAATAATCTGCACCCCCTAAAATGACTTTGCACCCCCTTTCCTCAAAAGGGGGTGCATTTGTATCAAAATTAGGGTTAGTCTTCAAAGCAAAAAGATCACCCTTGTGGTGGTCTTTTTTGTTTTTCAAAAAGGAGTTAGGGATTCGAAAGGGCGTTTGGAAAATGTCACAGTGTGACATTTTTAGCCCGTTGCGTTGCTCCGCCCTGCCCTGCTGTACCGAAACACATAGACGAGATCAACCTTCCGCATTGTACAACCACCCTAACTCTCCGCCAAAACAAAAAGATCACCCTTGTGGTGGTCTTTTTTTCTATAAAAACCGGACGAGTTAAGACTCGTCCGGTTTTTTGGGTTTTCCCACACAGAGGGTGACCACAGGCACTTCCTTGGCACCATATATTTTCAGCATTTTCGCACATTCGTGCAAGGTCGCACCGGTTGTGAACAGATCATCGACCAATAAAATGGTTTTATCCCGCACCGCCTCTTGGTCGGTAACGTCAAACACGCCCAGTACATTCCCCGAACGATAGCAAGGCTCGGTTGCTTTTTGAGCGGTTGTCTCATACAACTTTTCCAAAACCGATAGCATTGGCACATTCAGCCGCTTACTAAGTGCTTGTGCCAACAATTGACCTTGATTATACTCCCGTTTGCGCTTGTCACGTTTTGTCATCGGCACGTAGGTGATACCGTCGATCGTAACATGCTGATATTCCCGACGAACGACGGCTGCCATCTGGTCAGCAAAATAGTCAATCGCTTGTGGATCGTCGTGGCGTTTTAATCGCAAAACGCCCGCTTTGCCGGCATCCTGATAATAAAACGGTGCGGCAACCTTATCGTATGCATACCGACGTTTTCGGCAGATACAATCTCCTTTTGCCCGACCGCAATACGGACAAATCGGCGGTGCAACAATTAAAAGTGTGTCCCGACAGGTATCACAGCACACCTGTAACGGCGGGATAACATCACCGCAGAAAACACAACGTTCGGGTAGCACGACCGCAACAAGTCGGCGGATAAGATCTTTCCACATGAACATATTATCCACCCAGTAAAACATCCGTCGCTAACATGACACAAAAGCCAACCAACAATGCATACGTAGCACCCCGTTGACTACCGTGTGCGTGGGTTTCGGGGATCATTTCATCGCTGATAACATACAACATCGTTCCGCCGGCAAAAGCCAACGCAAACGGCAAAACCGCCAAGGCAATGCTGACCGTAAAATACCCCAACAGTGTGCCAAGAACCTCTACGAAACCCGTCATCATGGCACACAAAAAAGTGCGGCGTGGTGGTACACCGGCTGCCAGCATCGGCCCAATAATAACCATCCCTTCCGGGATATTTTGCAACGCTATGCCGCCTGCGATGACCAAAGCGCCTGCGGTATCGCCGGAGCCAAACCCTACCCCTGCTGCAATTCCTTCGGGTAGGTTATGTATGGCAATAGCGGTCACAAATAACAGCACCTTGCTGAGTTTTTCGTTATTTGGATGCGTCTCACTATCGATACCCGCCAATTTGTGAAGATGAGGAACCACTTTGTCC
>JAZRZU010000041.1:0-11379 GCA_045601465.1 Acutalibacteraceae bacterium
TTATCTTTGTTCAGTTTTCAGGGCATTCCCTGAAAATAGTTGGTGCTGATGGCGGTGAGGGTACACCCGTTCCCATCCCGAACACGGCAGTTAAGCTCACTTGCGCTGACAATACTTGGCTGGTAGCGGCCCGGGAAGATAAGTAGGTGCCAACACAAAACAAACTCCGACGAATAACCGTCGGAGTTTTTGTTTTGTGAGTGAAATCGTTTGGCATTGCCAAACGGTGAAATACGCTTTGCATGTGAAATACCGCTATGGCGGTGTGAAATATTCGCCTGCCTGCGAATGTGATGGTGTCCGCTTCACGGACGAAATTTAAAGCTCTTACGGGCTATTATCCCTGCCGGCACGGCATATGCCAAGGTGCCAACACTTATTAAAGACCTCGACGTTTCGTCGGGGTCTTTTGTTATCCGTGGAGGGCTTTATATTTACTGTATCTCTTGTTGTAGGGTCTTAAATACTTCGGTGTTGAAAAAGTCATAAAGGGATATTTCCAAGCCGTCACACAATTTTTTAAGTGTAACAACACCTGCGTTTTTGCTGCCGCCGTTAATGATATTCTTTAAAGTTGAGGGCGGAACGGCGGAGAGCCTTGCAAGAGCATTTACCGATAATCTTTTTTCCTCACATAGTTCTAACAATCTATTTGCTATGGCTTTTCTTGTATCCATAATAACACTCCTAAAAAGTTTCTATATTTAGTGTATGCTTTTTAGGATCACAGAAACGACCATATATGGACTTTTTAGACCATATATGGTAAACTTATGCTGGTGGTGATTTATTATGTGTATAAATACTTGTTGTTTTGTCGGCCATAGAACGATAAACGAAACCGAGGAATTGAAAGTTCGATTGTGTGAAACGATAGAGAAATTGATTGCGGAGGAAAACGTTGATACGTTTCTTTTTGGAAGTAAAAGTCGATTTAATGACCTGTGCTATGAGCTTATAACGAATATAAAACAAAAATATCCTCACATAAAACGAATTTATGTGAGGGCTGAATATCCTTATATTCATGCGAACTATAAAGCGTACTTATTACAACGCTACGAGGATACCTATTACCCCGAAAAGATCATGAACGTAGGGCGTGCCGCCTACGTTAAGCGCAATTATGAAATGATCGACAATAGCCGTTTTTGCATCGTTTATTACGACGAATCGAATGCGCCTACTACTCGGAAAAGCGGTACCAAAATCGCTCTCGATTATGCCAAACGCAAGAAAAAGAAAATTTTTGTTTTTCCTTGAAACCATATGTCGAGGTTTTGCTTTTTATTGGGCTTTGGATAGCCTAAACGATTTCGTTGTGGCTGTTGACATTGCCGAAGTTGCGTGCTATAATAAGCCAAACACCCTGTGTTGAACACAGGAGCCTCAAACGGATTGGAGGAGAATAAGATGGAGAGAATTCAGACGTTAGACACCCGTAATCTGTGCGAAAGCGCTGCCAACGGCGGTTGCGGTGAGTGCCAGACCTCTTGCCAGTCTGCTTGCAAGACCAGCTGCGGCGTTGCAAACCAGTCCTGCGAGAACAAAGAGGACTAAGTTCCTAAAACAAAAATGCCGTCAGTATTGACGGCATTTTTTACGTTGTATAAAGGAGAAGTATCGTGGTACATCAATATCAATTAAACGGATATAGCATTGTGCTGGACACCTGTTCCGGTTCGATTCACGTGGTCGATGAAGTTGCCTACGACATGATCGCCCGGTATCCTACCACCGAAAAAGAAACGCTGGTACAGCAGATTTTAGAAAAATATGCGCACCGTGAAGACGTAAACAAGCAAGAAGTTTACCAATGCTTAAAAGACATTGAAGCGCTGATTGCGGCAAAAAAATTATATACCCCCGACACGTATGCCGACATGGCGGGTACCTTTAAGGAACGGTCCGGTAACGTGATCAAAGCACTTTGCTTGCACGTAGCGCATACCTGTAACCTAAATTGCAGTTATTGCTTTGCAAGCCAGGGGAAATATCATGGTGACCGAGCATTGATGAGCTTTGAGGTCGGAAAACGAGCGTTAGATTTTCTTATAGAGAATTCCGGTACACGGCACAATTTAGAGGTCGACTTTTTTGGCGGCGAACCGCTGATGAACTGGGATGTCGTCAAACAACTGGTTGCCTATGCTCGCAGTATCGAGAAAGAACATAATAAAACCTTCCGGTTTACACTGACAACAAACGGAATGCTTATTGATGTCGACGTGATTGATTTTGCAAACCGTGAAATGAGTAACGTGGTGTTAAGCTTGGACGGTCGGCGTGAAATCCACGATGCTACCCGCATGGATTATGCCGGCAGAGGCAGTTATGATACCATTGTACCGCTGTTCAAACGACTGGTAGAATCTCGTGGCGGTAAGGGCTACTATATGCGTGGAACGTTTACACATCGAAACCCCGATTTTACCAACGACGTTTTCCACATGGCAGATTTAGGGTTTACCGAACTGAGCATGGAACCGGTAGTTGCCGCTGCGGATGATCCCATGGCATTAACCCCTGCGGATATCGAAATTGTTAAGGATCAATATGAAATCTTGGCAAAGGATATGATCCGTCGAGAAAAAGAGGGTAAACCCATCACGTTCTATCACTACATGATCGATTTGAAGGCAGGCCCTTGTGTTTATAAACGGATTTCGGGTTGCGGTTCCGGAACAGAATACATGGCGGTAACACCATGGGGCGATTTATATCCTTGTCATCAGTTTGTGGGCGAGGAAGCATACAAGTTAGGTGATATCTGGAACGGTGTGACCAACGACGCTTTACGTGAAGAATTTCGTGGTTGTAATGCCTATACCCGACCCGACTGCCGGGATTGTTGGGCGAAACTATATTGCTCAGGCGGTTGCGCTGCCAACGCATACCATGCAACCGGTAAGATTCAAGGTGTATATGAACCCGGTTGCGAACTGTTTAAAAAGCGTATCGAGTGCGCTATTATGATGAAAGCGGCAACCGACGTGCCGAGGGATGGTCGTTAAATGAAAACACCGATTGCGGATTTTGTGAAAACCTATGCCGCCGAAAACGGCGTGCGCTTTCACATGCCTGGCCACAAAGGAAAATCTTTTCTGGGCTGTGAGCCATATGATATTACCGAAATTGACGGTGCCGATTGCTTGTATACAGCATCCGGTATTATTGCGGAGAGTCAGAAAAATGCGGCAGATTTATTTGGCGCAGCGGCTACGTATTTTTCGACGGAGGGTTCCAGTCAATGTATTCGAGCGATGGTACAGGTAGTCGCCGCTTGCAAAACAAACCCCTGGATATTAGCCGCTCGTAATGCGCACAAATCCTTTTTATCCGCATTAGCATTAACCGATACGGCAGTACAATGGCTATGGCAAGAGGATACGCAATCCATTTGCGCCTGTGCTGTGTCCGCACAGCAGGTAGAGGCGGCGCTGCAAAAAGCAAGCGAGCCGCCGGCGGCCGTGTATGTTACTTCGCCCGATTATCTGGGGAATATGCTTCCAATTGCCGAGATCGCCGCTGTGTGCCACCGTTTCGGTACAGTGTTGTTGGTGGATAATGCGCACGGCGCCTATCTGCATTTTTTACCGCAGTCACAGCATCCGATCGCACTGGGCGCCGATATGTGTTGTGATTCGGCGCATAAAACCTTGCCGGTTCTTACGGGCGGCGCCTATTTACATATTGCCAAACAGGCGCCGACGTACTTTTGCGAATCTGCGAAGCAAGCGATGGAATTATACGGTTCCACCAGCCCGTCCTACTTGATTTTAACATCGCTGGATTTGTGCAATCGTTATTTGGGGGATGTTCTACCGGGACGATTGAACGATTTACTGTGCATGATAAAGCACACAAAGAACACCTTAACCGAAAATGGGTGGCAGGTGTTAGAGGGCGAACCGTTAAAACTTACCGTTTGTTGTGACGGCATTTCTATTTCAAAACGATTGCGGGGAAACGGCATCGAATGTGAATATGCGGACAACGACTTTTTAGTGCTTATGGTGTCGGGCGAAACGACGCAAGAGGATTTCAATGCACTCGTATCGGCAATGGGAAAGGCCCCTGCAAGTCAACATGTTCCGCACGTATTACCGAACGTAAAACCTGAGCCGGTGCTGTCGGTTCGCAAGGCGCTTTTTGCCGAACAGGAAGTGGTGGCGGTATCCGAGGCGGTCGGCCGTATTGCGGCGGCGCCGTTGGTTTCGTGTCCGCCGGCTATCCCCATCGTCGTATCGGGTGAACGCATTGACGAGAACGTTGTGCAATGGTTTTTGCAATATGGCGTGCATACCGTTGCCGTTGTAAAAGAATAAAAAAACCCCGAAACCGTGATGGTTTCGGGGTTTTTGAATACTCTGTAAGATAAGTGATTATCTCTTGGAGAACTGGGGAGCCCGACGGGCGCCTTTCAAACCGTACTTCTTGCGTTCCTTCATTCTGGGGTCGCGGGTCAAGAAGCCGGCTTTTTTCAGTGCGGAGCGAAGCTCATCGCTGTTGTACTGTAAAAGAGCACGGGCAACACCGTGACGGATAGCACCGGCTTGACCGGTCACACCGCCGCCGGCAACACGGCACTCAATGTCAAATTTCTCAGTCAGGTTCGTGAGAGCCAGAGGCTGACGAACAATCAGTTTGAGAGTTTCCAGACCAAAGTAATCGTCAATGTCACGATCGTTGATGGTCACTTTGCCGGTGCCGTTGTACAAACGAACACGAGCAACAGATTTTTTACGGCGACCGGTACCGTAGAAATACGGTCTTTTGTTGTAATCCATCGTGTACAGCCTCCTTTTTTAAAATTCAAACGCTTCGGGTTTCTGTGCGGCATGCTCATGCTGAGCGCCGGCATAAACACGCAAGCGGGTGCAGGCCTCACGGCCAATTGTGTTTTTCGGAATCATGCCGTTAACAGCGAGTTCCATCGCTTTTTCCGGACGTTGCTCCATAAGGGTTGCATATTTGGTAGCTTTTAAGTTACCGATCCAACCGGTGTGGCGATACCAAACCTTTTGCTCGGCTTTCTTGCCGGTCAAAACAGCCTTGGCGCAGTTGATGATGATGACGTGATCGCCGCAATCCACATGGGGGGTATAGTCCGGTTTGTGCTTTCCGCGAAGGAGAACAGCAGCCTGAGCGGCTACACGGCCCAAAGGTTTACCGGCGGCATCAATGACGTACCATTTGCGGTCAACTTGACCTGCTTTTGCCATAAAAGTGGACATCGTGAATACCTCCTGTTATTTTTTTCACAGCTTGCCCATGATAACACACCGAAAATCACTTGTCAAGCGTCAAATTCCCGTTTTTTTAATTTATAACCCTCTAACGCTCGTTTTCTCTTGTTTTCTCTATCGTTTTCTTGCGTTCTCATTTTTCATTTCACTTTTTCAAATTAGAAAAACAACGTTTTCTCTTTTCAAACGACAGGAAGTTTGTTATACTGAAAAGAAGAGTAAAAAACGAAGAAGGAGGGGTGAGGGTAATGCGTACGGATCAAACGAATCAAAACCCTCATCGAGGGCACCGAAAGCGGATGAAGCGGCAGTTTTTACGAGAGGGCATTGATCGTTTTGAGCCGCATCAAGTGCTGGAAATTTTATTGTTTTATTCCATTCCGAGGCGAGATACCAATGAATTGGCGCATCGTTTACTCGATCATTTTGGCGGAAGTTTGCCGGCGGTCTTGGATGCCGGTTATGAACAGTTGTGCAGTGTTAAAGGTGTGTCTGAACATACAGCAACCATGCTCATTTTATTCGGTCAATTGCTGCGACGGTATCAACGTGAGAAAAGCGACCGAAAAGCGTTTGATAATTATAACGAGATTCTCGAATTTATTCAGGCGCAGTTTGTTAATGAAGAGAAAGAAAAGGTTGTGCTGCTGTCGCTCAACAACCGTTATGAGTTATTAAGTTGTTCTACTGTCGGGACCGGAACTATCGTATCAGCCGATGCGAACGTACGGGATCTGATACAAACCGCATTGCAACATAAAGCGACGCAGGTGGTGTTGGCGCACAATCATCCGGCGGGATATTGTTCTCCCTCGGAAGAGGATGTTAAAACCACCAAAACGCTGTTAGCGGCATTTCGCATGATGGAGATTCAACTGATCGACCACGTGATTGTGGCAAAAGATGCTTGCTTTTCTATGAAAGATAGCCCGTATTATGCACCTCTTTTCTCAAACATCCTGCAACGATTGGATGGGTTAGAGGTGCAAAAAAAATAAGGAGGAAACGGTGTGCCGAAAGCAAAAAACAAAACAGGGGCTGTTTCGCTGATGAAACGGTTCATTCCCTATTATAAAAAATATGCCGGAATCGTTGTATTGGATCTGTTTTGCGCAGCTCTGACAACCGTATGCGAATTGGTGTTGCCGATGATGGTGCGGTATATCACCGATATGGGAATGAACAATTTGCAAGCACTCACGGTAAAAACCGTGTTGGTTATCGGAGCACTGTATTTGGTTCTGCGGGTGATTGATACCGCTGCCAATTATTATATGACGGCGATTGGCCATATTATGGGGACAAAAATTGAAACGGGTATGCGAAGCGACCTGTTTCGACATTTGCAACGCTTACCGTTTTCCTATTACGATGAAACGAAAATCGGTACGGTCATGTCCCGCATTACCAACGATTTATTTGAGGTAACCGAGTTTGCACACCATTGCCCCGAAGAATTTTTCATTGCCGGAATTAAACTGGTGGCATCCTTTCTTATTCTCAGCAATCTTAATTTATGGTTGACTTTGCTGGTTTTTGCGGTTGTGCCGCTGATGTTGGTGGTGTGCGGACCGTTTCGCCATCGTATGAAGGAAGGCTTTCGGAAATCAAAAGAAGTTGTCGGAGAGATCAATGCACAGGTTGAGGACAGCTTGCTGGGCATTCGGGTGGTAAAGTCCTTTGCCAACGAATCGGTGGAAGAAGAAAAGTTTGAACAAGGCAACGGCAAGTTCTTACAAGTTAAGCAACGTATTTATCATGCCATGGCGGGGTTTCATGCCACCACTCGTCTGTTTGACGGGCTCATGTATATTACGGTGGTAATTGCGGGGGCTTTGTTTATGATTGACGGCAAGGTGTCACCCGGAGATTTAGTGGCATTCTTGTTATACGTCAGTATGTTACTCACCACTGTACGACGCATGATCGAGTTTTCCGAACAGTTTTATCGAGGCATGACGGGTATCGAGCGGTTTATCGAGATTATGGATGCGCCGATTACGATTGCGGATCATCCGGATGCAAAACCGTTGGGCTCGGTATGCGGTGAGGTTGAATTTCGGGACGTGACGTTTCGGTATAACGAGGATGGCCGTGATATCCTCAATCATCTTAATTTACGGGTGCCGGCGGGCAAAACCTTGGCGCTGGTAGGCCCGTCTGGCGGTGGCAAAACCACCATATGCGGCTTGATCCCTCGCTTTTACGATGTTTGTGATGGCACCGTTTTACTGGACGGTATCGATGTACGCAAGGTAACCATCGAGTCGTTGCGAAACGCAATCGGTGTGGTGCAACAAGACGTGTATTTGTTCTCCGGTACAGTATACGAAAATATTGTGTATGGTAAGCCGGATGCCACACCTGAACAGGTGCATCAAGCGGCGCAGATGGCGGGCGCAGCGGAATTCATTGAAGCATTACCGCAGGGATATGATACCTATGTCGGTGAACGGGGTGTAAAATTATCCGGCGGACAAAAGCAGCGAATCTCGATTGCGCGGGTGTTCTTAAAAGACCCGCCGGTACTGATTTTAGACGAGGCGACCAGCGCTTTGGATAACGAATCCGAACGGTTGGTACAAGCCTCGTTGGAGCAGCTTGCCAAAGGGCGGACCACCTTTATTGTGGCACATCGTTTGACAACGATCCGTAATGCGGATAGCATTGCCGTTGTGACCGAAGAGGGTGTTGCCGAGATGGGCTCACATACCGAGTTGATGGAAAAAGATGGGTTATATGCGTCCTTGTATCGGTTATATGAATAATGAAACAAACAACCCTGGTGTGTTGCATCAGGGTTGTTTGCTATCCAATGGTTCCCATGTCGGCAAGGGGTTGTCAGCCGGCGAAAAGTATGGTATACTAACTTTGATTATGTATGAAGGATAAGGAGGGTGTTTCATGGTTTATTTGGATAACAGCGCCACGACGGCTGTTTGTCAAGCCGCCATAAAGCGCATGACAGCGGTTATGACTGACTGTTACGGAAACCCTTCTTCTTTACATACGCTGGGGATTACCGCTGACAAAGAGGTGTCACGAGCCCGTTTGGAGGTGGCATCGCTTATCGGTGCCAAGCCGGAACAAATTACTTTTGTTTCGGGTGGTAGTGAAGCAAATAACTTGGCGATTTTGGGCGGTGCGGCGGCAAGGTATCGTCAGCCCCATGTTGCGGTAACGACCACCATTGAACATCCGTCGGTTGCGGCTTGTTTTACTCGATTGGAAGAGCAAGGTTGGCAGGTGATTCGTGTTAGTCCCGACTCGGACGGAACCATTACGCCCGAGTCGATTGCAGCGGCATGTACAGCAGACACTACGCTTGTCAGCGTCATGACCGTGAATAACGAAACCGGCGCCCATATGGATATTCCGTCTATGGTGTCACAGATGCGAAAAATTGCGCCCCGTGCGGTGTTTCATACCGATGCGGTACAAGCCGCCGGAAAAATTTCGGTTCGTGCGGAAAAATGGGGTGTGGATCTGTTGTCCGTCAGCGCTCATAAAATCCACGGACCCAAAGGTGTCGGCGCTTTGTATGTGCGAAAAGGGGTTCGTTTGATACCACAGTTACTGGGAGGCGGACAGGAAAAAGGGCTGCGTTCGGGAACGGAGCCAACACCCGCAATCGCCGGATTTGGAGCTGCCGCCGCCGAAGCATCCAAGTCGAATTACGAAGCGCATTTTGATTTGTTGAAAGCGTGCTTGATTGAAGAGTTACAAGGGCTTGCGGACGTTCGATTCCATCTGCCAAAAGATGGCGTGCCGTATATCGTTAATCTGTCTTTAATGGGGTTGCGCAGTGAAACGGTGGTTCACTTTTTGGCACAACGGGGGATTTTCGTATCCGGTGGTTCGGCGTGTTCCAAAGGAAAACGCAGTCCGGTTTTAACCGCAATGGGGTTGCCCACCGCAGAAATCGACGGCTCTTTGCGAATTAGTTTTTGCCATACGAATACATTAGACGATGTACGTACTTTGTGTCAGGCGTTGCGGGAAGCGGCGCAGACGTTGCAAAGGAGATGACGGGGTGAAATCTTGTATTAAAAAGATCGCCAGAGGAATCCGAAACGTTTTGTATAACGTTATTCCTGTGTTCGATGACTCGAAAAAAGAATGGTTTCGCAAGTTGACGTTGCTTACGGCATTGTTTGTGTTTATCGGTTCCAGTGCCTATCTCTTAGATAGTTTGGTGATGCAGCCAAACCGCATAAAAGCTTCCACCCAAACGCTGCGAGAGTGGTATCGACAGGATACGGATACCCACCCGGATGATATACCCGATGACGGGACGGTAGTGTATCCGGAAGGGATGAATCAAGCTTTTCGTTCGTTATATCGTCGTAACCAGGACGTTCGTGGTTGGCTCACTTTTAAAACAACCGGAGACGATTTGTTCGGCGGCGCTGTTGACAATCCGGTAGTACAGGCTGCGGATAATCAATACTATCTTAACCGTGATTTTTTGAGAAAGACGGATAAAGCGGGCTCCTTATATTTTGATTACCGTAACGATCTATCCGCCGGTGGCAAGAACCGCAACTTGATTATTTACGGTCATAACTTAAACAGCGGTTTGATGTTTTCACGCTTTAACCTACTAGCAAAAAGCAACCTGGACTATGCCCGCCGTTTGACAACGCTGACACTGGATACTCTGTATGAGCAACGCACTTACAAAGTGTTTGCCGTGATGATTGTCAACGCAAATGCTAAGGAAGAACCTGTTTTCAACTACATCCAAACGGATTTTACCGATCAGGAATTCACACAGTTTATTGAAGAAATCAAAAAACGTTCGTTATATGTATTTGGGGACGTCGATGTAACAGCAGACGACGAATTGCTGACATTGTCCACGTGTAGTAATAAACGTGAAACGAACTTAAAAGACGGACGCACCGTTATTGTCGCCCGTCGGGTGCGGCGGTTGGAAAACCCACAGGTAGACACTTCAAAGACGCAGATAAACGAAAACGTATTGATGCCACGCCAATGGTACATTGCTACCGGAAAAGAATTGCCCAAGGCATACCAATAAGATAAGGATTGAGCATATGAAGGAAGTCATTTTGATAAAAAACGGTGAACTGGCGCTGAAAGGTTTAAACCGCGGCACGTTCGAAGAAGCGTTACTGAAAAACTTGCGGTATCGTTTGAAATCTCTCGGTAAATTTTCGTTGCGCAAGGCGCAGTCGACCGTGTATATCGAACCTGAACAAGACGAAGTCGATTGGGACGAAATTACCGAGCGAATTTCTACTGTGTTTGGTCTTTCGGCATTTTCTCGCGCACAGGTAGTGGACAAGGATATGCAAGCCATTAAAGAGGCAGCTGCAACGTATTTAGCAGAACCGTTGTCTAATGTCAAAACCTTTAAAGTGGAAGCAAAACGGGCGGACAAACGGTTTGCGCTTTCCTCGCCCGAAATTTGTAGAGAGGTCGGCGCATATATATTGGACAAGTTCCCGCATCTTTCGGTTGATGTTCATCAACCGGAATTGACCGTGTGGGTAGAAGTCCGAGATTTTGCAGCGTATATCCACGGCCCGCAACTTCCCGGCGCAGGTGGCATGCCGGTTGGTACCGGCGGAAAAGCCGGTATTCTGATTTCGGGCGGGATCGATTCCCCCGTTGCTGCCTATATGATGGCAAAACGAGGGATTTCGTTAACCGGTATTCATTTTGCCTCACCGCCGTATACCAGTGAACGTGCCGAAATGAAAGTGATCTCCTTGCTTGAAAAAGTCGGCGTTTACGCCGGGCATATGAAGTTACACATTGTGCCGTTTACACATATCCAAGAAGAAATCGGCAAAGCCTGCCCGGAGGAATTGTTCACGCTTATCATGCGGCGGTTTATGATGCGGATTGCTACCCGAATTGCCGAACAAACGGAATGTGGCGCCTTGATCACCGGTGAAAGCGTGGGGCAAGTAGCCAGCCAAACGATTCCGGCGCTGGCGTGTACGGATGTAGTAGCCACGTTACCTGTATTTCGTCCGGTTATCGGTATGGATAAAGAAGAAATCATTGCGATCGCACGTCGTATCGACACGTTTGAAACGTCGATTCAGCCGTACGAAGATTGTTGTACGGTATTTACCCCTCGCCATCCACGTACACG
>JAZRZU010000042.1:0-25339 GCA_045601465.1 Acutalibacteraceae bacterium
TGAAAACGCCCCCGCTTGTTTCGATACGAAACAAGCGGGGGCGTTGTTTTTATAAACATTACAGTATTTGGGCTTTTATAAGGCTGTTGACGTCTTCGGCAACGGATGGGGACAGGGCAGATGCAAGGGCATTTTGTATGACATCCAATTTTAACAGACGGCCGGTGAGCACGTTTTCGATCTGTGAGGATAGTGACCAATCCATCGAATCGGTGTATACCTTTGCCGTGCGTATAATGCCGTCTTTTACGTCGATTTGGATTTCGATCTCTCCCCATGAAAAGCGGTTTTTTGCCGAAACGGATAGGGGGATAGGGGAACCGTAGCGGTAGTTCCAATCGGCATAGATAGATGTCAGCTTGGCGATCTGCTCGGTGTCGATTGTTTGACGGTAGGTAACAGGTAGCCCGTACACCTGCTCGAAGGCTGTAAGCATATGTTGTTTCATGGTATCACAGGTAAGGTCTTCGCAAAGTTCGGATAGGTTGATGACACGGGATTTTACCGATTTCACACTTTTGGTGTGCAGCTTAGCTCTGGACGGTGTCAGATAACGGCCAACACGCTCCATGTCGGCGGTAACCAGCAAGGTGCCGTGATGCAGGGATTTCCCTTTGGAATTGTAAAAGGCGTTCCCTGAAAATTTTCTGCCCTGTGCGACAATGTCGTTACGGCCGGACACCTCGGCTTGGATACCGGCAAGACGGCAGGCGGTTTGGATCACGGTGAGTTGTTTTTCCACGTCGTAGTGTTCGGTAGCACACAAAAACGTGAAGTTTAAATTCCCCAGATCGTGAAAAACAGCCCCACCGCCAGACGTTCGTCTGGCAAGTTTGCCGCCTTCTTGTTCCAGCAACGAGCATTGACATTCTGCCCACGCATTTTGATTTCGGCCGATGACAACGGTATGGGCATTTTGCCATAAATATAACGTACAGCAATCGGCAGGCGTTGTATCCAGTAAATCGTGTTCAATGGCGAGATTTTTGTACGGATCGGTATCGTCACTGATGTAAACCTGCAACTGCGTTATCATTGTATCACTCCCTTGCGGTATGTGCTTTTAGTAAATCATAAAAGGATTTCGGCGCTGAGTCAATAGTTTTTCGGTTAATGCTCAAAAAATCCACAAAAAACTGTTAAAAAACCGTCCTTTTTGTCTTTTATCAGGGGGGAATATAATTGACTTTTGATTTTCATTGTAGTATCATATTTACGTATTATACAAAGGAGGGGTTAACTTGGCGAATGCAGTGATTATGCCCAAAGCCGGGATAACAGTTGAAAGTTGTATTATTGGCACTTGGGAGAAGAAGGTTGGAGATTCCGTAAAGGTTGGAGACATTTTGTTTACATACGAAACGGACAAAGCCAGTTTTGAATGTGAATCGACCGCCGAAGGTACTTTGTTGGAGATCTTCTTTGGTGAAGGTGACGAAGTTCCGTGCTTGGTTAATGTTTGTGCAGTCGGTAATCCGGGTGAGGATTGCGCCGCTTTGCGTCCCAGCGAGGCAGCGGGTGCAGAGGAAACCGTCCAAGAGGTTGCCGCACCGGAAGAAGTGAAGGAAACACCTGTGGCGGCAGTAATCGAATCCACCGCAACGGGTGAGAAATCCGCCGTTTCTCCGAGAGCAAAGAAATTAGCAGAGCGTGCGGGTGTTGATGCCTCGTTGGCTACCCCTACCGGACCGAACGGCAGAATCATTGAACGGGATGTCCGCCATTTAATGGACAACCCTGTTGTTGCCGAGAAAGCGGCACCGGTTGCTGCGGCGGTGACGGCGGAAGAAGAATACAAGGACGTCAAGTTCAGCGGTATTCGCCGTGCGATCAGCAAGTCCATGCATACGTCCTTGTCCACCATGGCGCAGCTTACGCATACCACGTCGTTTGATGCGACCGAGATCCTCAAATACAGAAAAATGCTCAAAGCAGCCGAAGGCGAGCTTGCCGGCATTACGTTGGGCGATATCGTACTCTTTGCTGTGTCCAGAACGTTGCTCAATCATCCGGATCTCAATGCGCATATGTTGGATGACAACAATATCCGTCTGTTCAACCATGTAAACTTGGGTGTCGCAACCGACACGCCTCGCGGATTGATGGTTCCCACCATTTTCCACGCTGACGAAATGAGTCTTTTGGAAATTTCCAAAGCTGTTAAACAATTGGCGGCGGAATGCCGTGAGGGCAATATCAGCCCCGATAAACTGACCGGCGGTTCCTTCACCGTTTCCAACCTCGGAAACCTCGGTGTAGAATCCTTTACCCCCGTTATCAATCCGCCTCAAACCGGTATTTTGGGTGTGTGCGGTACGGTTGACCGTGTACGCAAGGCTGCTGACGGTACCATTACAGTTTACCCGGCAATGGCGCTCAGCCTCACCTATGACCACCGTGCAGTAGACGGCGCACCGGCTGCTCGTTTCCAGAAAGAGCTGTGTCATAATCTTGAAAACTTTTCGGTACTTCTTGCGAAGTAAGGAGGAAAAATCATGGAAACCTTTGATTTGTTAGTTGTAGGCGGCGGCCCGGGTGGTTATCTTTGTGCAGAACGTGCGGCGCAAAACGGTATGAAGGTTGCGCTGTTTGAAAAAAAAGCCTTGGGCGGCACCTGCTTGAATGAGGGTTGTATCCCGACCAAGACCCTTTTGAATTCTTCCAAAATGTATCGCCATGCCAAAGAAAGCGAAGCGTTTGGCGTGACTGCCAAAGACGTAACGTATGATCACGCTAAGGTGATCGATCGTAAGGACGCCGTGGTCAAGACGTTGGTATCCGGTGTCGGTTCTACCATGAAAGCCAATAAAGTAACCGTGATCACGGCGAACGCCACCATCAAAGGCCGTTCGGACAACGGATTTGCGGTGGAAGCAAACGAGCAGACCTATGAAGGAAAACGCTTGGTGATCGCTTCCGGTTCCGAAACGGTCGTTCCGCCCGTACCCGGCTTGAAAGAAGGTCTGGCATCCGGTTTTGTCGTGACCAACCGTGAGGTGTTGGACGAGAAAAAACTGCCTAAAAAATTGGTGGTTATCGGCGGCGGCGTTATCGGTCTGGAAATGGCGTACTATTTCGCCAGCGTGGGTGTTTCGGTGACGGTTATTGAAATGATGCCGAAAATTGCGGGCGCTACCGATCCCGAAATCTGCAAAGTATTGACCGATGCGTTCAAAAAACGTGATATGGAATTTAAACTTTCCTGCAAAGTTCTCGAAGTGAAGACCAACAGCGTCATTTACGAAGAGAACGGCGAGAAAAAGGAAATTGCGTGCGACATGGTGTTGCTGTCGGCAGGACGTAAACCGTCCACGGCGGGTATCGGTATTGAAACGTTGCAGCTGGATATGGACAGAGCTGCCATCAAGACCGACCGTCATCTTTGCACCAACGTTTCCGGTGTGTATGCGATCGGTGACTGCAACGGCAAATTGATGCTGGCTCACACCGCTTATCGTGAAGCGGAAGTTGCTGTCAATCACATGATGGGCAAACCCGATGAAATGCGGTATGATGTTATTCCGTCGGTTATTTATACTGACCCCGAAGTGGCAAGCGTTGGTTTGAGCAAAGAGGCGGCTTTGGAAAAGGGTATGCAGGTCAAAGAGATCAAACTGCCGATGTCCTATGCCGGTCGTTACCTCGCTGAAACCGAAGGCGGAAAAGGGTTTATCAAGCTTGTGGTAGATACGGAAAAGAATCGCTTGGTAGGCTGCCATATCGTTGGTTCCTATGCGTCGGAGATCATTATGACAGCTACGATGATGGTGGATACCGAGTTGACCCCCAGCCGTTTGCAGAAATTGGTGTTCCCGCATCCTACTGTTGCTGAAATTATCCGTGAAGCGATTTTTCATATTTAAAATCTGCGAGTGTAAAACCCGCTTTATAAGGAGATAATGAAGTATGCCTAAAAGTTTATTTGTAGACCCGGTAGAAACGCTGGCACCCGGTAAGATCAAGTTCAAAGATATTCCGGTCAATGCGTACAACAAGACCATCAAAGAAGAACGCAGCAGATACAGCGATGACGATTTAGTCCGCATTTACCGTGACATCACGGTTTTGCGTGAATTCGAATCCATGCTGAATCAAATCAAAACCCAGGGCGTTTATAACGGGATCGAAACCACCTATCCCGGCCCTGCTCACCTTTCCATCGGTCAGGAAGCGGCTTGCGTTGGTCAAGCGTATTTGTTGGATCAAAACGACTTTACCTTTGGTTCGCACCGCAGCCACTCCGAGATCTTGGCAAAGGCTCTGTCCTGCATTCAGAAATTAAACGATCAAGAACTCATGACCATCATGGAAGGCTTCCTCGGCGGTTCTACTTTGCGTGCAACCGAAAAGTTGGGTCCGGTTGATGACGTCAAAGAATTGGCAATCCGTTTCATTCTGTATGGTACGCTTTCTGAAATCTTTGCCCGCGACACCGGTTTCCATAAAGGTTTAGGCGGTTCCATGCACGCCTTCTTCCTGCCGTTCGGTATCTATCCCAACAACGCAATCGTCGGCGGTTCCGCTGCAATCGCTACCGGTGCGGCTTTGTTTAAAAAGGTCAACGACAAACAAGGTATCGTTGTTTGCAACTCGGGTGACGGTTCTATGGCTCGTGGCCCGGTTTGGGAAGCGATGAACTTTGCGGCGATGGATCAGTTCCATACGCTATGGGAGAGCCATAACGGCGGTATGCCGATTCTGTACAACGTGTTTAACAACTCGTACGGCATGGGTGACCAGACTCGTGGCGAAACCATGGGTTACGATATGCTTGCCCGTATCGGTTCGGGTGTCAGCCCGACTCAGTTCCACGCCGAGCGTGTCAACGGTTTCAATCCGCTTGCCGTTATCGATGCGATGGAGCGCAAATTGAAGATCCTGCGTGCCGGCGAAGGCCCGGTTATGTTGGATACCCTTACTTATCGCTATTCCGGCCACTCCACTTCCGACCAAAACGCTTATCGTACGAAAGAAGAGATGGATGCGTGGCGTGAGATCGATCCCATCATCACCTATCGTAAAGGCTTGGTCGAAGCGGGTGTTACCGCTGACTCCAAACTGGAAGAGATCCTGGCGAAGACCGCAGAGCGCATGACCATGATCTGCAAAGCGGCTTCGGATCCGGCTGTCAGCCCGTACATTGATTTCAAAAAAGATCCCGCTGTTGTTGAGCGTCTGATGTTCTCGAACATGAAGATTGATAAACTCGATGACCGTGAGCCTGAGGTTAACATGCCGCTCGCCGAAGTGCCGGCATACAAGAAGATCAAAGAAAAAGAGCGTTGCCCGATTGTCAACGGCAAACCGGTATCCAAGATGAAACTGTTCAATCTTCGTGACGCTTTGTCTGAGGTTATTTACGACCGCTTCTATGAAGATCCGACCTTGATCGCTTACGGCGAAGACGTACGTGACTGGGGTGGCGCTTTTGCGGTGTATCGTGGTATGATGGATGCGTTCCCGCATTGCCGTTTGTTCAACTCTCCGATCGCCGAGGCTGCGATTGTCGGCACGGCTGTTGGTTACGCCGTTTCCGGTGGCCGTGCATTGATCGAATTGATGTATGCTGACTTTATCGGTTGCGCCGGTGACGAGATCTTCAACCAGATGTCCAAATGGCAGGCCATGTCTGCCGGCATCTTAAAAATGCCGATCGTGTTGCGTGTGTCGGTTGGTTCGAAATACGGCGCACAGCACTCCCAAGACTGGACCGCTTTGTGCGCACACATTCCCGGCCTCAAAGTTTGTTTCCCCGCAACGCCTTGGGAAGCAAAAGGCTTGATGGAAACCGCTTTGAAGGGTACTGACCCGGTTGTGTTCTTTGAAAGCCAGAGAATCTACGACGTGGGTGAACAGTTCCACGAAGGCGGCGTTCCGGCAGAGCGTTATGAGATCGAGTTTGGTGATGTCAATAAAGTGCGTGATGGTAAAGACGTCACTATCTTAACGGTTGGCGCAGCCCTCTATCGTGCAGTGGATGCTGCAAAACAACTCAGCGAAAAATACGGCATGGAAGCGGATATCATTAATCTCCACTCGCTGGTTCCGCTGGATTACACCAAGATTGTAGAATCGGTTCGCAAGACCGGCCGTGTTGTATTGGTTTCGGATGCTTGCGTGCGTGGTTCCTTCTTGAACGACGTTGCCAAGAACATCACCGAGCTGTGCTTCGATGATCTGGATGCACCTCCGGTGGTCGTAGGCGCCAGAAACTGGATCACTCCTCCGTTTGAGTTCGACGCTGACTTCTTCCCGCAGGCCGGTTGGATCTTAGATGCGATCCATGAGAAACTGGTACCGCTGCCGGGTCATGTTGTCGAGAATGGTTGCACCGAGGCGGAAGCCTATCGCCGTGCAAAACTCGGGGTGTAATCGGTTTTCTTAAAACCAGATGACCATCCGAATGTTGCCTTGATTGGTGACGAGGATGCTACGCTGTTCTAACAAAGTAAAAAACATGAGTCCAACATGGTTGGGCTCATGTTTTTTTGTGTCTGAAAGAATCATACGCAAAACGCTGGATAAACGGATATAAGAAATCCCCATCGGAGGCCCCCATATAGAGATATGGAGGGTTCGATGGGGATCTTTATTGCAGTCAGTAATTACTTTTTGTTAAAGCTATCTTTGAGGGATACCGAACGGTTAAACACCGGCTTATCGGGGGTGCTGTCTACGTTATCAATGCAGAAATAACCCATTCGCAGGAACTGGAAGGCGGCAGGCGCTTCGGCAGGAAGAATACCCGCCTCCACCTTACAATTTGTCAGCGTTTCCAACGAGTCACGGTTTAATACCTCTAAGAAGTCACGGTCGTCGGCCTCCGGCTCGGCATCCAAGAACAGCGTGGAATACAGGCGAACTTCGGCATCCTTTGCCGTAGCCGCATCCACCCAATGGATCGTGCCTTTGACTTTGCGGCCGTCCGGTGTATTGCCACCCCGTGTTTCGGGGTCATAGGTTGCAAAGATTTCGGTGACGTTTCCGTCTTTATCCTTTTCGCAGCCCGTACAACGTACCACGTAAGCCGATTTTAACCGCACCTCATTGCCGGGGAACAAACGGAAGTATCCTTTGACCGGTTCTTCCATGAAATCATCCCGTTCCACCCACAGGGTACGAGAGAAGGATACGTCGTGCGTACCACGTTCGGGATAGTAGGGGTGATTCTCCATTTGGAAGGTTTCACTTTGCGATTCCGGATAGTTTGTAAGAGTGAGCTTCACGGGATGCAACACCGCCATCGCACGGGTAGCGTTCTCGTTTAAATCCTCACGCAGACAATGCTCTAATAGCGCAATTTCCACCGTGCTGGGCACCTTTGCAACACCGACACGTTCGATGAAATTACGGATGGACTCGGGGGTGTAACCACGGCGGCGCAAGCCACGCAACGTCGGCATACGGGGATCATCCCAACCCGATACGAAACCATCTTCTACCAGTTTACGTAGTTTGCGCTTGGACATGACGGTGTAGTTGATGTTCAAACGGGCGAACTCGATCTGACGAGGTTTGCCTTCCAAGTTTGCACGTTCTGCAAACCAGTTATATAAGGGACGATGGTCCTCGAATTCCAATGAGCACAGCGAGTGGGTGATGCCTTCGATGGCATCCTCCAACGGGTGAGCAAAGTCATACATCGGATAGATGCACCACTTATCGCCTTGACGATGATGGTGAGCGTGATTGATACGGTAAATGACCGGGTCGCGCATGTTAAAGTTACCGCTGGCAAGGTCCATCTTGGCACGGAGAGTCATGCGACCATCCTCAAATTCACCGGCACGCATACGGGCAAACAGATCTAAACTCTCCTCAATGGGACGGTCACGATAAGGGCTGATAGCGGGGTGGGTCAGGTCACCACGATTTTCTCGCATCTGCTCGGGGGACAGTTCGCATACATACGCCAAGCCACGTTTAATGAGCGACACCGCAATGTCGTACATGGTTTCAAAATAATCCGAGGCATAATAAAAACGGTCGTCCCAGTCGTATCCCAACCAATGAATGTCATCTTGAATGGCATCCACATACTCCACGTCTTCCTTGGTGGGGTTGGTGTCGTCCATGCGCAGGTTACAAATACCGCCGTATTTTTCCGCTGTCCCAAAATCGATGCAGATGGCCTTTGCGTGACCAATGTGCAGGTATCCGTTGGGTTCCGGCGGAAAACGGGTGTGGACCTGTAATCCGTAACAACGGCCGTCGGGTTTTAATTCCTCGTCAATAATATTGTGAATAAAGTTACTGATGCGTTCCTCTGACATACTGTTCCTCCGTTACAACGTAGCTAATGCTTGATTTAAGCGCTCGGTGACAACGTCACGGCCGAGCAGACTCATAATACTGCAAAGATCGGGGGTGTTGCGCCGACCTGTCATGGCGACACGAATCACTGTGCTGACGTCACCGACGTGGCCGAGATAGGCTTCCGGTTGTTTTTTATACTCCTTAACCTCCGGACAAAAACCGATGGAGGGGCAAAGGGCTTTGATGGTGTCAAACCATGCTTGCTTGTCCTGTGTGGGGTTATACAGCGGTAAGTAAGTGGTCAGCACTTTGCGGATATCCGCTGCTTGCAGATTCTCCGGCCAAGGATATTGTGTGGGGGCATGGAAGAAATAGTCGGCATAATCGGGTGTATCGCTCCATTTTGCCAAATCCTTACGGGGCTTCGCACCGCCACGGTCGATGCTGAAAATGCCGGTGGTGAACACGATATCCTGTGCGAACAGCGCATACCAGTCGGGAGCGTAGTCTTTTGCCCATTTCAGCACCGCTTCGGTTACTTCGTCAGCCGTCATGCCGGCAATGACATTTTTGCTCACGTCATTGAGTTTATTCAAATCAAACAAAGCACCCGATACACTCATTTTTTTGAGGTTAAAGGGGAAAGCACTGCGAGGCGCATCCGGATTACAACGGCGCCAATCCTCGTAGTCGCTGTTGGCGATGGTGTGCAGATATTCCATGACACTTTCCGGCGGATAGCCTTGTTCGGTGTAGAAATGCACCGCCGCTTCCGGGTCTTTGCGCTTGGACAGCTTGCGTTTACTGCCGTTTTCCTCTTTCATAATGGGGCTGACGTGCGCATATTTTGGTGCTTTAAAGCCCAGTACACGGAATAGTTGCAGATGGATGGGAACCGAGGCGATCCACTCGTCACCCCGAATGACGTGGGTGGTGCGCATTAAATGATCGTCCACCGCATGGGCGAAATGGTAGGTGGGGATGCCGTCGGTTTTGAGCAACACGATATCCTGGTCATTTTCGGGAATTTCAATCGTTCCCTTGATCATATCGTCAAACTTGATACGACGGGATTCATCACCGGGGGAGCGCAAACGCATGACATAGGGTAGTCCCGCTCGGATCTTCTCCATTGCTTGTTCAGGAGTTAAATTGCGACAGGTGGCATACTCGCCATAGTAGCCGGTACGGAGTTTCTGCGTTTCTTGCTGTTCTCGTACGGCGCCAAGCTCGTCCGGTGTGCAGAAACAAGGATATGCCAAATCTTGTAGTACCAACGATTTGACATATGCATGGTAGATTTCAGCACGGTCACTTTGACGATAGGGACCATAGGAGCCGACAGAGGTATCCTCGCCTTGGTATCCTTCATCGATTTGCAATCCGTACTGGCGAAGACCGGCTAAAATATCAGCGGCACCGCCGTCTACCTCTCGTTTTTTATCGGTATCTTCCAAACGGAAGTAAAACAACCCGTCGGTGGAACGTGCGGTTAAATCGTTAATCGTAGCGGTAAACAATACACCTAAATGCAGATAGCCGGTGGGGGACGGGGCAATGCGAACTACACGGGCACCCTCTTTCAGATTACGGGGCGGATAAAGCGCCTCATAGTCCGCCGGGGTTTTATCAATATTCGGAAACAACAGTTCCGCCAGTTTTTCTAACGCTGTCATACGTATCCTCCTGAAAACACAAAAACAGATACTATCATTTTACAAGTTTTGGTTGCAAAAGTCAATGAAAGTATGGTACTATATAAAAAGATTTTTAAGTAAGAAGGGTTCATGAGCAATGGAAATGCAAACAAACACCGAAACCGTCCGTAAAAAACGTGCGTTGAGTTGTATTCAGTCTACCGGTACGCCTACGCTTGGCAACTATCTTGGCGCTTTGCGCAACTGGGTTGCGTTGCAAGATGAGTTTGAATGTGCGTATGCGGTGGCGGATCTGCATGCGATTACGGTGCGTCAAGAACCCGCTAAACTGCGCCAACAGATCAATGAAACCTTTGCGTTGTTGCTGGCAATTGGATTGGATCCTGAAAAATCGCTGTTGTTTGTACAGTCGCAGGTACCTCAGCACGCACAGCTTAGCTGGTTGTTGTCTTGCCATACACAGTTTGGCGAGTTGTCCCGCATGACCCAGTTTAAGGATAAATCACTCAAACATGCCGATAACATCAATGCCGGCTTGTTTACTTATCGGGTGTTAATGGCGGCTGATATTTTGTTGTATCAACCGGATGTCGTCCCGGTTGGCGCTGACCAAAAACAGCATTGTGAGCTCACCCGTGATATCGCGATGCGGTTCAATCATTTATACGCCAATACGTTTACCATACCCGAACCGTACATTATGAAAACCGGTGCTCGTGTTTGCTCGTTGCAAGAACCGACCAAGAAAATGTCCAAATCGGATGAAAATCAAAATGCCTTTATTTCGCTCAAAGACGATGCCGATACCATTATGCGGAAATTCCGTCGTGCGGTGACAGACAGCGAAGCCAAGGTGCGGTATGCCGAGGGTAAAGACGGTGTCAACAACCTTATGGAGATCTATTCCGCTGTTACGGGCAAAACGCTCGAACAAATCGAGGATGAGTTTACCGGCAAAGGGTATGGTGACTTTAAGACGGCTGTCGGTGAGGCGGTAGCGTTAGAGCTCAAACCCATCCAAGAGCGCTTTACGGAGCTGATGAAGGATAAAGCGCAACTGGAAAATTGGATGAAGATCGGGGCGGAACGTGCTTCGCATATTGCGGGACGGACGCTCGGCAAAGCTATGAAGAAACTTGGATTTGTGATTCTGTAATATGGGAAAAAGCCTGCCGTTCGGCAGGCTTTTTTTATACGAAATTTAATAGTTCATTTTGAAATTCTTGTTCCAGGTCAATCAGCTTTCGGGTGAGTTTTCGGCTTTCTTCGGAAGCGTTTTTATATTGGTTGAGATACCCGCTGAGGGATTTAATGCCCATGTTACAACCGTCCACCATCAAGCTGGCGACGTGCGAGGCGGTATCGTCCATCATCAATTTCATTTCGGTGGAGAACCAAGAAAACACCTTGGCGGCAGGGTGAGGATCTTTTTCGTCTTCTTGTACGGCATTTAACAGTTCGTGACATTCGTCGCCGATCTTGATATGGCGGTCGTTATAGCCTTTAATGAGGTTGTACAGTTTTTCGTCTTTTTCAATAAACGGCATGACCTGTTCCATACTGTTGGTAGCACTTTTGCAACCGGAATTACATTCTTTGAGCAAGCAAATGGTATCGGATTTCATAGTGGGCACATCCTTTCTGTTTTACTGTCAGTATGCACATTCCTTACTTTGTTTATTCCGACCCTTGAAAATTGTGCGAAATATCTGTATACTGATTTTAGGAGTTGATAATGTGAGTTATTCATTTTTTGCCATGGTATCTCGTATGAAATATATTGCACGGTGGGCGCTTATGCGCAATACCCGCACCGAAAATATTTGTGAACATTCTTACGACGTTTCGGTGCTTGCGCATGCTTTGGCGGTACTGCACAATCGGCGTTTCGGTGGCGACGTGGACGTGAAAGCGTGTGTTTTGTTGGCGGTGTATCACGATGCGCCTGAGATTTTGACGGGTGACCTGCCCACACCTGTGAAATATGACAATCCGACTATGCGGGAGGCATATCGTCAGGTGGAACGGGTAGCGGCAAACAAACTGTTATCCCGCTTACCGGAGGATATGCAGAGCGAATACCGTGAGTGGTTGTTGCCGAACGAGCAAACGTATGCTACGGAACTGCAACTGGTGAAAGCGGCAGATAAACTGTCGGCGCTCATTAAGTGTATGGAGGAAGAAAAACAGGGGAATCGGGAGTTTGTAAAAGCTCGACAGGCAACCGAGGTGGCTTTACGCACCATGCATCTGCCGGCGGTAAATTGTTTTATGGATGAATTTCTACCGCAATACGAATTGACGATCGACGAATTGTGATACCGTACAAAGATTGTCGAAACGGCTGTTTTTTTGTTGACACCATTGTGCGAATCGGATACAATGAAGATACTACACAATGAGGAGGATTCCTATGAAGACCTGTTCGAATTGCAATGCTCAGTTGGATGAACAAGCCATTTTTTGCGCTAATTGCGGTACGAAGTGTGACGGTGAGCAGACGTATACAGTGCCCCAGCCCGGTTATGCGCCGATGTATGACCCGTATGACCATACAGCGGAGTTTGATGCCAAGGATATCTCGGACAATAAGGTGATTTCCATGTTGGTGTATTTAGCCGGTGCGGTGGGAATCATTATTGCGCTGCTTGTCAGCAATACCTCAAAATACGTTTCATTCCACGTTCGTCAGGCACTCAAATTCACCGTGGTGGAAATTTTAGCGTTGCTTTGCACAGCGCTCTTGTTCTGGACCGTTTTAGTACCGGTTGTTTGCGGCGTTTTTGTACTGGCACTTACCGTAATAAAACTTATTTGCTTTTTCCAAGTCTGTGCCGGAAAAGCAAAAGAACCTGCCATCATTCGTGATTTTGCGTTTTTAAGATAACGTAAACACGTAAAACAGCCGCTGATTTTATCAGCGGCTGTTTTTTTCTGTTATAAATTCATTGATACTGCGCTCGGTTTCTCTAACGACTGCGCCGTTCGCTTCCGGGATATCCGCAAAGGGGAAGGGGAGGTGCAGGTTGTCATATTTGACTGTGCATACCTTGCGAAAGGGTAACAATTCTACCCCGTCTACACACCTATGCGAAACGGCAATCTTTCGTAAAGCGGCAAAATTTTCCGCCGTATCGTTTATGGTGGGAATGACTACTTGACGCAGGGTGGTGGGGATTTGGCGCTTATTCAGGTGGTCAAGAAAGGTTAAAGCTGTTTCCAAGGACATCCCGACGTAACGACGGTATAGCGTGTCCTCGGTATATTTGATATCCAACAGTACACGATCGCAATGGGACAAGGCCTCTTGTACATCGTCATTCCAAAAGCAACCTGCCGTATCTAAACAAGTGTGGATGCCGTGCTCGTGGCATTTTTGGAACACGTTGGCAACAAAGGCTGCCTGACACAACGGCTCGCCGCCCGAAAGGGTGATGCCACCGTCTTGCCCAAAATACTCACGATAGCGGCAGACGGTTTTTACCAGTTCGTCTACTTCGGTGAGAGTGCCGGTCGCTTCGTCCCACGTATCGGGGTTGTGGCAACAAGCACAGCGAAGCGGACACCCTGCCAAAAAGGCGACAAACCGCACACCGGGTCCATCTACGGTGCCGAGCGTTTGAACGGAGTGAATCCGTCCGATATTTGCGCCATTCATCGTTTACAACGCATCGTGGAAGGTACGGCTGATGACCTCCCGTTGTTGTTCACGTGATAATTTGTGGAAATGAACGGCATATCCGGATACCCGAATGGTGAGGTTGGGGTATGCTTCCGGATTTTCATAGGCTTTTTGTAACGTTTCACGGTTCAAAACGTTGACGTTAATGTGATGTGCGCCTTTGGCAAAATAGCCATCCAGCACCGTTACCAAATTGTTAATGCGGTCTTCTTCGGTTCTGCCCAGTGCTTCCGGTACAATGGAGAAGGTATTGGAAACACCGTCACGACAGTCGGAATACCGAATTTTTGCTACCGAATTCAAGGAAGCCAACGCACCGTTCTTTTCACGGTTGTGCAGCGGGTTGGCACCCGGTGCAAAAGGCTCACCGGCACGGCGACCGTCAGGGGTGGCGCCGGTGTGCTTGCCGTACATGACGTTCGAGGTGATGGTCAACACCGAGAGCGTGTGGATGGCATCACGATAGGTGGGGGTTTTGCGAAGTTCCATGATGATTTGGTGGGTCAGGTCAGCGGCAATACGGTCAACACGGTCATCGTCGTTACCAAACTGAGGATAGTCCCCCTCACGGATAAAGTCCACGATATAGCCTTGCTCATCCTTAACAGGGGTTACAGTTGTGTGTAACAAAGCACTTAACGAGTCGGTCACAACCGACAGGCCGGCTATGCCGAACGCCATAAACCGTTCGACGTCGGTGTCATGCAACGCCATTTGGATCTTCTCATAAGCGTATTTGTCGTGCATATAGTGAATGACATTCATGGTATTGACATACAGATGGCACAGCCACGATATGTACTGGGTAAACCGTTGCATGACGGCGGTAAAATCCAGTGCGTCCATGACGGGCATCTGTGGCCCGATATGGATACCCGAAGTGGTATCGTAGCCGCCGTTGATGGCGATGAGCAACAGTTTTGCCAAGTTGCATCTTGCACCGAAGAACTGCATTTGTTTTCCGACCTTCATGGCGGATACGCAGCAGGCAATGGCATAATCGTCACCGTATTGCGGGCGCATAATATCATCGTTTTCGTACTGGATGGAGTCGGTATCTGCCGACACCTTGGCACAAAAGCGTTTAAAAGGTATGGGCAATGCGTTTGACCACAGCACGGTCAAGTTGGGTTCTGGTGCCGGCCCTAACGTATACAAGGTGTTAAGTACGCGGAAGGTGCTCTTGGTAACCAGTGAGCGTCCGTCCTCACCGACACCGCCCAACGCTTCGGTGATCCACATGGGGTCGCCGCCGAACAATTCATTGTATTCAGGGGTACGCAGGTGACGTGCCATGCGCAGTTTCATCACAAAGTCGTCGATGAGTTCCTGTGCCGTTTCTTCGGTGAGAACACCGTTTCGAAGGTCACGCTCAATGTATATGTCAAAGAAGGTGCTGACACGGCCGAGAGACATCGCCGCACCGTTTTGTTCTTTAATGGCGCCGAGGTAGGCAAAATAGGTCCATTGAATCGCTTGCTGTGCATTGACAGCCGGCAAGCTGATATCGTACCCATATGCGGCTGCAATGTCTTTAAGATATCCCAAGAAAGTGATCTGTTGAAACAGTTCTTCTGTCCTTCGGGTGTTTTCAGCGGTGAAGTCATGATTGCCCAAGGCAGCTTTATCTGCTTTCTTTTGCGCAATCAAGCGGTCTACACCATATAGGGCAACACGACGATAATCACCGATGATGCGTCCTCTGCCGTACGCATCCGGCAGGCCGGTGATAACGTGGCATTTTCGGGCGGCACGCATTTCATCGGTGTATGCACGGAATACGCCGTCATTGTGGGTGGTGCGGTATAGAAACTCGTTTTCCACCTTTTGACTTAACGTATAACCATACGCTTTACAGGCATTACGTACCATGCGGATACCGCCAAAGGGGTTGATGCCACGTTTAAGCGGACTGTCGGTTTGCAAGCCGACAATGCGTTCTTGGTCACGGTCAAGATATCCCGGGGCAAACCCTAACAGAGCAGATGCCGTTTCGGTATCTACATCCAAAACGCCGCCCCGTTCTTGTTCGAGTTTGAGCAGGTCACGAAACTTCTCCATCAGCGCCTCGGTCCGAGGGGTTGCTGAGGCGAGGAAAGAGTGGTCACCGGTATATTCGGTGTAGTTGGTTTGAATGAAGTCACGCACGTCAATTTCATCTTGCCATGCGCCGGGTTTAAATCCTTTCCATGCGTTGTTTTCCATATACGTTCCTCCCAGTAAAAAAAGGCAAATTCAGCGTAAACTGAATTTGCCCAGACGGACGGCATTTTACTTTTGCACTCCACCACAGTACCCTGTGTTTCCCGTCAGTTATGCAAAAGCAGTTACTGTTGACAGTTTAGCACATTTTCGACAATTTGTCAATGTGGCTCACTTGAAAAATAACGGAAGTTTTTCCAAAAACAGAATGTCGGTGCGGGCTGCCGCATCGCCTTCTGCCAAAAAAGCACAGGTGGCAACTTCTTGACCGCCCGCTTCTTTTACCAGCTTTCGAACCGCCAGCAAGGATTCACCGGTGCTGATGACGTCATCCACGATCAGTACCCGTTTGCCCGCAAGCTGTTTGACTTCGCTTTCACCTAAAAACAGGTGTTGTTCGTGCTTCGTGGTGATAGAGGTAACGGCAACGTCCAATGCGTTGCGCATATATACCTTCAAACCTTTTCGAGCAACGACGTACGGTTTGCCGGATTGCCGAGCCATTTCGTATGCGATGGGGATACTTTTCGCTTCCGGAGTCAAAATAACATCGAATTCCGGTACACGGCTGAGCAATTCTTTACAGCCGGCGATGGTGAGTTCTACGTCGCCAAAAATGATAAATGCCGCAATATCCAGCGTATCGCTGACCGGGAATTTTTCCAGATGCCGCGTTAGTCCCGCAATTGTCATGGTATAAAATTCTGACATTTTCAACACCCTTTTCGTTTCTTTGACAGTAGTATACCATATTCTGTCACGGTGCGCCAGTCTTTTTTATTGGTTTGGTTGATTTTTGGTAATGGATATGCTACAATTCCTTGCGGAGTGTGATGACATGATTTGGAAACTCTTTTTAACGTTTCTCAAAATCGGCGCTTTTACGTTCGGCGGCGGATATGCGATGATCCCGCTGATCCAACGTGAAGTTGTGGAAAAGAATAAGTGGCTGACCGATGAGGATATTCTGGATATTATCGCCATTGCAGAGTCGACCCCCGGTCCGATTGCCATCAATTCCGCAACCTTTGTGGGGTACAAAGCGGCGGGCTTTTTTGGTGCGTTTTTCTGTACGCTGGGTGTAGTACTGCCCTCCTTTTTCATTATCATCGCTATCTCGTTCGTGTTGGAGCAATTTGAATCGCTCACAACGGTTCAGTATGCGTTTGACGGAATTCGTGCCGGTGTGCTGGCTCTGATCGTCAAGGCGTTATTCAATATGTATAAAAAATGCCCAAAAGGTTGGGTCTCGTATGTGGTGATGGCGGGAGCATTTGCGGCGGTTGTGGTGTTTGACATCAACGTGTTACTGGTCATTATCGGTTGCGCAGTGTTTGGCCTGGTTACCTCTTTGTTGGCGAAAGGCAGGTGCGACACATGATTTACATCCAACTGTTTTTGACCTTGTTTAAAATTGGTGCTTTTACTTTTGGCGGTGGATATGCCATGTTACCGCTTATCCAAAAAGAAGTGGTAAATCACGGGTGGCTGACCGATCAGGAGGTTTTAAATTTTATTGCGGTCAGCGAATCCACCCCCGGCCCGTTTGCCATCAATATGTCCACCTACGTGGGGCAGACCGTGGGCGGCATTTTCGGTGCGTTTTGTGCGACGCTCGGTGTTGTGTTACCCTCGTTTATTATCATTTTACTGGTTGCCAAGTTCTTTGAGGCTTTTAAAACCAGCCGAGTAATCAAAGGTTGCATGTCGGGTCTGCGTCCGGCGGTCATCGGTCTTATCGGATCGGCAATCGTCAGCACGGGAGCGACGGTATTTTTTCCGTCGGGTATTTCGCTTGGGGTGTTGACGACGGTACCGTTTATCAGCGCAGTGATCATTTTTGCGGCTGCCTTGATATTGGCTTTCAAGAAGGTTCATCCGGTTTTAATTATTGTGATGTCTGCGGCACTTGGCATTGCAGTCGGTTATCTGTTTTAAAAAAGCGAAGGCAAGAAAACCTTGCCTTCGCTTTTTTCATATTCCGTCTTTGCCCAACATAGGGTAGTAGCGGGAGTGTGAAGAATATGATTGTCTTAAAATTAAGATGGTTGGTTGTGGCGTTATGTTGTGTTGCGGTCATGATCGCCATTCCGTACGTGGTCCTGCAAAGTGCGTCGGTGCAATACACATCCGCCGGTGCGGTAACCAACTGGGGACTGAGCTTTCCGGAATCGGGCAAGCCGCCTATCGGCAATGCCGATGCCGCTTATTTGAAGAAGTTTAAGGCATATTACATTGGTGATACGGCGACCGAAAACGGGAAGACCATCTATTTAACCTTTGATGCAGGGTTTGAGAACGGCAATACCAAACCGATATTAGATGCCTTACGGAAACATGATGTAAAAGCGACTTTTTTCCTTGTAAAAAATTATCTCGATACCGCCCCGGAGCTGGTAAAACAAATGGTGGCGGAGGGGCATACGGTTGGCAATCACACCGCCACCCATCCCGATATGTCTAAGATTGCAGATCGCTCAGCGTTTGAAGCGGAGCTTTCGACGTTGGAGAAAGCGTATCGGGATTTGATTGGCAGTGATATGCCAAAATTTTATCGGCCTCCGCAGGGGAAGTTTAACGAGTCCAATTTGAAGATGGCGGCGGAAATGGGATATCACACATTCTTTTGGAGTTTGGCATACGTAGACTGGTACGTTGACCGCCAACCCACCAGAGAACAAGCCTTGTCGAAATTGACCGAACGCATCCATCCCGGTGCCATTGTGCTGTTGCACAGTACGTCTGCCACCAATGCGCAGATTATGGATGAGTTATTGACCAAGTGGAAAGCCATGGGATATCAATTCGGGACATTGTCGCAACTGGTGTAACCGCCTACTTGTCCGCTTTCATATACTAAGGCAAAGGAGGCGGATACCATGTGGGAACAACTGGCTGCTGCGCTCGGTTTGTTACTGGCAGTATACGGCGCCGCAGAGCTTATCTTACGTATTTGTTATCGGTTGTTGTTTTTTGAAAAAGGTCTACCGGAGGTGCTTGTGTATCACGTATCCGAGAATCCGCAGGCGGAATATCGGTTGCGTCGCCTTGCCGCTTGGCTGTGCCTATGTCCGACGGGCGTGTTTTTGGTGAAGGTGAACACGGAAAATCCTTCTCTTCAAAAACTGTGTGAACAACTGCGATTACCAGTCGTGACGGAAAAAGAACAAAAACAACCCGAAACCGCTTTACAACAGGAGAAAGATGCGTTATAATACAAGAATAGAATAAATGTTCGGCGGAAGGAAACGACGAATGGAACAACAAGAACAGGTCTTGTGTGGGATGGTTGAGCGGGTGGTATTCCGCAACGACCAAAACGGATGGACCGTACTGGAAGTAGAGGCAGAGGGCGAATTCCACAAGGTGGTGGGTGTCCTGCCGATGATACAAGCGGGTGAACAATTAAAACTGACGGGCGAATGGGTGGAACATCCCAAATTCGGTCGTCAGTTTCGTGCGCTTACCTGTGAACAGTCGTTGCCGACCGAAGGGGATGCCGTGTTTCGGTATTTAGCGTCGGGCGCAATCAAAGGAATCGGTCCGGTTACGGCGGCAGCGTTGGTGCAAAAATTTGGGGAAGACACCTTAAAGGTGATGGAGGAACAACCCGAGCGTTTGGCAGAGATACGGGGTATTACCGCTGCACGGGCGCAAAAGATTGCCAAAGAATACCGAGAACAGTTTGGTCTGCGCGAGGTCATTTTGGCTTTTTCGGAGTATGGATTGACCCAGAGTGAGGCACTGCGATGCTGGAAACGGTGGGGTGTCCAAACGGTGGAAACCATTCGTTCCAACCCTTACCTGCTTTGCTCGTCGGGGATTTATATTTCCTTCGAGAGGGCAGATGCTATCTGTATGGGGATGGATCGACCGATCGACGACGTACGGCGCATCGAGGCGGGGTTGTTACATGTTTTGCGGCACAATCTGCAAAATGGGCATACTTGTTTGCCGATTGACAAGCTGATGGCGGCGGCATCTCAGTTGTTGGGGGTAGACCTTATCAAAGTGGGGGAAACCTTACAAGATATGATACAGCAAACGGCGGTATACGTTGAGTGTATTGACGACCGTCAGTTTGTCTTCTTACCATATCTGCACCAAGCGGAAAAGTATGCTGCTGCCCGTATTCAGTTGATGACCGGTTTCCACACCGAAATCAATCCTACGATTCGTAAAAATCTCGAAACCATGCAACGTAAAAATGGGATCGTGTACGAGCAACGTCAGCGAGATGCCATATTAGCGGCAGTCGAAAAGGGCGTGCTGATCTTAACGGGTGGTCCCGGAACCGGTAAAACCACCACCTTACGTGCCATTATTGCGTTGTTGGAAGGATTGGGTGAACAAGTCCAGGTTGCGGCACCTACCGGACGGGCGGCACAACGGATGAGCGAATTGACGGGGTGCGAGGCACGCACCATTCATCGGTTGTTAGAGGTTCGGTGGGATGAACAGGATACCCCTGTCTTTGACCGTAATGAGAAAAATCCGTTGGAAGCGGATGCTCTTATTGTAGACGAGATGTCAATGGTGGATGCGGTGTTGTTTGAAAGTTTACTCCGTGCATTAAAACCATCCTGCCGTTTGATTTTGGTGGGGGATACCGACCAGCTGCCGGCGGTGGGTGTTGGAAGTGTATTATACGATCTGATCGATAGCGGTATATTGCCGGTGGTGCGGCTGACCCAGGTGTTTCGGCAAGCGCTTGTCAGTGATATCATTGTGAATGCGCACCGCATTGTAACGGGGGATATGCCGGCTCTCAATAAACGGGACGGAGATGTCTTCTTTTTGGAGCAGTTTTTACCGCAAGAGGCGGCAGAAATGGTAGTGGATCTGTGCGCCAGACGTCTGCCTGCGGGTTATGGTTCCAGCGTATTTGACGGTATCCAGGTGCTTTGTCCCGGACGGCAAGGCCCACTGGGTATGATACAGCTCAATGAACGGTTACAAGAACGGTTGAATCCGCCGGACGAAAGCAAGCCGGAATGCAAAGGCGAATCCACCATTCTGCGTCAAGGCGATAAGGTTATGCATATTAAAAATGATTACGATATCGGTTGGGTGCGGGATAATGGAGAGATCGGAACCGGTGTGTTCAATGGGGATATTGGTGTGCTGGAAGAGGTGTCGCCCCGTGAACAACTGCTGAAAGTTCGGTATGATGATCGTGTGGCGACATATAGCTATGAGCAAGCTTTTGAACTGGAATTGGCATATGCGATTACGGTACACAAAAGTCAGGGCAGTGAGTTTGATATCGTGGTGTTACCGGTTTGTTACGTGCCGAAATTGCTTTGTTATCGGAATTTGTTATATACGGCTGTTACCCGAGCCAAAAAACTATTGGTGATGGTGGGAGATCCCGGTACCGTTAAAGCGATGGTGGAAAACGACCGCAAGACGTTGCGGTATACCGGACTGGGACATTTTTTAAAACAAGTCGCACAAGTTTTCTAAATAAAAAAACGGCGGAGCTGACAAACAGCTCCGCCGTTTTTAACATGGTAGATCAAAAGAAAATTCCACACCATCCGAGAGATTGCGTACGCCATACGGCATATGGTGCGCTTGCAAGATGGCCGCCACCACCGATAATCCGATGCCGGTGCCGCCATAGCTTCGGGTGTGTGCTTTATCCACTTTATAAAAGCTTTCCCAAATATGCGGCAGATCTTCTTCGGGGATGGGGTTACCGGTATTGAATACCGTAATGTGAAGGGTGTTGTCTGACGTTTCGTCAAAGGCGATGCGAATACACCCCGACTCGGTGACGTGGTGCAGGGCATTGGTTAAATAGTTGGTCATCACCTGCTCGATCAGCAGGGCATCCCCCCACACGAACAGCGGTTGCGCGGGGATGATCGGTAAGTCGACACCTTTTTCCGCAAAAAGAGGTGCATGACGCTGTAACAACCGCATGACCATATCGGTTATATTAAAACGTTCGATACTTAAATCTTCGTTCCCCGCTTCCAGCTGCATCAGCGTTGTAAGCTTGGCAAGAATTTGGGATAGCTTTTGCGCCTCGTCCTCGATGACGGTGCAATAAAATTCACGGTCAGCGGGGTTGGCCGCCACATTTTCATGTAGTCCCTCTGCGTAGCTCTGAATTAACGCAATCGGTGTTTTCAATTCATGAGATACGTTGCGAATAAAACGAATGCGTGCCTCGTTTTGACGGGCGGTCTGCTGCATATCGTTTTGTAGGTGAACGTTGGCTGTTTTGAGTGCCGATAAGTTTTGTTCCATCGTTTCGGACACACCGTTGAGATGGTGACCGAGCTCGGCGATCTCATCGGTTCCCGGATGGTTGTAACGCATCGAAAAGTTGAGTTTTGTCATCTGCTGCGCTTGCAGGCATAACTGCTTGATCGGACGGGAGAAGGTCTGCGTGATCAAGAAAAGCACGAGGCAACTCAGCGTGAAGGTGCCGAGCATTACCCATCCCAACAAACGATTGGAAAGGGCGGCGGTTGTCTGCGCACCCGACAAGGATACTTGTAAGGAGATATGGATTCCTTCAATGGTCTTTCCGTATAAAACCAGTCCGTTTTCGCCGTTGCCGACAATGGCATAGGCTCCGTTTTTTATTTCATGGTAGGCGGAGGGCAGGGGGATCGGTTCCAGCTTTTCGGCGGTGGAGTATAATACCCGATGGGTTGTCCACAGGACGATAGACATATCGTGTTCGGTATGGTAGTGTGCCAGTACGGTTTCAATATTTTTTCGTTGTGAAATGGCTTCGGCCGCATCGGTGTAAGCACTTTTCAGCAGTTCCCGTTTTTGTTGTTCATAGCGGTTGGTAAACACCAAATTATTCAGCAACAGTATGAACACGAACGCCGTGGCCATACACAAAGACAGGATGCTGAACGCTTTGCCGGTAACCGACCGAAAGAAACGTGTGACAGCAGTTTTCATACGGATTCCTCGAACTTATACCCGATACCACGGACGGTTTTAATACAGTTGCCCGCTTGACCGAGTTTACTGCGCAGTTTTTTTATGTGGGTATCCACCGTGCGGGCATCGCCGTCATAATCATATTGCCACACACTATTTAAAATGGAGTCACGGGATAAGGCAATTCCTTTATTCGTCATGAGATAATCTAAAAGCTCAAATTCGGTATACGTCAGCGGTACCGACGCATTGCCGACATATACCTCACGTGCCAGTTTATCGATCCGTAATGAAACGGAGGCTTCGGTTGGGGCGGGCGTCTTCTCCTGACGACGCAGTACAGCCTCGATACGGGCGGATAGAATTTTTAAGCTGAACGGTTTGGCAATATATTCATCCGCCCCCAGTTCAAATCCTTGCAGTTCATCGGCTTCTTCGCTGCGTGCGGTCAACATGATGATGGGCGTTTGGTGGGTGCGCCGAATCTCACGGCATACTTGCCAGCCATCTTTATGCGGCATCATGACATCCAGCAGTACCAAATTGGGGTGCTGTTCGTAAAATACCGCTAATGCTTGCACGCCGTCTGCGGCTTCTAAAATGCGATAGCCTTTCATGCGAAGATAATCGGCAATGACACGGCGCATACGCATTTCGTCATCCACAATTAAGATAAGAGGGTTGTCCATTCGGTCACACCTACTTTAAATCAATGATGATGCGATCTGCCGTTTGAAAACTGGCACCACCGGTCAATACGGCAATCACGCTCTGATACAACAACAAGGGATCTTGCAAGAATCGTTCACGGACAAGCTCCGCTTGACGGTCATCCGCTACCAACAACGAGAAGGTGAGCAACGGCGTATCACCGCCGCCCACGGTACAGGTGATGGTATAGCCGGACTCGTTTTTTTGGATATCCACACGGTTTTCTTGCTCGCTGCGACGACGGGATAAAAGTTTCAATGCGCCTTCTATTGCACGTTCACGAACGGTATAGGGGAGTAGATCCGTCAAGGTGTTGGCAGCATGTGCACCGACGTCTGTCACCGAAAGTGCGCCGTCGTCTTGCTCGCTGAGATTGCCGAGCTCGACCAATTCGTCGATGGCAGCACTGGTATCGAAAAAGTTTGCCATACCCCCGCCGCACACTACATCCAGAATATCATTGCGTTGCAGTGGTTGACCGGCGCCGATGAGCATATAACAGATGAGAATTTTAATTTCATGTCGGGTATGCAGCCCGCCCGGCTCAACACCGGCATCAAATGCATCGTGATTCATCCAAAACCCTCCTCAGATGCTTTGTATTCAGTATACCATATCCTGTCAAGAAAGAAAATACCCCGCTTTTAAAAAGCGGGGTATTTTCTTATAGATGTAGGATCGTGGCGTCAAACAAGGCAGCTTCTTCTGCGGAATGTGTGACAAGAACAATGGGACAATGGTCAAACCGCTGACAAAGCGCCGTTGCAATTTGGGCTTTGAGGTTGTCATCCAGTCCGTTAAACGGTTCGTCGAGCAACAACAGATCGCCGCCGTAAGCCAGCGCCCGTGCGATTGCCACACGCCGTTGCATACCGCCGCTGAGTTCATGGGGATAGCAGTCGGCATGGTCGCTAAGCGACACTGCCGCTAAGCAATCCGCTACGATAGCGGGGTCGGAATCGGGCAAAACAAGTTCGACGTTTTGCTGAACAGTAAGCCAAGGGGCTAACCGATTTTCTTGAAATACCATTGCCACTTTCTGTGAATCCGGACGATGAATGGTGCCGGAAGACGGTTTTTCAAGACCTGCCAACAGTCTTAGCAACGTGGTTTTTCCGCACCCCGAATTTCCAAACAGGCAGACCGTCCCCGCTTGGGGGAGGGTCAAGGAAAAATCGGTAATGACAGGTTTTTTTCCATATCCAAACGATATATGGTCAAGCGTCATTTCGGCAACCTCCTTTTTGTGTTAGAGGTTAGGCGGACAAGCATCTTTTCCAGTAATAAACTCAACAGAATCACCACCGCTGTCCAGGCAAACACCTCGGGTGTTTCCAGTAACAGTTTCGCTGCTTGCAAACGGCTACCGATGGCAAATTCCGGACGGCAGATGACTTCTGCTGCCACACCTGATTTCCAGGCAAAGCTCAGTCCGTTTAAACAGGCTGTCAGAAAGAACGGCCTGACGGCGGGGAGGTACAGACGAGAGAATATGCGCCGTTTCGGGACACGGTAGAGCGTTGCCATTTCCAGCAACTGACGGTCGGTTTGTCGGATTCCTTCTTCAATATTGATCCACACGATGGGTAATACCATCAAAAAAGCAATGAAAGCGGGAATGATATCGTAGTCAATCCATACCAGCGCTAAAATGATGAAGGAGGCGACCGGTGCGGCACGGATGATATGCAGCAGGGGAGAAAACAGCGTTCGGATGAGTGGGGAACGATGGGTCAACACCGCTAATACCGTGCCGAGCGTGAGTGCCGCCAAAAAGCCGATACAGATACGAATCAGCGAAAAGGCAACCGATTGCCAAAATACAGGATCGGGCAACAAGCGCATAATGGTTTTAAAAACGACAAGCGGGGTGGGAATCAAAATTTCCTGTTGTACCAGCACAGCCGCTAGCCACCAT
>JAZRZU010000043.1:0-3603 GCA_045601465.1 Acutalibacteraceae bacterium
GTGTGAAGTGCAAAAGGCGGTGGTGAATGAATGGGTAACTTTTTTTCGTCGTTGTGGACGAGTGTGCTGAATTTTTTGGGGAATTATAAATTAATTACCGACACCATGGATATTGTCATTGTAGCATTTGCAATTTACTGGTTGGTGCGTCTTGTTCGGGATTCCCGTGCCGAACAGTTGCTGAAAGGGTTTTTCTTACTGGCAATTGCGTATGGCTTTGCGTATGTTTTTGGACTGACCACCTTAAAATACATTTTGCAGATTCTATTTGATAATGCGTTGATTATTCTGGTCGTTATTTTCCAGCCGGAGATTCGACGGGTGTTGGAGCAGGTTGGCCATTCCAGCTTTAACCGCTTTAAAATCCTCGGACTTGATGACGAGGAAACCGAGGCATATATCCGACAGTGGAAAACCGCCATCAGCGCAACTTGTTCAGCAATCGGAATGCTGCAACGTGAAAAAATGGGTGCTTTGATCGTGTTTGAACGTAGTACTCGTTTGGGCGAAATTGCCGATTCCGGAACCGCTATCAATGCCGATCCTACGGGTGAATTGATTGGCAATATCTTTTTTAACAAAGCCCCGTTACATGATGGTGCGCTCATTGTTCGTGATGCCAAAATTGCGGCAGCAGGTTGCATTTTACCGTTAACAGAGGATACAACGATCAGCCGAAGCCTTGGCACTCGTCATCGTGCTGGTGTCGGTATGAGTGAAAACTCCGATGCCGTTGTGGTTATTCTGTCAGAGGAAAACGGTATTATTTCGGTTGCCAAGGGTGGAGAGTTGACCCGTAATTTCAGCTTGGAAAGTTTGCGTATCGAATTGGAAAACGAAGTTGTATGGCGTAATGTACGCTCGCATGCGGAAAAGAAGGATTCTCGCTTTACCGCTTGGTTGCGTAAATGGAGGTCGAAATGAAACTAAAATTTTCACTCAACGCCCTCTTTCATAACGAACGGGTAATGCTTATCTTTTCGGTTATATCGGCTATCTTTATTTGGGCATTGGTTTCTTTTGGCCCCGGAAATATCCAAACCCGCACCATTTCCGTCACACAAACAATCGATTTAACCGGTACAATAGCAGGGTATAACGACCTGCGCGTGATCGGCGAGGATACGTTTACCGTTAGTGTGACGCTTGAAGGCGCTCGTTCGGTTATCTTTAACTTAAATGCAGAGGATATTGATGTTCGGGCATCTCTTTCGGATATACAGGGTGTCGGTGTTTCCGAAGTTTCGGTAAATGCGGTTAAAGTGAAAGCAGGAGACTATACGATCAAATCGGTATCTCCCGCCCAAATTTTACTAAACTGTGATTATTGGGTTTCGGCGACTGTTCCTCTTAAAACCGATATTACTACCATTTCGGTAAAAGACCAAAAAACACAGCAGATCGGTGATTTGCGTCTGGACGCTGAAGGGGTATCCGGTGGTACGATCCAGGTGGAAGGACCGCAGACGATTGTGAATCGTATTGCCTCTGTTGTGGCTAAGGTTGAGCAGGGCGGTGTGATTGACACAACCACCCGATTTACCGCTAATTTAAAGGCTCTGGATGAGGATGGCAATACGGTTGATCTTACGAATTGCCGTTTCGTAGGCGCACAGGCCGATAATACTCTAGGGATCACGGTACCGGTGTGGGTGCAAAAATCGGTTGCTTTATCTTACGAACTTTTAAATAAACCCGAAGGATTTTCAGATAAGAATTTGGTACAGTTATCGCCTGCTACGATTACTTTGGTTGGCGAGGCAGCCGCTTTGGATGCGGCAGCCACTACCATCGGTAGTTTGGGGACCATCAATTTTGACCGATTAACCCCTGCGGATGCAGAGATAACGATCCCCCTCAATATTCCTACCGGCATCAAGGTGTTGGAGGGGAATGCCGTTGCTGTCAAAATTGCGATAGGCAAATTTACCACCAAAACATTCTCCTATCAGGTTAATGGATTGGAGGATGTAAAGGTTGTTAACTTGCCGGCCGGAAAAACGATTACCTTAAAAAGTCAAATGCTTTCAGACATTGTTTTATGCGGAAACGCTGCAACGCTGCGCCGCATTTCGGCTAAGGATCTGGTTTTGACGCTGGATGCTGCCAGTAATACCGATACGGGTTCGGTTCGATATTTAGTGCGTGTTACGGTTCCGAAATATAAAAACGTATGGGTTTATTACGGCGAAGACGATGCTTCTGCATATCGATTATACGGTACGGTCGAATAACCAATTCAAAAACTGCTCAAACCATATCGGTTTGAGCAGTTTTTTTTCACGCTTTACGGACACGCTCATAGAATGGGAAAGGGGGGAGAAGTCCTCCTACTATTTTAAAAGGAGCGCGATATACGTGGGTAATGCGTATTATGGCAGACGGCACCCGCACATGAACATGACGTCACCTTACGGTCGTCGCACTGCTGTCTATGGTGTTTGCCAGGATGCTGAGCAACCCGTCATGACAGAGCACGATTGCCATGGTATGGTATTAGCGATGGCATACGTCCCGGTACAACAATGGGGACCTCTATACGAAACAGAAGTCGGATTTAAGCAAGGAACGATATTCCCTGATCTGGATAAGCCCTTTATGAAAGGGGGATGCGGTTGTGGTATGTAAATTAGCACGCTGTATTCATGCGTATGATTTTGCTTTGCTGGAAATTGGCTTGTATCTCGACACGCATCCCTGCGATGCAAACGCATTAAATAAACGTCAAGAATTACAGAAGCAACGCAAAGCGTTGATTGCGGAGTATGAGGAAAAATATGGTCCGTATGTGGTTTCCTACAAAGACGTAGGACCCGATGAATGGACTTGGATCTGTGGGCCGTGGCCGTGGGAATGTGAGAGGGGGAACGGAAATGTGGCAGTATGAGAAAAAGCTGCAATACCCGGTAAAAATTACAAATCCGAATCCGAAATATGCGCAAATTATCATTTCGCAGTTCGGCGGTCCCGACGGAGAACTGGGTGCGGCGATGCGCTACCTGTCTCAGCGGTACTCCATGCCGTATAACGAATTAAAAGGATTGCTGACTGATATCGGTACCGAGGAGCTGGCACACATGGAAATGGTCAGCGCTATGGTTTATCAACTTACACGCAATCTTTCCAAGGAAGAAATTGTGAAATCAGGGTTTGATAAATACTTCGTTGACCACACAACTGGTGTTTATCCGATTGCTGCTTCCTCACTTCCGTGGCGTGCCGAATATATCGGTGTTAAAGGCGACGTTATTACTGACCTCAACGAAGACTTGGCAGCCGAGCAAAAAGCACGTACCACCTACGACAATTTGCTTCGTTTGATCGATGATCCTGACGTATTAGACCCGCTGCGGTTTTTGCGTCAACGTGAGATCGTTCACTATCAACGTTTCGGTGATGCAAAACATACTCATTCAAACAGATTTGTATATAAGATACGTAATCAGAAAAAGGGACTGTCGAAGCACGGCAGTCCCTAATAATTTATTCGGAAACTGCTCCGAATAAAGTTTTGTAGATTTGGAATGTGGAATGTCTTTCAATCCACAACTTTGCTTCATCTACCGACAGCGGAACAATATCTTCACCACCACGCAAAGAACC
>JAZRZU010000044.1:0-6853 GCA_045601465.1 Acutalibacteraceae bacterium
GCTGCTAACCAGAGTTGAACTGGTGACCTCATCCTTACCAAGGATGCGCTCTACCTACTGAGCTATAGCAGCATATGGCGACCCGGAACGGGCTCGAACCGTCGACCTCTAGCGTGACAGGCTAGCGTTCTAACCAGCTGAACTACCGGGCCATACCGCCGCATTCGGCGACTTTGACTATTATACTGGGTCTCATCGCATTTGTCAACAGATTTTTTGAAAATTACGTCACTTCTTTTATTAGCAACACATTCTTCGATTTTTCGCCTTGCTATTCCCGGTCATCGTGCAAAATTCGACACCGTTTCACAGCATTTTCGCCGAAACGACCACGTAACGTATCCACGGCGTTATCCAATACCGCACGCTTGTCACGACGTCCTTCATCGGTTTCGTCACCAAACAGGTCCAACTGTTCCGGTGTCGCTTCACTGCTGACACGACAAGCCGTGATCGTAATGCTGCGCAACGGTGTTCTGCCCTCCCACAAAGCATTCATCACCTCGACTGCGCCCTCATACAGATCCACAGTCGAACAGGTCGGATACCGTAATTTTCGTTGGAGCGAGGCGGTTTTCAAAGATGGGTATTTCACCGTCACCTGTATCGCCTCGCACCATAAATCATGTGCACGTAACCGTGCCGCTACCGGTTCCGCTAAGTATAACAATCCTCGATATACCTCTTCTGTGGTGGTCAAGTCCTTTCGGAACGTCATCCCGTTTCCCACCGACTTGACAACCCGCTTATCCGAAAACGAACGCACCGGCGACGGATCGATGCCATTTGCCGAATCGTGGAGTTGTCCGCCTAACTTACCAAGCGCCGCTACCACGCAAGCTCGATCAGCGTTTGCTAAATCACCAATGGTGTGTATCCCCATTCTCCCTAATGTTTCGGTGGTGCTATGTCCGGCAAAAATCAAATCCGACAATGGCAACGGATACAAGATATCCCGAAACGTTTCACGGGATATCACCGTGGTCGCATCCGGTTTTTTATAATCACTGCCCATCTTCGCAAGAGTTTTGTTAAAAGATACCCCGACAGAGATGGTAATACCCAGTTCCTCTTTTACACGGCACCGTAATGTATCGGCAATGGTTTTTCCATCCCCAAACAGCAACCGACTCCCCGTAACGTCTAACCAGGATTCATCAATACTAAACGGTTCCACCTTATCGGTATATTCGCAATACAAAGCATTGATACGGCGGTAAAACTCCTCATAACGGTCATAATGCGGCGGCACTATCACCAGATCGGGGCATTTCCGCTTTGCCTGCCAGACCGTTTCAGCGGTACAAATACCGTACCGTTTGGCCAGCTCGTTTTTTGCCAAAACAATTCCGTGGCGGTTATCGGGATCGCCGCAAACCGCCATGGGCACGTTCCACAGCTCCGGCCTGTAAACGCACTCCACCGACGCAAAAAAGGAATTGCAATCGCAATGCAAAATCGTCCGTTCCACAGGCTCCCCCCTTTTTTGTAAAAAGAACAAGCGTTCTAAATTTACTATACACCATTCCCCTTGATTTGTCAACAGTCTGCCCCGCCGTACAACTGTTGCCAAAAAAATCCCCGTCGTGATAAAAACACGACGGGGGTACGTTTACTCAACTTTTACAGGTTCCCGGGGGGACACGCAAACCATGATTTCATGCGTCATGAAATCATCCGCTTTGGTAATAGTGACAGTAAGATTCTCATAGTCAAAGGTGTAACCCTCCGACGGGATACTGCCAACCGTCTCGGTCACCCAGCCGTTCACTGTAACGGCTTCGGTTTCGGTCGGATCAATCGAGAAAAATGCAAAGAAATCCTCGGCAGAAGTGGAACATAAAACACGATAGGATTGCTCATCAAGCTTTTGAATTTCCTCTATCGCTTCATCGCTTTCGTCCCAAATCTCGCCCACAATTTCTTCTAAAATATCTTCCATTGTGACGATACCGGACGTTTCGCCATACTCGTTGACCAACACAACAATATGATTGTGTTGCTTCTGCATATCCTTAAACAGTGTATCGAGGTGCGCCGTTTCAGGTACAAACGTAGGCTCAAACATCGCTTGCTTCAACGTGAAATCGGGACGGGTGTGTTTCAAAAGGTAATCACGGCTGAAAAGAACACCGATGATATTATCGGGTTTTTCTTCATACACCGGAATTCGGGAATACCCCTCTTCCTCAATCACACGCAAGATTTCCTCTTCGGTAGCATCCGACGAGAGAAACACCACCGCTTTACGGGGTGTCATAACGTCCTGAGCCGTCATACCATCCAGCTTGAACACATTTTTGATATATTCGATATCACTTTCATCCAACGATCCCTCGTCAGCGCCGGCGTCCAACATCAGCACAATATCTTCCTCGGAAACCGGATCTTCTTTTGCATGGGGATCGATGCCAAACAGCCGAATCACCCCGTTTGTGGAAACGGTCAACAACCAAATAATCGGTTTCAGAACAAAGGCCAAGCCCGAAATCGTGCCGCATACCGCATCCGCCAATTTTTCCTTATGGCGCATGGCAACACGTTTGGGTACAAGCTCACCCAATACCAACGTAAAGAAGGATAAGATCAACGTCACAACAATGACCGATGCGGTATTAACCATGCTGATATTGGATTCAGCGATCGAAAACGTTTTCACAAGAAATGCACTCAGACGCTCAGCAAAGTTATCCGCCGCAAATGCGGAACCCAAAAAGCCGGCAAGCGTGATGCCGATTTGGATGGTAGAAAGAAACCGTGTCGGTTGTTCAATCATTTCCATCATCTTAACGGCTTTTTTATCGCCATCCTCTGCACGTGCCTTCACCTTTTTCTCGTTAAGGGAAATAACCGCAATTTCAGTGGCAGCGAAAAAAGCATTCAGCAAAATCAGTACAAGCTGTAACAATAGTTGCTTGAAAATATCAGACATTTCCACCCCTCCTTATACAGCCTGAAACATCCGTCACCATGTTTCGGATAAGAAGGTGTTTTACGCAACTACATCGGGGAAGCGGATCCACAAAACTCAACTCCTAATTAAAAATTTCATCTGTCATCTTACCATACACTCTCCACAATGTCAAGTTACGTGCGGTTCGTCCACTCAAAAATACATAAACCGTATGAAAACATGCCATACTATTTTTATAAATTTTCAGGAGGGATATCGATGTCAACCAATTTTTCCAATAGCCAAACCAAAATCAACTTAATGCGTGCCTTTGCCGGTGAAAGCCAAGCAAGAAACCGCTATACCATGGCAGCAGCAAAGGCAAACAACCAAAAACTACCCGTCATTGAAGCGGTATTTCTTTTTACAGCCGATCAAGAGAAAGAGCACGCCGAAATTTTCATGAAGCATCTCAAAGACCATGACGGCGAAACCATTCAAATCGATGGAACCTACCCGGTTGAAACCACCGATTCCCTGTTACAGTTGCTCAAAAATGCTCAGCATAACGAAAACGAAGAATTTGATACCGTGTATAAAAACTTTGCCGATGTAGCGGAACAAGAAGGTTTCAGCGTAATTGCTGCCTCGTTCCGTAACATCGCAAAGATCGAAAAAACGCATGCCGAGCGCTTTCAAAAATTCGCCGAATTTATGGAAAATAATCAGTTGTTCGTATCTCAAACAGAATGTGGTTGGATGTGCTTAAACTGCGGTCATATCCACACGGGAAAAGAAGCGCCGCAAATATGCCCTGTTTGTCAGCATGAGCGTGGATACTTTGTCCGTGTAGTGTTGGCGCCTTATACGTCTGTCTGTTAAACCGCATAAGAAAGCGCCCGTATCAAACACGATTGTTTAATACGGGCGCTTTCGTTTATAAATTTAACCCAATAACATACGGTCGTTGGCAAACTCGCCGTCGCTGGCTTTTGCAAACAATTCCATAAGATCTGAAACTTTAAGATTGGCCTTTTCCTCACCGCACACGTCGTAAATGATACGACCTTCATGCATCATGATCAACCGATTCCCCAAGCGAATGGCATCCTTCATGTTATGAGTAATCATCAAGGTTGTAATTTTGGTTTCGGAAACAATATTGTTGGTCAACTCCAACACCTTGGCTGCCGTTTTGGGATCCAAAGCTGCCGTATGCTCATCCAGCAAAAGCAGTTTGGGGTTATTCATGGAAGCCATTAACAAGGTGATGGCTTGCCGCTGTCCGCCCGACAATAAACCAACCTTGGTAGAAAGACGGTTTTCCAATCCCAGATCCAAGGTAGACAAAAGCTTGCGATAGTATTCCCTATCCGACTTGCGGATGGACCAACCAAGTCCTCTGCGCCCGCCTCGAATTTGAGCCAGCGCCATGTTTTCTTCGATCCACATATCGCCCGCCGTACCGGTCATGGGATCTTGGAATACCCGTCCGATAAATTTCGCCCGTTTATATTCAGGTAACCGTGTAATATCGGTGCCGTCAATCACAAGTTGACCTTCATCCACCACAAATGTACCGGCAACCGAGTTAAGCAACGTCGACTTTCCGGCGCCGTTACCGCCGATCACGGTAACAAAATCCCCGTCATTTAGGGTCAGCGAAACGTCGTTAAGCGCCACCTTTTCGTTCACCGTACCACGGTTAAAAATTTTGGTAACATTTTTAATTTCCAGCATGTGCCGACGCCCCCTTCCCAACCTTTTTACCTTTTGCAAACATCTTGGTTTTCCAGTACGGAACCGCAAGGAACAGCGCCACCAACACAGCAGAGATCAATTTCAGATAGTTGGTATCCAAACCGAGATAAATAACCGTTTGATACACAATATAATAGATCACGCCACCGGCAACCACCGATAACAATTTGAGTGCAAAATTATGTTTGGTAATGCGAGAGAACAACGCTTCGCCGATAATAACCGCCGCCAAACCAATGACGATGGCACCCTTACCCGCATTAGCATCTGCAAAACCCAGAAACAAAGATAAAACCGCACCGGCCAGTGCGACAATACCGTTGGACAGCACCAAACCCAACACCGTAATGGCGTTTGTATTGATCCCCTGTGCACGGCTCATGGTTAAGTTACAACCGGTCGCTCGCACCGCAGATCCCAGTTTCGTTCCAAAAAACCAGTAAAATGCGGCAATCACCGCACCCACAATCAAAGCCAAATAGAACAGTGTCATGCTCAGCGTTTCGGTGGAAATAAAATACTCCACCCCAAACGGATACCCAACGTTCGACGTATTATTCATAATCTTCAAGTTGACCGACCACAACATTAGCTGGGTCAAAATGCCGGCTAAAATAGCCGGTATGCCGAACAGCGTATGGAAAATACCGGTCACCAAGCCGGCGAGCATACCCGCCGCAACAGCACAGCAGATACCTACCCATACCGGCAAATCCTGCTGAGCGACCAGAACAGCGCACACCGCCATACCGGTACAGACCGAACCATCTACTGTCAGGTCGGCAACGTTTAAAATCTTGTAGGTGATATACACACCAATGGCCATAATACCCCAAATCATACCCTGTGCAATAGCGGGCGGTAAGGAGGTGAAATACGAAGCGAACGACATAACGTTATAAACCCCTTTAATATCATAGCAGGGTATACACCAAGCGTATACCCTGCCAAAATTTTTAAAATTAGTTGGCGGCCAAAGCGACGTAGCCGGCAGTTTTCAATGCTTCAACATCCAACTGCAATTCTTTACAAATCGCCTCGTTATAGCATTTCGATAATTTTTCAGCCGGTGTATACTCCACCGCCATCTTGGAAATATCCGCACCATCTTTCAAAATTTTCGCAGCCATCTCACCGGTCGCATAGCCGAGGTCATAGTAATCGATGGACAATGTTGCAATACCGCAACCCTTACAGAGATTGGCTTCACCGCAGACGATCGGCTTTTTCGGATTCATCGCTTTGTAAATCGCATCTGCACAAGAAGCAGCCGTATTATCGGTGGGAACATAAAGTGCATCGTTTTCAGCAGAAGCTTTCTTCACAACAACCGAAACGTCATTTGTGTCAGAGAACGTATACTCTTTACAGGTAACGCCCTTACCGGTCAGATATTCCTTAACGACCTTGACTTGATATACCGAGTTCGGTTCGGCTGCACAATACAAAAGGCCAACCGTTTTAGCCGACGGCACTAAATCCAGTATCATCTGCGCTTGCTTGTCAAGCGGTGCCAAGTCCGATGTGCCGGATACGTTACCGCCCACCGTTCCGTTAAAATCATTGATACCGAGCGCTACGCCATATTCCGTAATACTGGTACCTAAAATCGGGATCTTCTTGGTGGATTTCACCGCCGCCTGTAACGCAGGGGTGGCGTTCGCCATAATCAGATCCACGTTTTTATTCGCAAAGTTATCCGTAATGGTTTTGCACATAGGAACGTCGTTGCTGGCATTTTGCAGATCAAACGTAACGTTTTCCTCACCAAGCAACTTTTTTACGGCATCTTGAAAACCTTTGGTCGCCGCATCCAACGCATCGTGCTGAACCAACTGCACAATACCGATTGTGTACTTACCGTCATTCTGTTTCGGTGTCTCGCCGCAAGCACATAAGCCACACAACATGGCAAGCGCCAACACGATACAAATTCCCTTTTTCATAACGACCTCTCTCTCCGATTGAAAAGCACTTTACCACTTTACAATCCTAAATTGATGTGTCCATTATACCGCACCGTATAAACCGTGTCAAGACCGAATTTGAAAGTTTTGGCCCAAATATTATTCATTCTCAAACACCAATGCCTGTATGTTTTCTTGACGGCCTTTCGAATCCCTCCGTGCAAAACAAAACACACCACCTTGCGGTGGTGTGTTTTTTGTTTTTGGCCCGCCCGGAGGGATTGCACAAAGT
>JAZRZU010000045.1:0-2998 GCA_045601465.1 Acutalibacteraceae bacterium
CAGGTGCTGCGATGGATTTGCCGTTGCTTTTAAACAGTACGCCTGCCAGCTTTCCCTCGAAGATAAGCGCCATATTGACGGTAGGAGTGCGTTCTGATTTTTCGGTTTCCAAGACGTCTTCATCGCAGTAAGGGTAGCTTACATAGTGACGGTACTCCGCATGAAGGGAATAGTTGCCAAACGTGTTGAAAATCTCTTTCACTGTCTCTCTGTCGGCGGTCACTTCTTTGATGACGTGCTCCTTGTCCCCAAATGCGGTATTATCGTCCTCCGTCACGTCCTCTGTAATACACAGCTCATAAACCGTTCTCGGGGCATAGGGATCTACAGCGAGTCCGTGGTCGCCTTTCACATCCTCGCACATACCGTTTGCGTAGCAGATGCGGCGGGCAAGGATCTTACCATTGTTAAAAAAGCAGCTCTGAACAGCACCGTCGCTCTGCAAAATCTCACAGTAGCCGTGGAAATTGCCGTTTGTGTTTTTGAGGCCGGAGATCTGCACGTCACCAAGCTCTGTGGAAACCGTTTCCTCCGCATAGCCGGGATCGCTTTCGTATCCCAGCTCCTCCACGTTCAGTTCTTCACTAAAGCGTTGAAAACCCATGGCAAAGCCGAGGGCTTGCTTTGCTTTCCTGTGGCTGATTCTGCCCCACATATCGGTGTGGATATCGTGATCGGCGTCTGCTTCGACAACCTTAGCGGTTTTGGCATCCTCTAAATATCGCATAAAATACCGATAGGAATCGGTTCCGAAATCCAGATAGGTACCAAGGTACAATAAATGTTTTGAAACCTCTTTCTTTTTGGGCAATGTACGCCGCAGTTCTTCTACGTTCACAAATTTCTCGAAAGGCATCGTTAGAAACTGCTTTCGAAGATGGGACATAGCTTCCACTGCCACTTCAAAATCTTCATCTCTGCGATATACGGTCGCTGAATATTTATTTAACATTCCATCATCCCCCCGTTTATTCAATATCAATCGTTACGGTAATGGTTTCTTCCCACGGAACATAGCCATGTCCGTATGCGGTCAATTTTTTCGTGATCGTTTTCGGTAATTCTTTTATCGTGAATGTTTCGCCTGCAATAGAAATCTCATTTCCATTAACCGTAATGCCGCAAAGAGAAAAGGGCGGTTTCCGATCAACATCACGTCTGCCAAAGGGATAATCGTTTCCGAGAGAATACGAACCGTCTAAAACCGAAACCGTAGTTTCAGCGCTTCTCTTAACTCCGGCGGCTTCGGCTGTTGCTGATATTTTCAACTTAAGAGTGTCGGAGACATTGACAATATCGGTAAGGGATAGGTCGGCGGCAGTATCGACGTCGGGTATGTCGGCGTCAGGCACGTCAGAAGCGATTATGTCTGCATCCGTCAACAGTTCTTTAAGGTCATCGTCTGAAATCTGCAAAGGTTCGGATTCCGATATCGTTCGCCCACAAGCGGTACATACGGTCTTTTCTTTGCGGTCTTTGTTAAAAGGATTACCGTCCGGACCGCCTGTGGTCTCCAGGCGACCGCCGCAGTACGGACATATCGTTTTCATCATCAAAATACGCCTCCTTAAGCCTGTGCCTGAACAGCGGCATTATCGTCAAAGCTGTAGTCCTTCATCCATTCGATTGCAGGAGCATAGCCTGCTTCTGCAGCACGGTTGATCCACGTTGCAGCTTCGTTCATGTCCTGCACACGTTCACGGCCGAGCTGATAACAGATACCGAGCTGATACATTGCATAGGGTTTACCCATTTTTGCCGCCTTGCAAAGTTTTCTCATTTTCTTAGATTTACTCATAAGATCGCCTCCTTAGCATATTTATTTTACCATTTTGTTTTTGTCTTTTGGTCGCCGCAACAGCGACATTTTCCGTTATAATTAGATTGCCTGTGTCGGTGCAATCGTTTTGCAAGAATAAGTACTTATAATTTGCTTGTATATTTTTATCGTTTTTTCGTGCATAATAGTGTATATAACGAGGTGCAATTATGTTAGAATTTGAAAAAGGCTTTGAATCAGTAAATAAAACATTTCGTATTCCCGTCCACATTGTCGAGCAGTTAGAACAGCTCGCGGGGAAGTACAATACATCGGTCAATAAAATCGTCATTCAATGTTTGGAATATGCGCTTGATAACATATCCGACGAGACTGACAATTCAACCGATAGCGATTCATAAACCCATGCCGTCCTTCGGGGCGGCATTTTACATTTTAGAACATTTCGAATCCAAAGTGCACCATCACCTCATTCACCTCAAAGAAATCAAACACCTTTTTATCGATGCAAAATGCTATTGCCAGGTCATAATCATCTGCACGAGATAGGCTATATCCGGCAGAGGACAGAAGTGCGTCCGCTTCTTCACGATCCAACTCCAATGCCAAGCAAAGTGCAATCACCGTCTTTTTACAGGGAATGTATTTCTTGTTGGAGCGGATTTTTGAAAAGAGCCGTCTGTCGATATGCGCCTTTTTATATACGTCGCTATCTCTTTGTCCGGTGCGGTCGATCAGCAGGAACAGTCGCTCGTTAAAGGAAAGATCACGGTTATAGCGCAAGTAAGCATCCGCCTCACTTATGCTGATATCCATCATCTTAAAACTCGGTGCTGCTTTGATTTCGTCACTCACACCGCCGTTTTCCATATACGACTCACATTCCCGTAGAAGATCTGCCATCACCCTTTTTCACCATCCGTTTCCTCTTTATGTACGCTCATGATATCTCCGATATCACAGTCCAAAACTTCACATATACGTATGAGCACATCCAGCGATACTTTTTTATCACGTCTGAGGCTTGTCATTGTGTTAGAAGCCATATCCGCAGCACGTCTGAGGTCTGCTTTGCTCATTTCTTTATCTACAAGCACTTTCCATAGCTTTTTGTAGCTGATTGTCATTGCCATTGTTATCTCCTTTACTCATACTTTGCGTTTAATAGTTGCTTTAATCAAAATGCCAACCGGGGTTCAATGAAGTTATCGGTTGCCA
>JAZRZU010000046.1:0-4037 GCA_045601465.1 Acutalibacteraceae bacterium
TGCATATCCTTGTTATAGGCAAGGGGAAGACCTTTTAAGGTCGTTAACAGCGCTAATAAATCGCCAAACACACGTCCGGATTTACCACGAACCAGTTCTGCCATATCGGGGTTCTTTTTCTGCGGCATGATAGAAGAACCGGTGGTGTAGGAGTCTGATAGTTCTACGAACTTGAATTCCCAACTTGTCCACAAGATGATTTCCTCTGAAAAACGGGAGAGATGCACCATCAAGGTTGAGAGAGCCGCCAGTAACTCGATGCTAAAATCACGATCAGACACACCATCTAAACTGTTAAGACAGATCCCGTCAAACCCTAACTTTTCTGCCTCAAAATGGCGGTCGGTGGGGTAGGTGGTGCCGGCAAGTGCGCAACAACCAATCGGGGATTGGTTCATGCGTCGCCGACAATCGCTAAGGCGATCAATATCCCGCAACAACATCATCGCATATGCCAACAGATGATGGCCAAACGTGATCGGTTGCGCTCTTTGTAAGTGTGTATAACCGGGGAAAATGGCCTCTTTATAAGTTTCAGCTTTATCAACAATGGTATTGACCAACGCTTTGATAAGTGCTGTGATCGAGTCGATTTCATCCCGTAGATACAGACGGATATCCAAGGCAACCTGATCGTTTCGACTGCGTGCCGTGTGTATTTTTTTGCCAACGTCGCCTAAACGCTCGGTCAATACTTGTTCGACAAACATATGAATATCTTCACACGTCATGTCGATTTCCAGCTTGCCGCTTTCGATATCCGATAAAATATCAGACAAACCGCTAATTAAACAATCGGCATCTTCTTGCGTAATAATTCCCTGTGCGGCCAGCATAGCAGCGTGGGCCATGCTCCCGGTAATATCTTGCCGATACATACGACTATCAAACCGAATCGAGGAATTAAAATCATCCGCTATTTTTTCGGTTTGTCCATCAGTTCTTCCGGCCCACATTTTTGCCATGTTCTATGCATCCTTTTTGTTTATTTTTTACCGTCTACCATTGCTTGAACTTGGATCGGCAGACCATACAGATTGATAAAGCCTTCTGCATCCTTCTGGTTGTAATCGCTTTCACCAAAGGTTGCGATTTCTTCGCTGTACAGCGTATACGGACTCCATACGCCGGCATTGATCATATTGCCTTTATACAATTTGAGTTTCACTTTACCGGTTACGCGTTCTTGGGTCTTATCAACAAAGGCAGAGAGTGCTTCCCGCAGGGGCGTGAACCATTGTCCGTTATAAACCAGTTCAGCAAAAGTAATGGAAAGGCGTTGCTTTTCATGCAACGTCATTTTGTCAAGGCAAATGCTCTCCAAAACAGAGTGCGCTTTATACAGAATGGTACCGCCGGGGGTTTCATATACGCCACGGCATTTCATACCCACTAAACGATTTTCAACAATATCAATGATACCGATACCGTTAGCGCCGCCAATTGCATTGAGCTTTAAAATGATGTTTTTAGCAGACATTTTTTCACCATCCAAAGCAACCGGTACGCCCTTTTCAAAATCGATGGTTACGTAAGTCGGCTCATCCGGAGCGTTAATGGGGGAAACGCCCATTTCCAAGAAACCGGGTTTTTCGTACTGCGGTTCGTTACCGGTATCTTCCAGATCCATACCTTCATGAGACAAGTGCCACAGGTTTTTGTCTTTTGAATAGTTGGTTTCACGTTTTATTTTCAACGGAATGTTATGAGCTTCCGCATATTCGATTTCTTCTTCACGAGATTTGATATCCCATTCACGCCAGGGGGCAATGATCGGCATGGTGGGGGCAAAGTGCTTGATCGCTAATTCAAAGCGGACTTGGTCGTTTCCTTTACCGGTACAGCCATGACAAATGGCGTCGGCATTTTCTTTTATCGCAATGTCAACCAAACCTTTCGCAATGCAAGGGCGTGCATGGCTGGTACCCAGCAGATATTCCTCATAAACAGCTCCTGCTTTCATCGTGGGGATGATATAATCATCGACATACTCATCGGTTTGATCAAGCACATACAGTTTGGAAGCACCTGTTTTCAGTGCTTTTTCTTCCAATCCCTCCAATTCATCTGCCTGGCCTACGTTACCGGAAACAGCAATTACTTCGCAGTTATTGTAATTCTCTTTCAGCCACGGGATGATAATGGATGTATCCAATCCGCCTGAATATGCTAAAACAACTTTTTTGATATTCTCTTTATTCATTTTATATACCTCCAAAGATTTACTTACTTTTCGTATTATATATCGTTCTTTTTAAAAAGTCAATACGTATTTGAATAAATATACATAAAAATAGTGCTTATTTACTCAAAAACAAAAAAATTAGGAATATTTGTGTGCTACAATTTGAACAGAATGAAAAAATATTCACAATATCCACTTTTTGAGGTTATTATTACAAAAAGAGAACCGATTGTGTTCAATCGGTTCTCTTAATATAGATATTTTTTATACGTTACCGGAAACTACCGCATCAAAATCTTCTTGGATTTCTTTTGAAGGAGATTTCGTCAACACCGAGAAAATAACGATGCACAAGCAAGAGACGAGGAAAGCGGGTAACAGTTCATAGATAGCAAATACGCCACCCAGTTTACTGATCACCAATTTCCACAGGAAGACCATCCCTGCTCCGCTTATCATACCGGCGAGTGCGCCGACCTGATTAATGCGTTTCCAAAACAGCGAAAACAAAATCAGCGGACCAAATGTAGCACCAAATCCCGCCCAGGCAAAGGATACGATTTGGAAAATAATGCTCTTTTCATCCAGCGCAATCACAATGCCGATAAGTGCCAGAACTAATAAGGTGATGCGGGTAACAGTCATAACCTGTTTGTCGGTCGCATCTTTCTTGCAAACACCTTGGAAAATGTTTTTCGAGAGGGCAGAAGCCGCAATCAACAGATAGGAATCCGATGAGCTGATGGTAGCGGCCAAAATACCTGCCATAACAAAACCTGCTAACAGGGGGGGCAAGGCATTGGTCGATAACGTAATGAAGATGTTTTCGGCAGCAGATTTTGTCAGATGTGTTACGGGGAACAGCTGACGACCGACGATTCCGATGAATACCGCTACTGCCAACGAGATGACGACCCAAGTCATGGCGATACGGCGAGAACGGGACAATTCACTCTCTTTGCGGATCGCCATGAACCGCAGTAACACCTGTGGCATGCCGAAATATCCAAGGCCCCAAGCGAGCATTGAGAAAATAGACAACCATCCATACTCTTGAGCTGCGCCAAAAACAGGCTTGCCGGCTTCTACCAGCTGTTGACCATTTTCTATTGTCGGGGAAGCTAGACCAAAGAATTCCAAAAATCCCGGGATTGCACGGGCATTATCCAAAACTGCACCCAGCCCACCGGCTTTTACGGTGCTGATGGTGACAATGACGGCTAAGGCAGTAATCATGATGATTGCTTGCATAAAATCCGAAATACTTTCTGCTAAAAACCCACCCAGTATCGTATACAATAAGACAAAAACGGCTCCGACGATCATCATGGTTTGGTAAGGCAGACCAAATAGTGTCGAGAATAATTTTCCGCACGTCACAAAACAACTGGATGCGTATACCGTGAAGAAAATAAGAATAAAGAGTGCCGAAACTGTCATGATAACCTTCTTTTTCTCACGAAAACGGTTGGAGAAAAAATCCGGTAACGTAATGGAGTTATTGGCACGCACACTATACCGACGCAACCGCTTGGATACAATCAACCAGTTAAGGTATGTTCCGACGGCCAAACCGATGGCGGTCCATGCCGCATCCGCTAAACCGCACCAGTATGCAACACCGGGAAGACCCATTAACAACCAACCGCTCATGTCAGATGCTTCCGCACTCATGGCAGTCACCCATGGTCCCAGTGAACGACCTCCCAAAAAATATTCTTCTGAATTTTTGTTTGCCCGTCTGGCGTAAAATACACCGATTAGGATAACCGCTGTCATATATATGATCATAGCAAACAGAATTTGCAGGGTATTGCTGTTCATTGTACGACCTCCTTTATTTCATAAAACA
>JAZRZU010000047.1:0-5326 GCA_045601465.1 Acutalibacteraceae bacterium
CCTCTTCATCATCTGCCTCTGTAACCGTGGCGATCCACAGAGAATAGGGATCATACAGCACGGGCATAAATAAGCCGGAAGCCCTCGTCCAGAGAACGGTCGGGTCATTCTCAACCCACTGAGACACGTAAACGTAAGGATATTCACTGCCCTGTACGTACATGAATTTTGCGATGTCAACTTCAGGCGGGTCGCCCCAAAGTCCCGTGCCAAGCTTTCCGGCAGAATTCGTTGCGAAGAAAGTGATCTTGTCTTCGGGGAAATACCGCTCGGTCTGAATTACGGGTCTTCCGTCCTGATCAAAGGTTGCGTCCGCACCGTAAGTCAAGTCATTGGTCACGATGGTCTGAATCCCGAATTCGTCTTCAAGATATGCGTTTAAAGCCGCAGACCGTACCAGAGCACCAGAAGCCGCAGAACCGTTGATTTCGATCTGCAGGATGGTATTCCGACGCATCTTGGTAAGGTTCTTTTTACTGGTCATAATGCCAGTGATCACCTTACCACTTGACAGAGCGGCATCAATGACCGCCTGAATCTGGAACGGGATGTCAGCGTCGGCAGAAAGGTCAATGGTAAACGCTTTCTGTGCGGCTGAAACACCATAGTCAACCGTTAAATCGAGATTGTTTTCTTTGATGGTCACGACACCAGAAGACAGCAGTACATTCTTCGCCACTTTAGACCGGGTGAAGACCTGTTAAGTCTTACACCATCCTGAATGACATAATCGTACAGAGCGTCTTCACGGACACCCGCACGGGTCAGAGCACGCATTCTTTCGGACTGATTGATCTTGACCTTAATCAGACCTTTTTCAATGTTGTGAGTATCGACCGGGACACGGAAAGTCTTCTGGGTGATCGTGTCAAAAGAATGGAACTGTGCCATCATAGGAATCTGATATTCGGCGGCGATGGTCTGCCACTGAGCAACCAAATTGTCCGTCCTGAGATCACCAAAAAGCGTGTCAACGGGATCATTCTGTCTTTTTACGTTAAAACCGACATCAAGCCAATCGTCGGCGGGTACAAAACCCAGTATATTCTTTTCCCAATTCATAAGTATTTTACCCCTTATATGTATGCTATATGACGCATCATGTGCCCGCATTTTACACGGGTGTCAACGTACATCGGAACAGCAAGATCACGGATTTTACTGCAAAAAAACAGGTCTTCGGACAAACGTGTCTTATTGTCGTAAATCTGCCACTTGAACCACGGGTATGAGACCCGTTTGAAAATGGATTTATGTACAAGTGCACACGGAAGACCACTCCCACGTATCCTGATTTTATACTGTTCTTTACCGCAAAGGTCTGTCAGTTCTTCTGCCGTGTATGCGTCATCCAAGGAATACCCCTTTGCACCAAGTTTGAACACCGTTGTTTTATTCTCACTGTTTTCAGCGTTCTTTGTTCTTCGCAAACAATACCCGACAGCCATACCTTTCACCCGGTTCTCACTTTCCAGATCGTCAATCAGAAATGAAAGCGTGTTTTTCGGGATCACAACATCGTTATCAACCATCAGAACATAATCGTAGCCGTTGTCTATTGTGATCTGCCCGATCTGGTTCCGAGCGTTTGCAACGTCATATCCCCGGACAAATTCAAAGTCTACATCATGACCAGAATGATCAACGTCATAAATCGCCTTAAACGTGTCAGGGTATATGTTTTCATAAGTGGGTACAGCTATCAGAATTTTCATCAGGTATTTCCAGTTTCGCCTGTGTCACCAGTTTCGCCTGTGTCACCAGTTTCGCCCGTGTCGCCTGTGTCACCAGTACCGCCCTCTTCGGAAGCGGACGGACGGGTTACGGTCGGGTAGTTACCGACGGAAACAAGTCCGCTGTAAGTGATGTCAGTGGTATCACCGACAACACGGTCTGCGTAATAATGCCCGGCGATGACTAAAGAACCGGGCATATCACCCGTGGATAAGTCAACGTCTTCGTACAGGATGCCGCCATCATAGACGGAGCCCATCGGAACATACTTCGTGCCATCCGCATTCGTTACAACCGCTTCGTCAGCCGCTTCGACCGTTACCGTGATACGGGTGCAAGCTTCGTCGTCAGCTAAAAACCAACCCGGCTGATAAGACGGTTTTAAAGGCTCGTTCTGAATAAAACTCATATTCGTTTACTCCTTTTTCTCTTCAACAGCACCGTACATACCTTCGTGATACTGTCTTGCAATTTCTCCCGCACGTCCGGGTTTACGTTTTTCCTTACCGTCATTTCCCGGCGGGGTTTCGACATCTGCACCTTTTTTCTTGTCTTCCGTAATAAAATCAGACCAGTCTTTTTTGATGCTTTCCGTCAGTTTATCGGCATTCTCAAGCGTGCCGTCATCTTTCAATTTCAATGCGGATATATCAGTTACTCGCAGAACTGCGTCAAGATGTTTTTCGTTGACGTTTGAATTTTTCAGCAGTGCCTTATATGCTTCTTTGATTTTGGCGACGGTTTCTTTCTGCTCTATGTCTTTTTTGTAATCTTCAAAAGCCTTGTGTTCGTCGTCAAATTTCTTCTGCCAGTCGCCGCCGTCTTTCTTAAGTCCGTCCAATTCCTTTTGAACGTCCGCAAGCTTTTCTGCATCTTCCCTGAATTTTTCCGCTTCGGTCTTCTGTTTTTCGATCTCTTCCTTTAGACCGTCAACCGTTTCCCGATGGGCATCAATGATGACCTGTACCTGTTCGTCGGTAAGTCCCATGCCCCTCAATAAAGCCCGTGATAATGCCATAAAATCCGCTCCTTTGGATTATATTTTCAAGCTGTTCTTCGCTTTACGGTCATTATGTAAATATGAATATAAAAATACAAGGGTGCACATATCCGCACCCCTGTATTTTACTGATTGTCGTTCTCCATCGCCTTTTTCAATTCACCCTCAAGGATTTCCCGGAAATAATCCCGGTTTTCATCAATGGCGGGTCGTAAAAAAGCGTGTGATCCGTCCCGAAAATCACCTGTTTCCTGTGCCATCGCATATTCCACGTTTGACCCGATGTAAACGGTTCTTTTTTCACCGCCTTTATCTTCAGGTGCCGACCCGGAATATGATCCCGATATGTCGCCGTTATCTGACTTGTAATCCGTCTTGTTCGGTGATTCCCCGGCAACGGCAAACGTAATACTGTTCCGCAAAAGACCTGTGTCAAACGGTGCACGTTCAACGGCAGAATCAACCGCAGTCATGCCCCACATGGTCAGCACCTTTTCCGCAACATCTTCCAGAGCCGCAAGGTATTCCTTTTTATTCGTCTGGATGGAAACGTCTGCGACGATACCCTTATTCTGATTTGCCATAAATAGTATCCTTTTTATTTCCCGAAGTATTTTTTCACTATTTCTAACACTTTATTTGAATAAGTAAAATCAGACCCATATTTCCCCGGTATATGCAATCCTTTCTCATGAAGTTCCGCATGAGTAAACGCTTCTGCCATGAATTCATCAGCACTTCTTTGCGAATGTTCATATGTGCTTATCCACCGTGCTGTATCATCACCGACCGCTTTTTTATATTCTCGCTGTACCTTTTTTATTTCTTTCCAGAATTCACCCTCATCATAAAGCCCGAATTTAGTCTGATTTTCCATAGATATAGTATGGGCAAATTCATGGGCGGCTGTTGCGATGTCATCAGCGTTTCGCAAATGCATAACAGACCCGGAAATTTGTACTTCTCCCCCACCATGCAACTGCGATGACCCAACACTTACCTCTTTTAATTTTGTTTCAAATTCTGAAGAAAGTTCATTTATCATTTGCCGTGACTCTTTCCATTTTTCTGCCATCATCGCATCTGAATACTGAATGGTTTCGCCAAATTTATTCGTGCCTATTGTTGACGCCTTTGGTTTAATTTCTGCACCGCTACCCGTTTTTTTCTTTGCTTCCCATTCCCGGTATGTGGTTGCGTCCGTCATGTAACTTTCCCGGTGGACGTTTCCGTCTTCGTCTTCGTATTCCTCGTATGCCCGACGCTGAAATTCACGGGGATAATCGTCCAGTTCGGTTTTCATTGTACAACGGCAATTCCAGACGAGTTCCGGCTCGGCATCAGGATCACCGGGACACATGATTTCCATACCATCAACTTCAAATGGTTCGTCAGGCAAGGCTTTCTGCCCGTCAAGATCACGATGCGTATCACGGGTACGGTTGTCAAGAGACGCATACCAGACCTTGTGGAATTTTATGCCAAGGTCTTCTGCTTCTTTGAACCGTGACATTTTACCCATATTGTGAGCGGATGTCATCGCCGTCCGTGCGTGTAAGGTCATCTGCTTCTGATTCCGTGCCGGAATAGCTTCTGACAAGCGTTTTGCAATCTTCGGTATCGGTTCGCCCTGTATAATCCCCTGTGTGATCTGGGAATTTATGGACTTCGCATTCCATCCCTCGTCCTTTTTGCGGTTCAGGAATTCTTTCGGCAGAATCTTCGGGTTGTCCCGGACAAGCTTCGTGACCGCATCAGCGTCGTACAGATCAAAACCGAAATTCACCCCGAAGCCCTTTTCAAATTCAAAGGCAGTGTAATTCCCGGCAAATGCGAAAACGTCCGCTTTCTGACCGTTTAGCATCTGGGTGGCGATTTTATTTGTGTCCGACAATACCTTTTCGATGGACTTTTTTTGTGCGTTCCAGTTGTCCCCGGCAAAGATTTGTCCACGTTTCCAATTGTTAAACTCGTCCTGTGTGATCGTACCCTTTGCGAGCTTATCGGACATCACCTTTTCACGTTCAGCGGCTTTCTGAAAAAAGGATTCCGTCTTTTTTTCTATGTCCTTTTGTGCCTGTTCGTATACACCCCGGATTTCCTTTTCAAAGTCCCGGAGCCGTTTATCCGTATAGACGACATCAAGCGGTTCAGCCATTTACGACATCACCGCCTTGATCATTCTGCTGTGTCTGCTGTTCTTGCCCGGAATTTGCTCCGTTTTCAAGTTCTGTCAGCCGCCTGTCTATTTCATCGTCTGAGTACCTGTTTTCTTCTTCTTCACGGTTTTTCGCCAAAATATCGGCAACCTCGTCAACGGTGATAAACGGCAGTTTCTTCAGGACGGTTTCTTCATCCAGATAATCAGCGGCAGACAGCACCATCTGCGTCTGTTCCATCTGATTACTGATCCTGTTCCGCTTGAATACCGGGGTATCGTTTTCAATGCCGAGCAATTCTAACAGATGGTCAATGAATTCAATAACCTGAAATTCAAGATCGTCTGCCTGTTCATCCATCGGCTGATATGCCGCATCTATGTGGTCGTTCGTGGCTCCGGCGGCGATTGCATGGACATCCAGACCGCCGAAG
>JAZRZU010000048.1:0-4223 GCA_045601465.1 Acutalibacteraceae bacterium
CTAAGACCGCTTGGCCTCCGACTTCCGCCGGACAACGTACCGGCAATTTGCTTTTTGCGTTCGCCCAGACGTGGAAACCATTCATAGATCTCCTCGATGGATCTTTTGATGTTTGCGGAATTCTTTTCAGAATAAGCACCCATCAGCAAGTTTTCATATACCGTTAATTCTTGGAAAACACGACGGCCTTCGGGCACTTGCGTCATGCCCAATTGCACGATCTTGTGGCAAGGTTTCTTGGTAATGTCGGTACCATTATAAACAACTGTACCGCTTTTGCTGGGTATCAAACCCATAATGCTTTGCATCGTGGTGGTTTTACCTGCACCGTTGGCACCGATCAGCGTCACGATTTCACCCTTGTTGACCTCAAAGCTAATGCCTTTGAGAGCCTGAATGACACCGTAAAATACAACAAGGTCATTTACTTCTAATAATGCCATGTCATCAACCTCCAATGTACGCCTTGATGACCTCAGGGTCGTTCAACGCTTGTGCCGGTGCACCTTGTGCCAGAAGGGTACCAAAGTTCAACACGGTAACCTCATCGCACAATCCGGATACGAATTTCATGTCATGTTCGATGAGTAAAATTGTCATATCAAACTCGTCACGAATGTAGCGGATAATGTTCATCAGATCCTCTGTTTCATGAGGGTTCATACCGGCAGCCGGTTCATCCAACAACAATAGTTTCGGATTGGTAGCCAATGCACGTGCGATTTCAAGTTTACGCTGTTTGCCATACGGCAAATTGCAAGAAAGATTATTACGTTCCTCTTCCAAATCAAAAATGCGTAAGATCTCTTTGGCACGTTCACGCATCCGTTTTTCCTTTTTGAAATAAGCCGGTAAACGGAACATAGCCGTAAACGGATCGCATTTGAATTCCGGCTGGTTATGCAACCCAACCATAACGTTACGAATAACACTCATATTGTTAAACAAGCGAATGTTTTGAAACGTACGTGCAATGCCTTTTTGATTGATTACTTCCTGTTTCTTGCCGGTCAGGTCTTCTCCGTTTAGGAAAAAACGACCGGTTGTGGGCGTATATACACCGGTCAGCATATTAAACACGGTGGTTTTACCCGCACCATTTGGGCCAACCAGGCCATACAGCTGTTTCTTTTTAATCTGCAAATTCAGATCTTGTACGGCATGAAGGCCGCCGAATGAGATACCGAGAGACTTGACTTCAAGTACAATATCATCCATCACTTGGGCCTCCTATCTGTCTTTTTATCCGGCTCGTAATTTGAAGGCGTTACATCCACCGACAACAGTTCGTCCATCTGAATTTTGGTAGGAACACGATCCCATGCAGCCGCATCATCTTTCACCTTATCCGGGGTATGCCGTTTTTCGAAGAAGCGACGGAGATTTAGTCTTTCTTTGAGAGGACGGAACACCGGAGCGTTGTTAAACAGAACCACAAGGATGAGAATAATGGCGTAGATCAACAGCTTTAACGCCGCTAAATTACCGGTCAACTCATTCTGCAACACAAAATTCACATAGGTGATAAGCGTAGCTGCCAAAATAGACCCCGTAATGTTTCCCATACCGCCGAGTACAACCATAACCAATATTTCAATGGAGTAGTTGTACGAGAAGAACGAATACATGACAGGAGTCGTTTGGTGACCGTATAACACACCGGCAACGCCGGCAAAGAAAGCGGCAAAAATAAACACGAAAAGCTTATAGTAGGTAACGTTGATACCCATTGCTTTGGCGGCAATCTCGTTATCGCGAATAGCGGTGATGGCGCGACCGTGCTTACTGCGAATGAGGTTCTGCGTCACGACCAACGTGATGAGCACAACAACAAACGAAATAATCAACAGCGTAGGCTTTGAGGAACTGAAAATTTTGTTAACCATTAAGCCCTTTGCACCGCCGAAATATGGCAGATTTTTAAAGATGTTACGGACGATCTCGCCGAATGCCAACGTAGCAATCGCCAAATAGTCACCTTTCAGGCGAAGTGCCGGCAAACCAATGACGAAACCGAAGAACGCCGCCACCAAACCACCGACAAGCATCGTCACGATCAAAACAAGAACGGGACTGTCAACGACGCTGTTTAAGTAATTGGCAAGATAACAACCGATATACGCACCGACACACATAAAACCGGCGTGACCGAGACTCAGCTCACCTAAGAAACCAACAACCAAATTAAGCGAAACTGCCAGTATGATACTATACGCCACTCGGTTTAAAAGAGAAACATCACTGCGACCGAGTGCATCGACAAAACTGAAGATAACGATCAAAACCAACGCAGTTGCGGCAATAATCCAATTGATGTGGTGATGCAACTTAAAAGAGGAACGCTTGGATTGTAATTTACCCATCGTGCATCACACCTTCTCTCTTCTTCTCACGCCGAGCAGACCGATCGGTCTGACAAGCAGAATGACGATCAACAGACCAAATTCAATGGCTGTCGTGTAAGGATTAAGAGCCGGAATACTGGCACAGATATTTTCCACCAATCCCAACAGCACACCACCAAGCATAGCACCGGGTATAGAGCCGATACCGCCAATAACCGCTGCCGTAAAAGCCTTGATACCGGGCATGGCACCAAGTGTCGGACTCACAGAAGGGATTAACAGCAAGTAGAAGAAACTCGCGCAAGCCGCTAACGCAGATCCAATGGCAAAGGTAATCATAATGATGCGGTTAACGTTCACACCCATCAGCTGTGCCGCACCCTTGTCCTCCGATACCGCCAACATGGCACGACCGGTACGGGTGCATTTGACGAACAACGTCAACCCAACCATAAGCAGGGCGCCTACACCCAGTGTAATCACCGTGCGCAGTTCGACCTGGAAATTTCCGATTTGAAGACTGCCTAAGGTAGGCAGTGTAATTGGCTGTGATTTGGAGCCAAAAATCAGCTGCGCCGTGCCTTGTAAAAAATAGCTAACACCGATCGCCGTAATCAAAACCGCCAACGGCGACGCCGCACGCAACGGTTTATACGCAAGCTTTTCAACGATCACGCCCGTGACCGTACAAAGAAGGACCGATACAACAAGGGCAAGCAACAAATTGGTACTCGCCAACGTAACAAAAATAGCATAAGCACCCACCATGATAATGTCACCGTGGGCAAAATTCAACATTTTAGCAATGCCGTATACCATGGTGTAACCGAGTGCGATCAACGCGTAGATTGCACCAAGACTGAGGCCGTCTAAAATAGTATTCATAATATGCTCTCCTTAGACGAGATAAGACAAGAGTCTGACCGGGAGGGGATTCCCTCCCGGTCAGACGAAACGGAAAAAACAAACTTAGTTGACTTCTACGATCTGGGGAACCTTGGTGCAAGCACCGGTAGCATCCCACTTCATCTCACCAGTAGCACCGGCAAGTTTGAAGGAAGGATCGGTGATGGCTTTCTTAACCGCTTCGCACAGGTCGCTGGCAGAGATGTTCGCATCTTTGATATCAGCAGCCTTCATCGCATTAAAGATGGCATAGATCGCATCGTAACCATCAGCAGCAAACTGGTCGGGAGTCTCGTTGTATTTCGCTTTGTAAGCTGCAACAAACTTCGCCGGAACTTCGTCCTTGCTATTTACGTCGAAAGGCGTGATGTAGGAAATTTTGTTGGTAACCGTCTCGTCGATCTGATCGGCAACGCCATCCAAACCGTCACAACCGAAAAGAATCGCTTTGCAGCCCTTGGCAACGCAAGCCTTAGCAATGAGGCCAGCCTCGGTGTAGTAGATGGGCAGGAAGATCGCATCGCAATCTTTCAGAGCTTCAACAGCATTGGTAGCAAAAGTCTTTTTGGTTTCCGCATCGAAGGACTGCTCGATGTAGGTGATGTTTTTCTCCTTCATGGCATCTTTAAACGCCTTATAGATGCCGCTGGAATAATCGTCACTGCTGTCGTAGATCGCACCGATCTTTTTGTAACCGGCCGCTTCCAACTTGTCAGCCGCCAGAACACCCTGATCAGGATCGCCGAAGCAAACGCGGAACGCATTGGGACGATTTTCAATCACGTTAGCAGCCGAAGCGGAAGGCGTAATGAAGAACAGGTTGTCTTCAACCGACTTTGCTGCGAAGGACTCACAGGAACCAGAGGTCACACTACCCAGCGAGATCTGCATACCGGCATCAATCAAGCTATCGTAACCGGTAGCAGCGTCACCGGCTGTGGCTTTGTCGTCTTTCATCTCAAACTTGAACAT
>JAZRZU010000049.1:0-24155 GCA_045601465.1 Acutalibacteraceae bacterium
GCTGATGTTGTGGATGACATTGTATTTAAAGAAATGCAGAAGAAATTAGCGGAGTTTCAGACACTGTCAAAGAAAAAGCAGGACGGCTGTAACCTGCAAGTTATAAAACTTAAAACACGTATAGAAGAGATTGACAAAGAAATATCCTCTTTGCTCGAAAAAATCGCTTCGGCAAATGATCCGGTGATGCAGTACATAAACAACCGCGTTGCCGAGCTTGATGCCGAAAAGAAAGAACTTGGTGCCGAGATTCTATCGCTTGACAATAACCATACAAGCGATGTGGGAGAAATCAGCGGTTATTTTGAGCATTGGGATGAACTGTCGGTAAGCGACAAAATTACGGTGGTTGACTGCCTGATAGAGCGTATAACCGCCTCAAAAGAAAGCATTGAAATCAAGTGGAAAATATAATTATTTTTTTATCGCAAAAGCATTTCACCATTGTTGTTCAGGCGAAGGTCTGCAATTAGTTACCGATCGACTCAACAGCAAAAACTTCTATGCTTGCAACCCGTCGTTTGACAAAAATTGTGGGAAATAAGGAAAAGGCCGTTTGTGTTACTACACAAACGGCCTTTTCTCATTTGTGATAATAAGATGCCTCTTGTCGACGGTTTGGGAGTGTGGTAAAATGATCGTATTATGAGTCGAAGGAGGTCTCGCCGGATGCGAGCGGTTATCTGTTGCTTAAATTCACAATACATTCACTCATCTCTGGCTCCCTGGTGTTTACTGGCAGGTGTGCGGACGTATGCAAACACGGACAGCGTTTCGGTGACGGTCGTCGAGGGTACGATTAACGAACCGATTGAAACGGTTTTACAGCGTATTCTTGAACAAAAGCCGACAACAATTGCCTTTTGCTGTTATATTTGGAATGTGCAGACGGTATTGGTTTTAGCTGAGCAATTAAAACGGCGGATGCCGCAACTTCAAATCGTCGTTGGGGGACCGGAAGTTTCTTACCGTGCCGCCGATGTTTTACAGGAGCAACCATCCGTGGATTATGTGTTGTCCGGTGAGGGAGAACGCCCTTTTGCTGATCTTTTAACCGCTTTGGCTACCAATGCCTCGATTGAGGATGTATCTGGTCTTTCGTATCGTGTGGGAAATCGAGTGATGGCGGGGGAACCGTTTGTGACTCGTGAATTACCGCCAAGTCCCTACGTAGAGGAATATTTTAAAACCTTGAACGGACGTATAGCGTATTTGGAAACCAGCCGAGGTTGTCCTTTCTCTTGCGCTTTTTGTTTGTCCGGTCGCTGTGGCGGTGTACGGTATTATCCCATAGAACGTGCCGAGCAGGAAATTATAAAGCTGGCGAACAGCGGTACCAAAACCGTAAAATTTGTTGATCGTACCTTTAATGCGGATCGCAACCGTGCGCTTCACATTATCCGTTTTATTATTTCTCAGTACGGAACACAAATCCCCCAAAACGTATGTTTTCATTTTGAGGTGGCGGGGGATTTACTGGATGAGGAGACTGTGACGGTTTTGTCGGAGGCGCCTGCGGGGCTATTCCAACTCGAAATTGGCGTACAATCTTTTCACGAACCGACATTACGCGCTGTATCCCGAAAAACGGATATTGCCAAATTGACAAAATCGGTCAGGCGGTTATTGGCTTGTAACACGGTGCATATTCACATCGATCTTATTGCAGGACTGCCACAAGAGACGCTATCGATTTTTGCAGAAAGTTTTGATAAAGCGTTTAGTTTATTTCCCCACATGTTACAATTAGGGTTTCTAAAAGTGCTTCACGGCACACCAATGCGGGAATATGCCGAACAATATCCGTGTGAATTTTCCGCTTTACCGCCCTACGAGGTTATCGGCACCCCTTGGATAAGCGAATTGGAACTTGAAACGTTACACCGTATTGAAAGCGTGCTGGATAGACTGTACAACAGTGGTCGTTTCCGTCGTACTGTGGAATACCTGTTACAGAGTACGGGGGAGTCGCCTTTTGGCTTATTTCACCGTTTAGCAGCTCATCTTCCCGATGAGCGCATGTCACTGGATGCTTATACCCAACAGGTGTATACGGTATGCTGTACGCTGGATGGGGTGGATGTGGAAACATTACGTGATCGGATGGTGTGCGATCGGTTAGCAACCAATGCGTCGGGTATTGTGCCCACCTTTTTGCAACGGGATGAAAAAGAGCGAAAACGTCTTAAACGGTTGGCAGATTCGGATGTGCGGTTTCGACGTGCGGACGGTATTAAGCGGGGGACCGCTTTGGTACAAGGACAGTTGGTGTATGCTGACTATGATACGCCGCACCCTGTAACCGGTGAATACACACTCCAATATTTTAACGAAAAATGTTTATCTCGTTCGATTCGGTATCTGTTGTTTGATTTGGATGGTACATTGACCGATCCGGCGGTGGGTATCACACGATCGATACAGCATGCACTTCGTCATTTTGGCATTGAAGAAAATGACCGTGAAAAACTTTTATCCTATATTGGTCCTCCACTCTTGGATACCTTTAAAGGATACGGACTAAACGAGGAGCAGTCACGCACGGCTCTGCGGGTCTACCGTGAATATTTTGCGGATATTGGCTTATATGAAAACGAGGTATATGAAGGCATTGCTGACTTTTTAAAAGATGCACAAGCAGCGGGATATCGGTTGCTGATGGCAACTTCTAAACCCGAAGTATACGCCTGCCGCCTTATGCAGTTTTTTGGTTTATCCTCATATTTTGCCTGTATTGCCGGTAGCGATATGGACGAAACTCGTGCTGACAAAGCTGCGGTTATCCGACACGCATTAACACGTGAAAAGATCTGTGATCTTTCACAAACGGTAATGATCGGTGATCGAAAATTTGATGTGGAAGGTGCCAAAGCATTCGGCATGACATCGGTTGGGGTGTTGTACGGATATGGAAGCCGTGCTGAATTGACCACTGCAAAACCAGATTATATCGTGGAAACAGTAGCGGATCTACGTGCGTTATTTTTATAAAAGGAAAGCCGTCGAAAAAACGACGGCTTTCCTTTTATTCTGTTTTCTTTTTCTCATTACGATAGTTTACGATTCGATTATAGAGGAAGATCCCGCCGATACTGACGATACCCGTTACAACAAAAAGGCAAATTGCTTTACCATATGCTTGATGCTGAATGAGATTACCGCCAATGGTGGACGATACCAAAGAGGGAATACGGGCAATTAGCGAAATAATTAAAAATTCATGCAGTTTAATACGGGTGAGCCCGACAAAATAGGTTAGTAAATCTTTTGGAGTTCCGGGAATAAAAAACAAAATAAAGATAAGCCGTTTTAATTTCTTTTCGCTGTTAATAAAGCGAAGCTCGTCAATTTTTTTACGGCTGATAAACAATTCAACGAATCGGATGCCAAGCCACTTAACCAACAGAAAAACCAGAGCAGAAGCAAGTGCAACGCCAAACATACATAATAGGGTTCCTTCGATTGCGCCAAAAGTGTACCCGATCCCAACTTCCACCAATTCACCCGGTATTAGAGATATGAGGACTTGTAACACCTGGATACCGAGTGCAACAAACCGTCCGGTCCAACCATAACTCTCAACAAAGGATTTAAAGTTTTCGGGTGATTGTTCAAACACCAAAAATTGCTTTGTTAAAAAATAAGTAAGCCAACCGAACAGTGCAATCGCAACAAAAAAAGAGAAAATGGCGAGGAAGTAGCGTCGTTTGGAATTGCTGTTCGTTTGTTCTTTTTGTGTGGGATGTTGCATGACGCACCTCCTTAATCGGACAAGTTTGCTGTCATCAGTATACGTGTTTTACCGCCGCAAATCAAGGGAAATATTTCTTTTTCAACAAAAAACAGTAGGACGCATAAGATAAAGGTCTTGAAGAAGAGCGTTTGGTGTGATATACTCTAATAAATATTGCTATTAAGCAAAAAGGAAGTGCCGTTATGCATGTGACCTTAATTGCACATACCCCGTTTCCCGAACACACCATCGCTTCTGCGGCTCGGCTGTGCTATTCTCCTACAACTATTGATTCTATCCGTGAAGGGCTGACCGAAGAAAAAACGGCCGCTTTTGTGGATATGTTGGCAGAAATAGGGCATGAAAGTCCGATTGAACACGCTTCTTTTACTTTTGGTATAGAGGGTGTTTCTCGGTCGCTTTTGGCGCAGATTACTCGCCATCGTATTGCTTCATACAGCGTGCAGAGTCAACGGTATGTGGCGGAAAAGCAATTTGAATATGTGCTGCCTCCCGAAATTGCTGCAATCCCGGAAGCTGAGGCGATTTATCGTCGTGCAATGGACGAGGACCAGCGTCATTATGAACAACTGACAGCTCTTTTGAAAGAGAAACACTACACCGCTTTTTTAAATGAGGGCATGGAGGAGAAAGCGGCAGCACGTGCGGCGGAGAAGAAAGCCATAGAGGATGCTCGCTTTGTATTACCGAATGCTTGCACTACGAAGATGATCGTTACCATGAATGCTCGGAGTTTAATGAACTTTTTCCATCACCGTTGTTGTAATCGTGCACAGTGGGAAATTCGGGAGTTAGCTGATCAAATGTTAGTGTTATGCTTGAAAGCTGCCCCGCATTTGTTTAAGAAAGCAGGTCCGCCTTGTGTCAGCGGTGCTTGCCCCGAAGGGAAAATGAGTTGCGGCATGGTGAAAGAAATGCGTGAAAAATACCAAAAGCTCAGGGAGGAGACGATCTGATGGGGCGTTTGGTAGTGCTTGACGGTTTGGATGGTAGCGGAAAATCCACACAGCTAAATTGCTTGCAAGAGTATTTTACCCAAAATCACATAAACTATCGTCAAATTAGTTTTCCGGATTATGACCAACCATCTTCTGCTCTGGTGAGTATGTATTTGAGGGGAGAGTTCGGCGATGCTGCGGATGCCGTCAATGCTTATGCTGCCTCCTCGTTTTATGCGGTTGACCGTTACGCCAGTTATAAAAAATTCTGGAAAGACGATTATGAGAATGGCAAGTTGATTTTGGCTGCTCGTTATACGACCTCAAATGCGATTCATCAAATGGGGAAATTACCTCGTAGCGAGTGGGATGCCTATCTGCAATGGTTGCAGGAATATGAATATGGATTATTGGGATTACCTCGTCCCGATCGCGTGATTTTCTTGGATATGCCGCTCGAAATTTCCCAGCGACTGTTATCTTCACGCTATGCAGGCGATGAGGCAAAAAAAGATATCCATGAACGTGATTTGCGGTATTTACAAACTTGTCGTGAAAGTGCATTGTATGCAGCAGAGAAAATGGGTTGGTGTATAATTTCTTGTGGCGAAAACGGACAAGCTTTACCAATTGAAACGATTAGTAAACGGTTGATTTCATTGATAACCGAAGGGATGTAACCAATTCATGCAACTCGGATTTCGTGACCTATTACCCCAAGATGCTCAGTGGGCTGCCCCGTTGATGATGGCAAGCGGTCGAATGGGGTGCGAATTTTCTTATACCACAGCCTATATGTGGAGTCAGCATTATGGTGTGCGTTTGGCACGTGTGGGCGATGCGCTCATTTTGCGCAGCGATAACGGTGGAATACCGTCTTTTCTGGTACCGATTGGTGTACCGTTAGCGGATGGTATGGCGCTTTTAACACAATATGCACGTGAAAACGGTATGCCACTTCGATTACACGGTGTGGATGAACAAACCAAAGAACAATTAAAAGTACGATACCCTCATGCGGTATTTACACCACACGATGAGGATTTTGACTATATTTATTTGACCGAGGCTTTAGCTGAGTTGCCTGGCAATGCCTATCACAGCAAGCGCAATCACATTGCCGCTTTCTCCCGTAAATACGAATGGTCTTTTGAACCGATAACGGCAGCCAATAACGAAGAAGTTGCCGAATTATCGCAAGAATGGTGTGCTGAAAAAGGTGGCTGCCAAGATTCCGGTTTGTCATCCGAACAATGTGCGATTCGCCGTCTTCTTCGTTATCGTAAGGAATTGTCGGTGCGTGGCGGTTTGGTTCGTGTAGATGGAAAGGCGGTTGCCTTTACACTCGGTTCGCCGATTAACGACAGCGTATTCGACGTTCATGTTGAAAAGGCTTTGTCGGCATATGCCGGTGCTTATGCGGTTATCAACCGTGAATTTGCTAAAACTTTACGAGATTTCTCGTATTTAAACCGTGAAAACGATTTGGGAATGGCGGGCTTACGTCGTGCAAAGAAATCGTATCGTCCTGCTATCTTACTGAAAAAATATACTTGTGAGTTGCTGTGTGATGATTGATATTCGAATGGCCACACGGGCTGATATTCCGGCAATTTGTGAATTGTGGCATGCCGCATTTCCGACGGATTCAAAGGATGAATGTGTCACTTTTTTAAATGTCGTATCACTCAATGAGGATTGTGTCGTTGCCTGCCAAAAATCCAAACCGATTTCCATGGCGTTTTTTATACCGTCGATTTTACGTACCGCAAATCAAGATCTTCCCGTGCGGTACCTATACGCAGCCTCGACGTTACCGTCGCATCGTAACCAAGGCGTTTTTTCACAGTTATTACGTTGGTCACATTGCCGATGGCGAGAAAAAGGTGTGGCGGCTTGTTTCCTAAATCCGGCAGAACCGTCGCTGGTTGGTTTTTATCAACGGTTTGGATACCAACCGATTGCGTTTAGTCGTACGATAGAGGGAAAAGCAGGTTTAAAACCGTCAGACGTTACGCCGTTATCGGCGGTGGAATATCAGAAGCTGCGCACGGCATTATTGCCGACGGAGGGTATTGTATGGCAAAATGCCATGATTCAATATGCCACGTTATATGGCACACCGGTGCGTATTGGAAAGGCGGCTTGTGCTTTTTGTGAATTACACGGGCGCAATTTGCGTATTGTGGATATGTTAGGTGTTGAGCAGTCATCACAACGGGATGTATGTAAGGCGCTCGCAGCCCAATTTGGGTGTGATACGTTTACAGCTCGTTTGCATACCGAGGACGGCGACTGTTACGGTATGTTGGCACCGCTTAATGGGGAGCAAGTCTTGTTGACAACCTCTCCATATATAGGACTTGTATTTGATTGAGGTGAACAGTATGGTCGTCGTTTTTTTAGCGAATGGATTTGAAGAAATTGAAGCACTTGCCACGGTGGATATTTTGCGCCGTGCGGGGTTGGCGGTTTGTACGGTCGGGATCGGCGGGCATACGATTACGGGCGCACACGGCATTGTTGTTCATACCGATGTGGCTGATGACGAAACGTTACCAATCCTGTCGGAGCTACAAGCAGTGGTTCTGCCGGGCGGTTTGCCGGGTACTACCAACTTGGCGGCATCCACTACGGTAACAGAGTATGTAATGGCCGCTTCTCGCTCTGATGTGCTGGTAGCCGCAATTTGTGCGGCACCCTCCATATTAGGGGGATTAGGCTTGTTGCGTGGGAAATGTGCTACCTGTTATCCGGGATATGAAGATACTCTTATGGGTGCAACGGTTTGTAACGATTCGGTGGTGTCGGATAGGGGTTGCATTACGGCCAGAGGAGCAGGTGTTACGATAGATTTTGCGCTTGCTATTGTTTCGCAACTGATTTCACCTGTTAAGGCACGGGAGATAGGGGATGCGATGCAATGCCGATAGAGGATATACGTAAATTAAAAATGCGTCTTCGTGAACAGTATCGTCGTGTTCGGGAAGAAATGGAACCGACTGTTCGTCAGGAAGCAGACCAAAAAATTGCGCAGACGGTACGAACCTTATGGCAGTATCGTTCCAGTCGACAGATTTTAACCTACGTATCTACACCCATCGAGGTGGATACGCACCGTATTATTGCACAGGCATTTGAGGACGGGAAAAAAGTGGCGGTTCCTCGGTGCGTACCGGATACCCGGAGTATGGAGTTCTATTACATTGAGTCGTTTGACGACTTATCACCCGGTAGCTTTGGGGTGCTGGAACCGCAAGCAAATCCGGAAAAACTAGTGCAAGATTATACCGGTGCAATGTGTATCATTCCTGCTTTTTCATATGATTTTACCGGGTATCGACTGGGGTATGGTAAAGGCTATTATGATCGATTTTTAGCCGGATTTAGCGGACATATGATCGGCATTTGTTACAGTTCCTGTATTCGTCGGTTTTTGCCACATGGACGTTTTGACAGGCCGGTACAGCTTTTAGTAACCGAAAATTTTATTCGACGTACAAACCGTTAAGGAGGTATAGAGATGGCTGACGATAAACAGTATGACTTTGACGCTATCTTGGATGAGCTTCAAGCAAAAGCAAAAAAAGTCGTCGAAGAGGATCCGGTGGTGAAAAAGAAACCGGTTTTTGAATTAAACTTAGATTTAGATTCTGAATATGCGGATCCGGTAGAAACTGCTCCCATTCAGCGCACCGTTTCCATCTCGACTGACCAGAGCAAGTCTTTTGAATCCGTACATACTTCGTCGGATGAGAAAAAGAATAAGCCCTCCAAAAAGCGGGTGTCATTTGCGGGCGCAGGTTGCTTGTCTGCGCTGCTTTATGTGACGTGCGTATTGGCGATATCCGGCATTTTATCCTATTTTGTTGTGGTGGGCGGTTTGGATTATACAGGCCTTAATCGTTCTGAGCAGGTCGTGGACGTGGTTGTTCCGGAGGGTTCTTCCACCAGATCCATAACCGATTTATTGTATGAAAAAGGGTTGCTTGCCGAGCCTTTCGTGTTTCGGATGTATGCAAAACTAACTGGTGCGGATGGGAAGTGGCAGCCGGGTGAGTTTAGCCTTTCGCCAAACATGGGTTATAAATTGTTAATACAAAGTTTGCAAGCGACGAAGGCTCGTGATACGGTAACGGTACTCATTCCCGAAGGATTTACCATTGATAAAATTGCGAAACGGTTAGAGGAGAAAAAGGTTTGTACCGCAGCGGAATTTTATCGTGCTATCTCCGAGGTGGATTACAGTAAGGACTATCCGTTCCTGAAAGAATCTCAAAAACAGTCGGGATATAATTCACGTTTTTATAAACTGGAAGGTTTCTTGTTCCCGGATACGTATCAGTTTTATGAAAACTGTTCGGGTGAAACCGTTGTACGCAAATTGCTGGACAACTTTGAGAATCGCTTGGATACCACGATCCGTTCTGCAATGAGCGCACGAGGTGTTTCTATGGATGAATTGGTGATTTTGGCTTCGATCGTACAGGGTGAAGCAGCCACACGGGAAGATATGCAAAAGGTATCACGGGTGCTGTATAACCGTTTAAGCAACACCGCTGCTTATCCGAAATTGCAATGTGATTCCACCCGTGACTATATTACAAAATTGGTCGGCACGTCCGGCGCACAAGATGCCATATTGGCTTATGATACCTACCAAAAGGATGGGTTGCCGGTGGGAGCTATCAACAACCCCGGCTTGGACGCTATACGAGCGGTGTTGATTCCGTCCGAAGATAAAAACGTCATGGGTTGTTATTTCTTTGCAACCGATTACGATACCGGTAAGACGTACTTCTCAAAAACCTATGAGCAACATGTGAGCATTTGTAAACGATATGGAATTGGTATGTATGGATAAGTTACCGGAATTGTTATGCCCGGCAGGTGATTATGAGCGTTTGGAAACCGCTTTGTTATTTGGTGCGGACGCTGTTTATCTATCCGGCAAACGCTTTGGGATGCGTAGTGCCCCCTCTAATTTTACCGATGAAGAATTATCACGGGCGATTCAGCTGTGCCATCAGCAAGGTAAATCGGTGTATATCACCTGTAACATTTTGCCACGAAATGACGAGATAGACGCATTACCGGAGTATTTGCAGCTACTGGACAGCATGCGTGTGGATGCTTTAATTGTGGCAGACTTAGGTGTGATGCAGTTGGCAAAACGGTATGCACCGCATTGTGCTTTGCACGTATCCACTCAACTTGGTGTTGTCAACCATGCGACGGCATCTCTTCTATACGATATGGGCGCTTCTCGTGTGGTGTTGGCGAGAGAATTATCACTGGATGAAATTGCCGATATTCGTGCGAAAACACCGTCAGAATTGGAACTGGAAGCGTTTGTTCACGGCGCTATGTGCATGTCGTATTCGGGAAGATGTTTATTATCGTCGTATTTAACAGGACGAGACGGTAATCATGGTGATTGTGCTCAACCTTGCCGCTGGCGGTATGATTTGGTAGAACCGGGCCGACCCGAACGTCCAATTACGGTAGAACAGGAAGATAACGGCACCTATCTCTTTAATGCCAATGATTTGTGTATGTTGGAATATTTACCGCAACTTCATCGTGCGGGCATTACGTCATTCAAAATAGAAGGACGTGCAAAAGCCGCCTACTATGTTGCCGGTGTGACCAATGCGTATCGTCAAGCATTGGACGGGTATCGAAACAGCGGGTTTTCTCTTGATTATCAGGTGCCGGATTGGCTTGCCAAAGAACCTTACACCGTCAGTCATCGTCCCTATGGCACGGGCTTCTATTTTAATGAACCGTCACAAAATACAAAAAGCGGTGGTTATGTTCGGGATTACCAAGCGGTCGGCGTTGTGACCGGCTATGAGGATGGACAACTGCTCGTAAGCCAACGCAATCGCTTTTTTAAAGGGGATTGCCTGGAAGTATTGATCCCTCGTGAACGGCCTGCATGCTTATCGGTTGAGGCGTTGTTTAATGATAGCGGTTCACCCATCGAATCGGCACCACATCCCATGATGACGGTGCGTATTCCCTGTGACCAACCGTATCCGGTTGGTAGTTATCTGCGAAAACGTGTGTAAAAGCCCCTCCGTACGGGAATACTCCCCGTACGGTCGGATTTTTATGCAAAAGCGAAGTGTTGCTTTGTTGGCGGCGATATTGTTTGCTATGAGTGGTATCATGGTGAAAATCATGCAACTGACAAGCGAGCCGTTTTCAAATGTTAGCGGTACAGATTCTACAGTAACCGTAACCGTTGCTGAGGCACGAGGTACCATCTACGATTGTCATTTACAACGTTTAACCAATACACAATCCACTTATAAAGCCTCTGTTGTGGCTTTACCCCAAGCGATGGCGGCACTTTCTACGACGTTATCGGCGAATGAATGGACAAGCGTGAACACACAATTACAAACCGGGAAACCCGTTACACTTTCCTCCGATAGTCCTTTCCCTTTGGTAAGCGGAATCCGTCAATTTGTGACGCCGGTGAGGTATGCTGACGAACAGCTTGCCGCACACCTCATCGGTTATATTGGTGATGATGGCGAAACCGGTGTTTGCGGCATTGAAAAAGCGTTTGATAAAGAACTCAAAGAGGCAACCGGATCCGTTACGGTAAGATATCAATCGGACGCAAAAGGAAACGCTTTGGTAGGAGGTGCAGTCCAAGTATCCAATACGTTATTTCGTGCCAATGCGGGGGTTGCACTGACGATCGATAGCCAAATACAAAGCTTGACAGAAACGATCGTATCACAAAAAATAAGCAAAGGTGCCGTTGTGATTTTACAACCGTCAACGGGTGATATTTTAGCACTGGCGAGTTTTCCGAGCTTTTCACCCAATCAGTTGTCCTCCTTCTTGGATCGCAAAGATTCCCCGCTGTTTAATCGTTTCCTTGCTTCATATAATTGCGGTTCCGTTTTTAAGACCGTGACTACCATGGCAGCGCTGGAAAGCGGAATACCATGTTCGCAGACGTTTACTTGTACCGGTGTGTTTACGGCAGGAGTAAACCACATTAAATGCCACTATCTGTTAGGTCACGGCGCTCTGGATATGTGTGGGGGATTTGCGAAATCGTGTAACCCGTATTATATTCAGTTGGCGCAGTTAATGGGGGGTGCGCCGCTTTACAGAACGGCTTGCTCACTAGGGCTTGATAGTCCTTTGTTGTTGGCAAAAGGATATGCGACTTCACGTGCCACCATTCCGAGCGAAAACGAACTGTTACAAGAAACGGTACTCGCAAACGTTTCGTTCGGGCAAGGCGATCTGCTGACGTCGCCTATCCATATTGCACAGATGACGGCTTGCGTTGTGAACGGTGGCCAATATTATCGTTCAAACGTTTACTATGGTATGGTGGATGAAGTGGGCAACCTCACCCAAGCGAATCGGGAAGCGCCGATACAGGTATGTTCCCCTAAGACAGCCGCCACAATACGAGAGATGATGATAGCGGTCGTTGAGGAGGGGTCCGGTAAATCTGCGAAACCAACCGTCGGCGGTGCAGGTGGAAAAACGGGGACCGCTGAAACCGGTTGGAAAGGGGATGACGGTGAAACGATGGTGCAAAACTGGTTCACCGGATTTTTCCCCGCCGAAAATCCTCAATATGTCATAACGGTGTTGGCAGAGGATAGCGGAAGGACAGGGGAGAGCACAGCCTCGGTATTTGCCGAGCTTTGCGATATGCTATATAAATTAGGGTAGAATTCTTTGCTTGACAAATGGCAGAAGATGACGTATACTGATTCTCGTAATCGGCTGTGATGAGAAAAACCGTTTGTCGGACACTCAGAGAGGCTTGCCCCGTGTTTAACGGGCTGTGAGGCAGGCTTGTCGTTGTCAAACGGAGGCCGCCTCGGAGCTCCGCCAGAGATGGTGGCGTTTGTCTGCGTTAAAGACATTGAGTGGCGTTGCGGATCGTTTCCGTATCGCAATTTGGGTGGTACCACGGAAATCTCCGTCCCAAGCAGGGGCGGGGATTATTTTTTGTTTTAGGAGGATGTTGTAAAAATGAAATGGACCGGTCTTAACGAACTGAGGGAAATGTATTTAAGTTTCTTTGAAAGTAAAGGTCATTTACGTCTGCCCAGCTTTTCGCTGGTTCCGAAAAACGATGCCTCATTGTTACTGATCAATTCCGGTATGGCACCAATGAAAAAATATTTTACGGGTGAGGTCACCCCGCCTCGTAAACGTGTAACAACCTGTCAAAAGTGTATTCGTACCCCGGATATTGAACGGGTAGGTAAGACGGCTCGCCATGGTACTTACTTTGAAATGTTGGGTAATTTCAGTTTTGGTGACTATTTCAAACATGAGGCAACCGCTTGGGCTTGGGAATTTTGTACCAAAGTATTGGAATTGCCGGTAGATCGCATTTGGGTTTCCATCTATGAAAACGACGATGAAGCGTTTGATATCTGGACCAAAGAGGTCGGCGTATCACCTGACCGCATCGTGCGTCTTGGAAAAGAGGACAACTTCTGGGAGCATGGTTCCGGTCCGTGCGGTCCCTGCTCGGAATTGTATTTTGACCGTGGCGAGCAGTATGGCTGCGGTTCCCCGAACTGCGGTGTCGGCTGTGAATGTGACCGTTATGTAGAGTTTTGGAATAACGTATTTACCCAGTTTGATAACGACGGAAACGGGAACTATACACCCCTTGATCATCCGAACATTGACACCGGTATGGGGTTGGAGCGTTTAGCATGCATTATGCAAGGTGTTGCGAACCTGTTCGAGGTGGATACGGTTCAAAACATCATGAAACATATCTGTCGTGTGGCAAACGTGGAATACGGCGCCGATGAGAAAACCGACGTTTCGTTACGTGTTATAACCGACCATATCCGTTCCACTACCTTTATGATTGGTGACAGTGTTATGCCGTCGAATGAGGGACGTGGGTATGTTCTGCGTCGTTTATTACGTCGTGCAGCTCGTCACGGCCGTTTACTCGGTATTCATCGTCCCTTCTTGTATGAGGTGTGTGAAACGGTAATCGGTGAAAATCTATCTGCCTATCCGGAACTGAAAGAAAAACAAGATTTTATTATCAAGGTTATCCGTAACGAGGAAGAAGCGTTTGAAAAAACGATCGATAGCGGTTTATCCTTGTTGGAAACTATGTTAGCGGAAGCGACGAACGGTGTATTGTCGGGCGATGATGCATTTAAACTGTATGATACGTATGGATTCCCGCTGGATTTAACTTGTGATATCTTGGAAGAAAAAGGATTGACCGTTGACGAGCAGCGATTCCATGAACTTATGGGAGAACAGCGTGCTCGGGCCCGTGCTGCTCGTAAGGATGCCGGTGCCGATGCCTGGAAAGGCAATGCGGCGATTACCGAACAACTCACAGCAAGTTGTTTTGTGGGCTATGATACGCTGACCGAGCAAGCATCGGTTGTGGCGATCGTGAGTAACAACGAATTAGTCGAAACATTATCCGAGGGTGAGACCGCCACCTTGGTATTGGATGTCACACCGTTTTATGGTGAAAGCGGCGGTCAGGTCGGTGACAACGGTGTTATCGAAGCGGATGGAGTCTGCTTCGAGGTGACCGATACCCAGAAAAATGCCGCCGGTGTTATGTTGCATACCGGTACGTTGAAATCCGGCACTCTTAATGTGGGAAATATGGTCACCGCAAAAGTGAATGCAGAAACCCGCAGCGCAGTTATGCGTAACCATTCAGCAGCACACTTGTTGCAGGCTGCATTGCGCCGTGTGTTGGGTACACACGTAGAACAGGCGGGTCAGCTGGTCAACGCAGCTCGTATGCGTTTTGACTTTACGCATTTTTCGGCTTTGACTGCGGATGAGATCCAACAAGTGGAATCATTGGTCAACGGTTGGATTTTGAACGGCTTGTCCGTAGATGTTCAAGAAATGCCGATTGATGAAGCCCGCAAGCTGGGCGCAATGGCGTTGTTTGGAGAAAAATACGGTGACGTGGTACGTGTCGTGAAAATGGGAGACGTATCGGTGGAACTTTGCGGCGGTACGCATGCGGATAATACCGCCAAACTTGGTTTGTTCCATATTATTTCAGAATCTTCGGTTGCAGCGGGCGTTCGTCGCATCGAGGCGGTCACCGGTGTAGCGTTGCTGGATTTGTTGAAGAATTATCACCAACGTATGGTGGAAGCATCCGATGCCATGAAAGCGGCCGGCCCGGATGATATCAGCCGTCGTGCTGCCCAGTTGATCGGGGAGCTCAAAGATGCGCAACGTGAACTGCAAGCGGTTCGTAGTCAACAAGCATCCGAAAAAATTGGTGACTTATTTAAAAACGCAAAAGATTGTGACGGTATTCAGCTGATTACGGCTGTATTGCCCGACATGAGCGGTGACGAACTACGCTCACTTTGCGACCGTGTTCGTGATCGAAATTTGGATAAAGCGGTTGTTGTGCTCGCCGGTACTTCACACGAAAAACAAACTGTGACGTTTGCTTGTTACTGCACAGCGGGAGCTGTGGAAGCCGGCGCCAATGCCGGTATGATCGTCCGTCAGGTAGCTTCTATTTGCGGCGGTAAGGGCGGCGGAAAACCCGATATGGCGATGGCGGGCGGTAAAGATTTGTCCAAAGTTCCTGAGGCAATGGATAGCATTCCCGATTTGCTGAAAAAATAAAGGGGGGAGTACACAATGGATTGTATTTTTTGTAAAATTGCCGCAGGGGAGATCCCTTCCCGTAAAGTATATGAAGACGAGCAAGTGTTAGGGTTTTATGACATTGAACCGGCGGCCCCTGTTCATATGCTTTTTATCCCTAAACAACATCTTGCCGGATGTGGAGAAATTACTCCGAAAAACAGTGCGGTGGTATCCCATATTTTCGAAGTTATTGCGAAGGTGACAGCGGATATGGGGATAACGGAGTATCGTGTTGTTACCAATAATGGGACGAGTGCCGGTCAATCGGTATTTCATCTTCACTTCCATGTTCTTTCTGGAAAAACCTTGAAGGGAATGTGCTGACGCCTTGACCTATGTAATTTTGGATTTGGAATGGAACGGGACTCGCTGTGAAAAACTGGACGGATATTTTAATGAAATTATTGAGATTGGTGCCGTCAAGCTATCAGCAGATCGACGCACCGAAGCTCGCTTTGATGCCTATATTCGTCCTGTTGTTTCTCGGAAGTTGACTCGGATTGTCACGAATCTGACCGGTATTACCGATGCTCAGGTGCGTGAGGGTGTTTCATTTTTTGAGGCGATGGAAGCACTGGGAGAATTCATAGGGAAAGATGCCGTTGTTATGACGTGGAGCACCACCGATTTGATGGTGTTGCTGGAAAATTGTCGGTATTTTTATCATCAAGACTGCATTCCTTTTTTGCATGCCTACTTGGATTTGCAAAACTATGCCCAAGCTTGTTGGCATATGGGCACTTCGCAACAAGTGGGGCTCGGTAAGATGGCGGATCTACTGGGAATCGCCAGCGATGGAATGAAGTTGCACCACGCTATCGATGATAGCGTGGTAGCGGCTGCTATTTTTCGTCGTGTTTTTGAACCTCGCTCTTTCAAAAAAGCAGTGATAAAGGTCAACGATGATTTTTATCGGCGGTTGACTTTTAAAGCGACCGTGATTAAAGATATATCCGATCCTATGATTCGACGTTCGGATTTGCGCTTTTCGTGCGAAACCTGTAAACGAAACTTAAAACGGATGACCGAATGGAAATTACAGCAACAACGGTTTTTTACAGCCGTTTTCCAATGTCGGGTTTGTAAGAGGGAATATACTGTAAGAGTACAAGCGAAAAGGAAATTTGATGGCGTTGAGATTAAGAAACGTTTAATACCGAAAACGACGGAAAAGTTGCAAGTAACACAGGTGTAACAATGCTTGCGGCTTTTGTGTTTAGTTGGGGATAGAAATTGTTGATGATCCTTCGTTTCTTCGCCATTTTTTTGAAAAATCTCGTTGACAAAACTTGAAATGAATGGTATACTTCTTGATGTCAGTTCTTTAAAAACGATCCAGCGAGGTCGTAAGGCTGTATAGAATCGGATGTAGCATACCTGCATCTGCTTTTTGGTGCGTCTTACTGCCTTTGGCGGTAAGGCTTTTTTTCTAAGGAGGAACAACAATGTCACGGTTTTCAATGAAAAATCTAACACCTTTTGCGGACAGTGATATTGTCCGTTTTTTGACCGACGACATGATTTCTTCTTGTGATTCATACGTAGTGTTTCCCGGCTTTTGCGATGTGCATGTGCATTTTCGTGAGCCGGGTTTTTCTTATAAAGAAACGATTGCGACCGGTAGCCGAGCCGCAGCCGCCGGCGGGTATACAGCGGTTTGTACCATGCCGAATTTAAATCCTGTGCCGGATTCAAAAGAGCATATTTTGTTACAGCAAAACAATATCGACAGTAATGCTTGTATTGCGGTATATCCGTATGCTTCTATCACGGTCGGACAAAAAGGAGAACAGCTTACTGATTTTGAAGAATTATCTTCGTATGCAATTGCTTTTTCCGATGACGGTCGTGGCGTGCAAGATAAGGAAATGATGCGCACCGCCATGCAACGTGCAACCGCCTTGGGGAAAATGATCGTGGCACATTGTGAGGATAACAGCCTTCTGCACGGTGGATACATTCATGATGGAGATTACGCCAAGGCGCATGGTCATAAAGGGATCTGTTCTGAAAGTGAATACGGTCCCATTATACGAGATTTGCAACTTGCCGAACAAGAGGGTTGTGCTTATCACGTTTGTCACATCTCGACTGCCGAAAGCGTACAAGCAATCCGAGAAGCGAAAAAACGTGGCATCAATGTCACCTGTGAAACGGGACCGCACTATTTAGTACTGGATGATTCACAGTTACAAGAGGATGGACGATTCAAAATGAACCCGCCACTTCGTTCCAAGCGCGACCGAGAAGCGCTGATTGAAGGGCTTCGAGATGGAACGATTGATATGATTGCAACCGATCATGCGCCACATTCTGTTGAGGAGAAATCCAAAGGATTGGCGGAAAGTGCATTTGGCATCGTCGGCTTGGAAACGGCTTTCCCGATTCTCTATACGCATTTTGTAAAAACGGGGATCATTTCATGGGAACGGTTGTTAGATTTGCTGGTATATAATCCACGTAAACGGTTTTCCATACCCTTGGGGATGGACTTTTCCGTCTGGAAACTGGATGCGGAATATGCCATCGATCCGGAACAATTTCTTTCGCTTGGTCGCTCAACACCGTTTGTTGGACATCGTGTTTTCGGAGAATGTGTGTTGACCGTGCACGATAATAAACTTGTTTATAAAAAAGAAATGTAATTTTGTTAGAAGAGCAAATAGGAGGCAGTTATGGCAAAGAGAACAGACATTAAAAAGATATTGATTATTGGCTCCGGCCCGATCGTTATCGGACAAGCGGCGGAATTTGATTATGCCGGCACACAGGCTTGTTTAGCGCTCAAAGAAGAAGGGTATGAGGTCATTCTTTGCAACTCAAACCCGGCTACCATCATGACCGATACAACCATTGCAGACAAAGTCTACATGGAACCGCTAACGCTGGAATACGTGGCGAAAATTTTACGGTACGAGCGTCCCGATGCCATTGTTCCGGGAATCGGTGGACAGACCGGCTTAAATCTGGCGATGCAGCTGGAAAAGAAAGGCGTTTTGAAAGAGTGCGGTGTCGAACTGCTTGGTACCAGTAGCGAAAGTATTGAACGGGCAGAAGACCGTGAAATGTTTAAAGAATTATGTGAATCCATTGGCGAGCCGACCATTCCCTCACAGATCACGTATTCGTTAGAAGAGGCAAAACAAGCGGCAAAAGAGATCGGTTATCCTGTTGTACTGCGTCCTGCCTTCACATTGGGCGGTACCGGCGGTGGCTTTGCTTACAACGAAGAAGAACTTGTTGAAGTGGGCATTAACGCTTTCAAACTGTCTCCTGTGCATCAAGTTTTGATTGAAAAGAGTGTCAAAGGCTACAAGGAAATTGAATTTGAGGTCATGCGTGACTCCGCTGACCATGCCATTACCATCTGCGGCATGGAAAACATCGACCCGGTGGGTGTACATACGGGTGACTCTTTGGTTGTGGCTCCCATTATGACCTTGTCAAAAGAAGACGAAAAGATGCTCAACGATAGCGCCATTAAGTTGATTCGTGAGCTGAAAATCGAGGGCGGCTGTAACGTTCAGTTTGCACTGAATCCGACCACGAGTGAATACTATTTGATTGAAGTTAATCCTCGTGTATCACGTTCTTCGGCGCTCGCCTCCAAAGCCAGCGGTTATCCGATTGCTCGTGTTACCGCCAAGATTGCAGTCGGCATGACGTTGGAAGAAATTGCGATTGCGAATACTACGGCAGCCTTTGAGCCTTCTTTGGACTATGTTATTGCCAAATTGCCCCGTTTCCCGTTCGATAAGTTTGCCAGCGCCCCCAACACGCTGGGCACTCAGATGAAAGCAACGGGAGAGGTCATGGGTATTGGCTCTACTTTGGAAGAGTGCTTGCTGAAATCGGTTCGTTCTTTGGAAATTGGCGCCTATCATTTCCATCTGCCGAAATTTGATACCATGACGGTGGATGAGCTGAAAACCTACATTAAAGAATTTAAAGATGATAATATTTTTGCGATTGCTCAACTTATGCGTCTGGGTGTCAGTGTAGCGGAATTGTTCGATATTACCGCAATTACGCCTTTCTTCCTGGAAGCTGTTGAGCGTATTGTGAACAAAGAGCAAGAGATTGCCAAGAATCCCAGTGACCTTTCGGTATTAGCAGATGCTAAAAAGATGGGATTCAGCGACCGCTTCATAGCCAAGCTGTGGAATGTGTCGGAGCTTGATGTGTTTGCCATGCGCAAAAAAAACGGTATTTTCCCGGTGTATCGCATGGTGGATACCTGCCATACCGGAGCGTATATCCCGTATTTCTATTCCTCTTACCAAGGGGAAAATGCCTCCGTTTTAACCAATGCGAAAAAGATCATTGTACTGGGTGCCGGCCCGATTCGTATCGGACAGGGTGTCGAGTTTGACTACTCCACGGTACATGCGGTGACAACCATCAAAAAATCCGGATACGAGGCTATTATTATTAACAATAACCCCGAAACCGTTTCTACGGACTATACAACGGCGGACAAGCTCTATTTTGAGCCCCACACAGTTGAAGATGTCATGAACATCATCGAGTTTGAAAAACCCGAGGGCGTTATCGCTTCGCTCGGCGGACAAACGGCTATTAACTTGGCTGAACCGCTGATGAAACGGGGTGTTAAAATTATCGGCACAGACTGCACCGCCATTGAACGTGCCGAAAATCGGGATAGCTTTGAAAAGATTTTACACCAGTTGGATATCCCGCAGCCCAAAGGCCGTGCCGTTACCAAGATTGAGGATGGTCTTGCTGCTGCTGCGGCAATCGGCTATCCCGTGCTGGTGCGTCCCAGTTTTGTTCTGGGTGGTCGTGCTATGCAGATCGTTGCAGGGGAAGAACAGTTGCGCCATTACCTGAAAACCGCTGTTGAAATTGACGAAGATAAACCGGTTCTGGTCGATAAATACATCCAAGGCAAAGAGGTTGAGGTGGATGCGATTTGTGACGGTAAGGATGTTTTTGTCCCCGGTATCATGGAACTCGTGGAACGTACCGGCGTCCATTCGGGCGACTCAATTAGCGTATATCCGGCTTTCAGTATTTCGGATAAGGTGAAAGGTACCATCCTCAAATATGCCAAGCAACTGGGCCTCGGCATCGGCATTGTGGGCTTGTATAACATTCAGTTCATTGTGGATAAAGATGAAAACGTCTTTATCATTGAGGTGAATCCTCGTTCCTCTCGTACGGTTCCGTTCCTGTCCAAGGCAACGGGATATAGCTTAGCGGATATTGCCACCGAAGTTATTTTGGGTAAAAGCCTGAAAGAGCAAGGTATCTTCACGGTATATCCGGACGAGAAAAAACGTTGGTATGTAAAAGTTCCGGTGTTTTCGTTCAATAAAATCCGTGGTCTGGATGCTTATCTGTCTCCCGAAATGAAGTCCACGGGTGAAGCTATCGGCTATGACGATAAACTCAACCGTGCGTTATACAAAGCGTTGCAAGCGTCCGGTATGCATCTGCAAAACTATGGAACGGTGTTTGCAACCATTGCTGACAAAGATAAGGATGAAGCGTTGCCGCTCATTCGACGTTTCTATAATCTCGGCTTTAACATTGCCGCAACGCAAGGGACGGCAAACTTCTTAAAAGAACATGGTATTCGCACCCACGTGTTACGGAAGATCAGCGACGGAAGCGATGAAATTGCGGAGGCGTTGCGTCAAGGTCATATTGCGTATGTCATCAACACCCGTGACATTGGTTCCGTGGGACAGGTGAGCGACGGCTACGAAATCCGCCGCTATGCAACCGAAAACAACGTCACCATGTTTACGGCGTTGGATACGGTTCGTGTATTGTTAGATGTTTTGGAAGAAACCACACTCACCATCTCGACAATTGATGCGTAAGAGGTTGTTATGAAACAGGGAATTTTCACGATAAAACAAAACGAACAGTTAACCGATACGGTTTTTCGTATGGTGCTGTCGGGTGATACCACAGATATCACCGCTCCCGGTCAGTTTGTGAATATCAAATTAGACGGCCTGTATCTGCGCCGTCCCATTTCCGTGTGCGATTGTGTAGATGGTGAACTCACGCTTGTTTACAAGGTCGTGGGAAAAGGGACCGAGCAAATGAGCCGCATGACGGCCGGTGAGTGTTTAGATGTGTTGACAGGACTTGGTAATGGTTACGATATGACGGATGTTAAAACACACACCCTCTTACTCGGCGGCGGTGTCGGTGTTCCGCCGTTGTATATGTTGGCAAAACAGCTCATTCAGCAGGGTAAAACGGTGTCAGTAGTATTGGGCTTCAACACCAAATCCGAGGTGTTTTACGAACAGGAATTTGCAGCACTTGGTGCCAATGTTACTGTCACGACGGTGGACGGTAGTTATGGCAGCAAAGGGTTTGTTACCGATGCGATAGCCGATACACCGTATGATACGTTTTTCACCTGTGGTCCCGAACCAATGCTGAAAGCTGTTTATAAGGCTACGAATACTTCCGGGCAGTTTAGCTTTGAAGAGCGTATGGGGTGCGGTTTCGGCGCTTGTATGGGGTGTTCGTGTAAAACGATTACCGGGTATAAGCGTATTTGCAAAGAAGGTCCGGTATTGCGCAAGGAGGAAATTTTATGGAACGTTTAACAGTCAACCTGTGTAATATCGAATTGGATAACCCCATTATTCCTGCCAGTGGTACATTTGGATACGGGTATGAATTCGCCCAACTATATGATATTAACATGTTAGGTTCCTTTTCGTTTAAAGGAACCACCAAAGAACCTCGTTTCGGCAATCCGACGCCTCGTATTGCTGAGTGTTCAATGGGCATGATCAATGCGGTTGGATTGCAAAACCCGGGCGTGGAAAAGGTTATATCCGAAGAACTGCCGAAAATGCGTCAATATTTTCGCAAACCGGTCATGGCAAATATCAGCGGTTTTTCGATTGAGGATTATGCCTATACCTGTGAACGGTTAAATGGGGAAGAGGATATTGGTTGGTTTGAAGTCAATGTGAGTTGTCCCAACGTTCACGGCGGTGGCATGAGCTTTGGCACTTCTCCCGAAGCGGCGGCAGCTGTTACCGCTGCGGTTCGCAAGGTAACGGATAAACCGGTTCTCATTAAACTTTCTCCCAATGTTACGGATATTGTGTCGATTGCGAAGGCTTGCGAAGCGGCGGGAGCGGATGGTATTAGCTTAATTAACACCTTACTGGGTATGCGCATTGACCTGCGAACCAAAAAACCGGTTATAGCCAATACAATGGGTGGTTTTTCCGGAAGCGCCATTTTCCCGGTTGCTCTGCGAATGGTATATCAGGTCGCCGGTGCTGTATCCATCCCGGTTGTGGGAATGGGCGGTGTCAGCACGGCGGATGATGTAATTGAAATGATGCTGGCGGGTGCTACAGCCGTTGAGGTCGGTGCGGCTAATTTGGTTGATCCGTTTGCCTGCAAAACGATTATCGAGAAATTGCCGGAGGCAATGGATCGGTATCATATCGATACATTACAAGAAATTATTGGAGGGGCACATCATGGGTAAAGACGTTATTGTGGCTTGTGATTTTGCAAGCGCCGAACAGGTTTTCACTTTTTTGGATGCGTTTAAAGGACGCAAACCGTTTGTTAAAATCGGTATGGAATTGTTCTATGCCGAAGGACCGTCGATTGTTCGTGAGATTAAAAAACGTGGTCACAAAATTTTCTTGGATTTAAAACTGCACGATATCCCCAATACAGTAAAAAAATCTATGGCAGTTTTGTCCCGTTTGGATGTTGATCTGTGCAATCTTCATGCCGGCGGTACGGTGAAAATGATGGAAGCGGCGATTGAAGGGCTTACACGTCCCGACGGTACCCGCCCCCTACTCATTGCGGTCACGCAGTTGACCTCTACCGACCAACAAAGTATGGAAGAGGATCTGCTGATTCATGAACCCATTGATCAGGTGGTTATGCATTACGCTCAAAATGCTAAAAAAGCCGGTTTGGACGGCGTTGTCTGCTCTCCTTTGGAGGCGGGAAAAGTGCATGAACGTTGTGGCGAAGAGTTTATAACTGTTACACCCGGCGTGCGGTTTGCTGATGGAGATGTGGGTGACCAAAAACGGGTCATGACACCTGCACAAGCCAAAGAAATCGGTTCGGATTATATTGTGGTTGGTCGCCCGATTACAGCGGCGGAAGACCCGGTTGCGGCGTACGAACGTTGTATAGCAGAATTTGTGGATTAAAGGAGAGGACATATTATGGAAAAATTGATTGCAAAAGACCTGCTCAGTATCAAAGCAGTATTCTTCCGTCCGGAAGAACCCTTTACGTGGGCAAGCGGTATTAAAAGCCCCGTATATTGCGATAACCGGTTAACGCTGAGCGATCCCAAAGTGCGCACCGATGTGGAAGAAGGTCTCGCTTCTTTAATTAAACAACATTATCCGGAAGCGGAAGTGCTGATGGGTACTTCGACTGCCGGCATTGCGCATGCCGCTATTACGGGCCATTTAATGGGGCTGCCGATGGGCTATGTGCGCTCGGGCGCCAAAGACCATGGCAGACAAAACCAAATTGAAGGTCGTTTACTTCCCGGCCAAAAGGTTGTAGTTGTAGAAGATTTGATCTCGACCGGCGGTAGTGTGTTAGAGGTCGTTGACGTATTGCGGAATGCAGGCGCAGAGGTTTTGGGTATTGTCAGTATTTTCACTTACGGTATGAAAAAGGGTGTCGAGCGCTTGGCAACCGCAAATGTCAAAAATGTGTCGTTGACCAACTTCGATGTTATCGCACAGGTAGCTGCCGAAGAGCAGTATATTAAACCGGAAGATGTGAAG
>JAZRZU010000050.1:0-8437 GCA_045601465.1 Acutalibacteraceae bacterium
AAGCCCGCATTCAAAGCAATCTGACGAACCGGCTCTTCAATGGCTTTGAGAACAATGTTAACACCCGTCTTTTCGTCGCCTTCGGTGGTTTCCAACAACTTGGTCAACACGTCGGTAGTATTGATGAGTGCGACACCGCCGCCGGCTACAAGACCTTCCTCCACAGCGGCTTTGGTTGCTGCCAAGGCATCTTCAATGCGGAGTTTCTTCTCTTTCATCTCCACTTCGGTAGCGGCACCGACCTTGATAACTGCCACACCGCCGGCGAGTTTTGCCAAGCGTTCTTGCAGTTTCTCACGGTCGAAATCCGAAGTAGTGGTTTCAATCTGCGAACGAATCTGATTGACACGAGCGTTGATCTGATCCGCATTGCCCATACCATCCACAATGATGGTGGTTTCTTTTTGCACTTTAACCTGACGGGCACGGCCGAGCATTGCGACAGTGGTATCTTTGAGTTCCAAGCCAACTTCTTCGGAAACAACCTGACCACCGGTTAAGATGGCAATATCCTGTAACATCTCTTTACGGCGATCGCCAAAGCCGGGAGCTTTCACGGCAACACAAGTAAAGGTACCACGCAAACGGTTGACGATCAAGGTGGACAGTGCCTCACCTTCCACGTCTTCTGCCACGATGACCAGTTTCTTGCCGGATTGCAGAATCTGTTCGAGCAACGGCAGAATATCTTGGATGCTGGAAATCTTCTTATCGGTAATCAACAGGTAAGCATCGTCGATGACTGCTTCCATTTTATCGGTATCGGTTACCATATACGGTGTGATATAACCACGGTCAAACTGCATACCTTCCACCACTTCGGTATAGGTTTCGGCAGTTTTGGATTCCTCAACCGTGATGACACCGTCGGCGGATACTTTTTCCATCGCTTCGGCAATCAAGCGGCCGATAACGGCATCGCCCGCAGAAATGGTAGCAGCAGAAGCAATATCCTCCGAACCGCTGACCTTCTTAGAATTAGCACGAACTTCGGCAACAACCGCATCGACAGCCGTCTGGATACCACGTTTGACAATCATGGGATTCGCACCGGCAGCGACGTTTTTCATACCCTCACGAATCAATGCTTGCGCAAGCAAAGTCGCCGTTGTGGTACCGTCACCTGCAACGTCGTTCGTTTTGGTGGAAACTTCCTTGACCAGCTGAGCGCCCATATTCTCAAAGGCATTGCTCAGTTCAATCTCTTTTGCAATGGTAACACCGTCATTGGTGATAAGCGGCGCACCGAATTTCTTATCCAACACCACGTTTCTGCCACGAGGGCCAAGTGTGATCTTAACGGTATTTGCCAGTTGGTCTACACCGGCTTGTAAAGCCTTACGGGCTTCTTCACCATACAGAATTTCTTTTGCCATAATGCTCTTGCCTCCCTATTTACTCAACAATTGCCAAAATGTCACTTTGACGGACAATGGTATACTCCACACCGTCCATTTTGACCTCAGTTCCGGAATATTTGCTGGTGATAACCTTGTCACCAACCTTGACAAACATCGTAATGTCTTTGCCCTCAACGTTTCCGCCGGGACCTACCGCCACAACCTCAGCGATCTGCGGTTTCTCTTTGGCAGAACCTGCCAGAATAATACCGCTTTTGGTGGTCTCTTCGGCTTCGGTCATCTTGACCACGACGCGATCAGCCAATGGCTTCATTTTCATAACGAACTCCTCCTTAGGATTTTAAAATACCATGTTTAGCACTCAGTTTCAAAGAGTGCTAAATCTATTGTAACAATTTTAAGTAAAAAATCAAGTCTTAATTTGGCATTTCTGGGAATTTTTATAATTTTTTAACAATTCCTCATAGTCGGGTGCCGGAAACACGAAACGCACCGCAGCAGGTAACAATTCAAAGCTGACAACGGTTGTAGAGAAACACTCGCCGTCGGCGGTGACGCAGGCAGGTGTTTCTGCCAGCACCTGCATTTTGCTGCCCCGAAACGTTTCGCAGCACGGTAGATCAAGATGCTGGCCGTTTTTATACAAGCCCAGTATCGACAGCATTTTGAGGTGGCTGATCTTACTGACAAGCACAAAATCCAACAGGCCATCATCGGGTTGCGACAACGGTGAACCGTGGTAACCGCCGCCATAGTATTGACCGTTCGCTGCCAACGCAAACATGAATTTACCTTTGCGTTCTACCGTTCCCTCGGGAGTTTCCATGACCACACGGAGCGACTGACCAAGCGGACGCAAAAACGTGTTGACCAAAGCGAGGTTATACGCCATGGGTCCGCTTACAAACGGCAGATGTTTGTATTTGATCATACGATTCGCAACATCAGCATCCACGCCCATCGAGCACATATTTAATGCCAGGCGGTCGTTACACCGAATGGCATCCACCGATTTTGCCGTTCCCATCACCAGGGCTTTCCAATCGTTCCAGCCCTCACGGTCCGGCATCATTCGTAAAAAGTCGTTGCCGGAACCACAAGGAATACAAGCAAGCTCACCATTATCTTTGCCATCCATCCCGTTGAGCACTTCCAACAACGTACCGTCACCGCCGCAAGCATACAGCCGTACGGCATCGCCCGTTTCCAATTCCGCCTTGACAACCTCGGTTGCATGGCCGGGGCGTTCGGTAATATAAATACGGTAGTCCATGGGATAGTGTTGGAAAAATGCTTCAATTTCCGGTTTCAGGGCAACCGCCGCCTCCTCCTTACCCGCCGCAGGGTTCAAGATAAATACGTGTCTCATGGTGTTTGTCACCTCGTTTTTAACTTACCGATAATAACAGTACAACTGACATTTGAGCATGCCGTTGTACAGTTTACGGCGTTTATCGGCCTTTCGGCCGAATACTTCCTCGAATTTTTCGTCCGGACTGATGATCGCATAGCTCCATCCCGGTTTCGGAACAAAGACCTGCCCCATCACACGGTACAGCTGCTCAGCAGCCTCCATATCCAAAAGACGCTCACCGTACGGCGGGTTGCACAACACCACACCGCTATCGCCCTCGGGTTTAAACTGTGCAAGGTCTCGCACCATTGCACGTACCTCGCCACCGACACCCGCTTTCGCTGCATTTTCGCCGGTTAAGCGCACGGCTTCAGGATCGATATCACTGCCGATAGCGGTAAAAGTACGATCCGACAGTACCTGACTCATCGCTCGATTGCGTTCTTCCCGCCATACTTCGCTTGGTATCCAGCCCCAGTCCATAAAGGAAAATCGCCGCCGAATACCCGGTGCGATCCGCCGTGCTGCCAAGGCGGCTTCAATGAGCAATGTGCCCGAACCGCAACAAGGGTCGATCACCTGCTCGGCAAGCCGTGCACGGGTGACGTCTACAATAGCCGCTGCCAACGTTTCCTTGATAGGGGCGCCACCTGCATTTTGACGGTATCCACGTTTATGAAGTCCCGCACCGCTGGTATCCAGCAAAAGCGTCACTTCATCTTTTAAGATGGTGAATTGTATCTGTACCGTTGCGGCGGTTTCTTCAAACCACCCGATGCCGTATTTTTCTTTTAACCGTTCCACAACGGCTTTTTTGATGATGGACTGGCAATCCGGCACACTATGTAATGTCGAATTCAGCGACCAGCCCTTAACGGGAAAAGTATCCTTTTTGGAGATAAACCGTTCCCATGGCAATGCTTTTACACGCTCAAACAATTCTTGGAAAGTATGAGCGGAAAAGCTGCCAACCACTAATTGAATACGTTCCGCATAGCGGCTGCCGATATTCGCACGGGCTAACAGTTCCACGCCGCCCGCAAACAGCACACGACCGTTTTGCGGTGTGACTTTCTGCGCATCCATACGGCGCAGTTCATCCGCTAAGATCCCTTCGACGCCAAACAGACAAGGGGCACAAAAAACAAATTGTTGCATGATAATTCCTCTAATTATATCACAATCGTTTCACCGTAAGCGACGGGATACAACACCCATCACTTAATAAAAATGCCGTTGCATTGGGCAACGGCATGAGTTGTTAGTGTAAAAAAGATGGAACGGTGAAATCCGTTTTTTAAGATTTGCGACTGCGGGAGAACCCACCGTGTTTTCCATCCAATGAACGTTTGAGGTCCAACATTTTTTCATCACTGGTTTGCTTAAACCGGGACATCATTTCTTCAAAATTACTGCTATCGGTACGAGCGGGTTGCCATTCAAAGCCTCCGGGACGTCCCGAGGATACGTACGGTGCCGGCGCACCACGGTGGGCACGAGGCGGCGGAGTCATCGCCTTTTTGATCGACAGGCTGATCTTACCGTCCTCACCAATGCTTAATACTTTCACCTTAACCTGTTGATTTTCGGTGAGATGATCACGAATTTCCTTGACATACGTCGGCGCTACCTCCGAAATATGTACCATACCGGTTTGACCGCCTTCCAATTCGACGAATGCACCGAATTTCGTGATACCGGTTACCTTACCTTCGACACAAGCTCCCACTTCCAACGCCATCTTGCGGAGTTCCCCCTACTTACCTTTAAAAAATTAATCGTTCGGGATCTCAATAAAAATTGATTCACCCGGTTTTGCCATGCCGTTTTTACGTGCCTGCTGTTCCAAATATTCGTCAAGCTCTCCGTCTGCACGCTCTTGCAACACCTTATTGACTTCCTCTTGCGCACGAATTTGGCTGTCCAGCTTGTCCAGTTTGTTCTGCGCACTGTTGAGCTGCAACTGCACCTGTACGATCGACACCACGACGTATACCGAAAAAGCAACGATCGCAACACGAAGAATCATACTCTTTTTCCGTTTTCGGGTTCGGGTTCTCTTCACGACGTTGCCTCCTTTCGGCCGCATGACACATTTAGATAGATAGATTATACACCAATTACCTCTTCGGTTCAATAGTTTTTTGAAATTTTTTAAGACTTTCTCGCAGTTTTTGTATGCCGATACGACACACCTTGACCAGCGGCAGCGTTATACGGTTATGTACCCACTCACCGACTTTCGACAGAAAGTTTAAAAAGGAGGTTACCAGTCCTACCACGGCACGGCCGACGGTATATCGATAGGCAAAAAAGCCGAGTACGATACCGATAAAAACATACACGCGCAGTACACCGCCGTTAACTGCTAAACAAAACAAAAACGTTAATGGCGCCGACGTGGCAAAAAAAAGAATATCCTGTACAAAAACCTGCCATGTGCGGGGCTTTAAAAGCTGTCGTAAAATGCGAAAAAAGTCATAGTAGGCACCCAGCCAAAAACCCCAGCCGCACGCTAAAAACAGTTCTCGTAGTTGATCGGTATTGGCGAACCCCATATTCATCGCAACAATTTCCCGAAAAAGCCGCCTCCATGTGTATGCAGTTCGGCATACGTCAACGAGTCGACCTTTCCCTCTACCGTCAGATCGCCGGTTTCAATGTTTAGACGGGTAATGTGTAAATTGCTTCCCTTTACGGTCAGTTCCCCTTGTTCGGTATACACGATCACGGTGTTGTCATCAAAGCTATCGACATCTTTGACACCTGACACCGCCAAGGAATGGCGCTCACTCAAACTGACAAGATGCGGCATCGACGGGATATAATCGGTTTTCGGTTCTTTCATAAACAACTCGCCCCCATAGGTTGACAGGACTCGAACCTGTCACGATTTCACTCACCGCCTTTATCCGTAGGATTTTGTGTTCGTTTTTAAAAGGCGTCAGCCTTCCTGCAAACTCACACTTCATCCTCCGGAAAATCCGGCGGCAGAAATTTCTTTGAACCTACAAATAGAAATTTTTTGTATTTTACAAAGTTACAAACCGCAGGCATACTTCCGTACGTCAAGGTTGAAGACACAGGAAAATCAAAAAATTACATTTGTAGGCGTTGGCAGGTTCGAGCCCTGCCAACCTAAGCAAGGAGGGGACAAGCGATGTGTGGATTTGCCGGGTACTTTATTAACGGCTATGGGGGAGACCGCCGCGCGGTTATCAAGGCGATGGCTGACCGTATCGTGCATCGTGGCCCCGACCAGGCGGATTACTATCTGGACGATGATATGGCACTTGGGTTTCGTCGGTTGTCGATCATTGACTTGGAGGGCGGCAGCCAGCCGATCCAAAACGAGGATGGTTCCAAGGTGTTGGTATTCAACGGCGAGATTTACAACTATCGTGAGTTACGAGAAGATTTACTCAAAGCGGGCCACGTATTCAAGACCAAGACCGACTCCGAGGTGTTGTTGCACGGGTATGAGGAATACGGCGCCGATCTTTTGTCGAAATTACGGGGCATGTTTGCTTTCGTGATTTGGGACAGTAAGGAAAAGAAATTGTTTGGCGCTCGGGATATTTTTGGTATCAAGCCGTTCTATTATTACCAGCGTGGAACCGATTTTTTCTTTGGTTCGGAGATCAAATCGTTCTTGTCCCATCCAACTTTTGTGAAGGAATTGGATGAAAGCAAGTTGCCGGATTGGTTGTGCTATGAGTATCTGCCGTATCGAGAAACCTTTTTTAAACATGTTTTTAAGTTATTAAACGGTGAGTACTTTGAATGGCAAGCAGGGCAGCTTTCTATTCACAAGTATTATGACGTAGCCGACAAATTTAAAGCAAATACTGCGTTGAACTCGGAAGAGTGGGCACAGCGCATTACCGATGAATTCGTCGAGTCGGTGGCGGTGCATCAGATCAGCGATGTTGAGGTCGGATGCTTCTTGTCCAGCGGTGTGGATTCGAGTTACGTGGTGCGTGAGGTGTCCAAGGTCGCCGCAGCGGTCAAGACCTTTTCGGTCGGGTACGAAGAAGAACAATATAGCGAATTGCCGTACGCACAGGCATTTTCCAAAGAAATTGGTGTGGAGAACATTGCCAACAAGGTGTCGGCGGATCAATATTTTGAGATGGCGGGAAAAATCCAGTATTTTATGGACGAACCGCTTCCTAACCCGTCGGAGGTACCGCTTTATTTTCTGGCAGAGAATGCCGCAAAATATGTGAAGGTTGTATTATCCGGCGAGGGCGCCGACGAGTTGTTCGGCGGTTACCCGATGTATTTGGAGGGTGGGCATTTCCACCGTTACAGCCGTATTCCGTCTTGGATGCGCAAATTACTCGCAACGGTTGCAAAACGTTTGCCGGAGCAGGTAAAGGGGAAACGGTTTGCTGTGCGGGGTGCGATGCTTCCGTATGAACGGTTTATGCGTGCGAATTATGTGTTTACACGGGATGAGCGTGCCAAGTTTCTCAAAAATCCCGGCACGCCGTGTGACCCGGTCGAGTTATCCAAACGGCATTTTGATAAGGTCGCTCATTTGGACGAACCGACGGCGCTGCAATACGTCGACATGCAGACGTGGATGTTGTATGATATCCTCCAAAAGGCAGACCGCATGAGTATGGCGAATTCTTTGGAGTTGCGGGTTCCGTTTTTGGATAAGAAAATGCTGGAATTGGCGGTGTCCTTGCCGATTGAACAACGTATTCAGGGGAACACGACCAAAGTAGCGCTTCGCGCGGCTGCTTTGCGGCAGTTGCCTGAACGTACAGCACAGAAGAAAAAGTTAGGGTTCCCGGTCCCGCTGAATGATTGGTTGCGTCAAGAGAAGTATTATGCGATGGTCAAAGCCGCTTTCCAAAGTGATATTGCGCAGAAGTTTTTCAACACGGATGCGATTATGTCTTTGCTGGATGAGCATAAGCAAGGGAAAGCGCATAATATGAAGAAAATCTGGACCATTTACACGTTTATTTTATGGTACGAACAGTTCTTTGTTTTGAACTGATGCGTATAGAAACAATTACAGAGTAGAGCAACAGGCGTTAAGTGCTGTGCGGACGGGGAGTTGCCGCATAGACGAAAAAACGAACGTTTTGCGGTTTGTTGCTCGCATCCCGCTGTTGAATAGTTGGAACGATCCTCCTTATTCAACGACAGGAAGAAGGAGGATTTATTATGTCAAAAGAAAAAATGTCTCCCACGCAAAAAACGTTGACGTTGGTCATGTGCGGTATGTTGGTTGCTCTCGATGTGGTATTGACTCGCTTTGCTTCGGTGAATTTGTGGGACAAACGCATTGGATTTTCCTTTGTGGCGGTGGGGCTTGCCGCATACTTGTACGGGCCGATCGGCGGTGCTGTTGTACATGGGCTGAGCGATTTCATCGGGGCTCTTGTATTCCCGTACGGGCCGTACTTTCCCGGGTATACGCTGACTGCCATGGTCATTGGGCTGGTTTTTGGCCTATGCTTTTATCGTTCCAACAAGGTGTGGCGGATCGCACTTGGTGTGGTGGGTGCACAGGCGGTGGGCAGCATCTTACTAAACACGTTGTGGATCGCTGTTACCAATCATACGCCGTATCTTGCCGTACTCCCCGGAAGGCTGATACAAGCTTCGGTGATGGTGCCGGTGCAGCTGGTGGTGTTGCCGCTGGTATTGCTGGTGGCACAAAAAGTAAAGCCGCTTTTGCAAGCAAAATAAAAAATGAAGG
>JAZRZU010000051.1:0-1534 GCA_045601465.1 Acutalibacteraceae bacterium
TGGTCGGGATTGTCCATTTCCAAACGCTGAAACAGAATATCCAGGGGGGACTCGTAGGACGGGTCATCCTCACGCACGTCACCGGCTCTCAGCATTTCCATTACCATCGGGAAGTTCTGTTCCTCCGGCGGTGCTTCGTGGAACAGATAAAACACCAATGCTTTCAGCAGAACCTCCGCCATCTGATCCCAAAAGGGGTCGTTGCTGTGTGTGCCTTTCGGCGTGGTACTCTTAAACAGGTTGGTTACAAGCTGCTGCACGTCGTCATCGTCCCGCAGATATACAAACGGGTTATAACAATGGCTTTTCTGCATATTGATAAGATCAAGTATGCGTATCTCATAACCGCACTCTTTGAGAAGATTGCCGGAGTCACGGAGCAATTCGCCCTTGGGGTCAAGGCAGACAAAGGAGCAAAACTCGCCGTCTTTGCCTGCGGTGATGCTTTCATAAATGCAAGGCTTGGCATAGAAACGGGTTTTACCCGCACCGCTACCGCCCACGACTACCGTGTTAAGGTTGCGGCGGTGTTTCTTGCCGTTCAGACCAATACGGATGTTTTGTGTTAAGATCTTATTGGGTTTCGGCTCTTTTGCTCGGTACTTTTTGTTGATGCGCTCGACAACGCCCCATTTAGCCGATCCGTGTTCCTCGCCACGGCGATAAGTTCGTTTGGTGGAGATATATATGCCGATACCCATTGCATAAGCGAAAATGAAAACGAGGACAGTCGCCAAGCTGTCCTCGCACCACGTTATTTTCAATGGGTTTTCCATCATTATCGGAAATTGTGTGACAATCTCCATCAATCCACCGCTGACCGCTGGAGCGATCAGCAGACCCAACCATACGGCAGGGATAATACCGAGCAGATAAAGCCACGGACTTGTCTTACCGTTCATCCTTGCAACGCACCTTTTTTCTCGGTGCGTCAAGTGCTTTCAGCAAGACCTCATCAACAATATCGGTGGGGCGTTTCTCTTTGATAAGGTCGTTTCGCTTATCGTTAAGGGCATTGACGATAACGCCGTGCTGATATTGGTCAAGGGATAAGACCCGTCTTTCCTCACGCTCCATCATCGTTCATCACGCCCCTGTCCGGTGCGGCTTTGCACTTTGTTCTGTTCCATTGCCTTATACATACGGGCAGACATTGTACGCATCACGTCACGGATTTCGGAAAGCTCGCCACGGATAGCCTGCGGCTCGGCACCTCCTACATCGGGCATCTCTCGGAAATCGTATCCGCTGACATCAATGCCGTATTTACGGCAGAGCATATAGGATGCACAGTAGGCTTTGAACTCTGCATTTTCATTGCTGAAATTACGGGTATCAATCGCCATTTCCGCACGGGCAAGGGCAAGGGAAAGACTACGGAAAATATCGGGAGCATCCATACCTTTACGGACAAAGATTTTCTTTTGGGTGTGGTCGTACACCGCACCGTTCTCAATGGTATCGGAAAGCTCGATGGGAACGGGTCGCTTTGCGATCAGCGCCGAAAGCAACTGCCTTTCATCACGGTTGACGG
>JAZRZU010000052.1:0-6185 GCA_045601465.1 Acutalibacteraceae bacterium
GATGAAATCCAGTATTTTAACAAGAAACAACAGCAAACTCTGTTGGAACATATTGAAAACGGGAATATTACGCTGATTGCTTCTACAACAGAAAACCCTTATTTTTACGTATACAGTGCTATTTTAAGCCGTTCTACGGTGTTTGAATTCAAGAGTGTAGAGCCGGCAGAAGTTGCCGATGCGGTGCGCCGTGGATTTGACTTTTTAGCAAAAGAGCAGGGTCGTACTATCGTTGCCGAAGAACAAGCGGTCGCTTGTATTGCGCAAAGATGCGGCGGGGACGTACGAAAATCGTTAAACGCAGTTGAACTCAGCGTGCTGGCAACCAAACCGGACAAAAACGATGTAGTGACGGTAACGGAAGACGTTGCCCGTGAGGTTGCACAGAAGAGTGCCATGCGTTATGACCGTGCCGGTGATGAGCATTACGATCTGTTATCGGCCTTTCAAAAATCAATGCGTGGATCAGATGAAAATGCGGCGGTTCATTATTTGGCACGATTGCTGGAAGCGGGGGATCTGCCGTCGGTTTGCCGGCGTCTATTAGTGTGTGCTGCGGAGGATGTGGGGCTTGCGTATCCCCAAATACTGCCGATCGTGAAAGCGGCAGTGGATGCGGCGTTACAGGTTGGGTTACCGGAAGCTCGTATTCCGTTAGCGGATGCGGTCATTTTGGTGGCTCGTGCGCCCAAATCCAATTCGGGCGAAGCGGCAATCGATGCGGCACTTCGTGATATCCGTGCCGGCAACCTGGGGGCGGTTCCTCGCACCTTGCAAAACAAACATTTTGATGGCGCAGATGCTGCACGTAAAGGTCAATTTTATCAGTATCCGCATGAGTATCCGCATCACTGGGTCAAGCAGCAATATTTACCCGATGCTATCAAGGATGCCGTCTATTATGTTCCGGGTGATAACAAATCGGAGCAAGCGTTTGAGGAATATTGGAAAACAATTAAAAAATAACAAAAACGGGGAAAACGAGTGGATTTTCCCCGTTTTTTTGGTTTCATCCGACAGAATGTGGCAAAAAGCAGAAAAATCTAAAAATATATTGACAATTATACAGAAAATCAGTATAGTGGAGAATGTTGTTCATCGCACGATGACACGCATCTGGGCAAAAACTTCAAAGCAATATGAGGCATCGCCGCAGCCGCATTTTCGACGGCTGTGAAAAACCCTTTGCGGAGGGCGTTGCTCAAAGTATTGCGGTTTCCGTCCGTAGCGTATTCTACGGGAAACTTTTGTATACAGCCGTGCGGCTGTATATACACCGCAAAGGGGGATGCTGTTATGAAAACAAAAGAAATCATCAAACTACAAGACATTACCGTTTCATTCGACGGGGAAAAGGTGTTGGACGGGTTAAACCTCAACATCTCTGACGGAGAGTTCGTTACCCTGCTTGGTCCGTCCGGCTGTGGTAAAACGACGACCTTGCGTATCATTGCAGGGTTCCTGTTCCCGGATAGCGGCAATGTTTTTTTTGACGGCCGAAATATTGCCAACGTACCGGCACATAAACGGCAAGTCAACACCATTTTTCAACGGTATGCGTTGTTCCCGCATTTGAATGTGGAGGATAACGTCGCCTTTGGTATGCGAGTCCAGCGCAAAAGCAAGGCGGAAATTCGTGAAACGGTTGACCATATGTTAAAGTTGGTAAACTTAGTGGGCTTTAATAAGCGGAGTATTGACACCTTGTCCGGTGGTCAACAACAACGTGTTGCGATCGCACGTGCGCTTGCAAACAATCCCCGTGTTTTACTGTTGGATGAGCCGTTGGCTGCCCTGGATTTAAAACTGCGTAAGGATATGCAGGTGGAACTTAAAAACATCCAAAAGAGTTTAGGCATTACTTTCATTTACGTTACGCATGACCAAGAGGAAGCCTTGTCTATGTCAGACACGGTGGTGGTCATGGATAACGGTAAAATCCAGCAGATCGGGACGCCGCAAGATATTTACAACGAACCGCAAAATGCGTTCGTTGCGGATTTTATCGGTGAAAGTAACATTTTGGACGGTATCATGCATGAGGATTATTTAGTCGAGTTTTTCGGTCGAAAATTCCGTTGCTTGGATGCCGGGTTTGGAGCAAAAGAGCCGGTAGACGTTGTCATTCGTCCGGAGGATATTGATATTGTTTCGGCTGATAAGGGTGACCTTACCGGTGTGGTGACAGCCGTCACCTTTAAAGGTGTACATTTTGAAACGATCGTCGATTTTAAAGGTTTCAAATGGATGATCCAGACCACCGACTATTATCCCGTCGATTCGGTAATCGGTATTGTATTGAATCCGGAAGACATCCATGTTATGCGTAAATCCGAATATTCCGGTATGTTTGGTGATTATAGCTCGTATTCTGAGGAGTTTGAGGATATGGCAAACTCCGAGATTGATTTGACCGAGGATGCCACGGAGGAAGCGCTATGATAAAGTCACGGGCCTCTGCTGCTCCTTTTGGAGTATGGATGGCGCTATTTACCGTAGTGCCGCTTGGCATTGTGTTGTGGTTTGCTTTTACGGATGGTGCCGGGCAATTTACATTGTCAAATTTAACATCAATTTGGGAATATGCGGGAACTTTTGGCATCTCGATTGCTCTCGGCGCCATAGCAACGGTTATCTGCTTGGTATTGGCTTTCCCGCTTGCCTTTACCATTTCTCGTTCACAAGGTAGGGCACAGCAAACCATGGTCATGATGATCATGCTTCCTATGTGGATGAATTTTCTACTTCGTACCTACGCATGGATGTCAATTTTGGAGAACAATGGGTTTATTAACCAATTTTTACGCTTGATTGGTGTATTGCCGGCCGGTCACTCATTGGAACTTATCAATACAAACGGCGCAGTGGTGCTGGGCATGGTGTATAATTTCCTGCCTTTTATGGTATTGCCACTGTATTCCGTTATGGTCAAAATTGACAAGTCGGTCATTGAGGCGGCGCAAGATCTGGGCTCCAATACGTTTCAGGTTTTTCGGAAAGTTGTACTGCCCCTGTCCGTACCCGGTATGCTTAGCGGTATTACCATGGTTTTTGTTCCGGCGGTCAGTACGTTTGTTATTACCAAATTACTGGGCGGCAGTAAGACGTTGATGATTGGCGATGCGATTGAAACCATGTTTATCGGCCAGGGCGCCAACTATCACGTTGGCGCCACCTTATCCTTGGTATTGATGGTGATGATTCTCATCTGTATGGCTGTCACCGGTATGGTGGATAAGGGAGAGGAGGATGAGCTTGCATGAAGACTCTCTCTCGTATATACAATACGTTGATCTTTACGTTTTTGTATGCGCCGATTATCGTGCTGATTATCTTCTCGTTTAATGATTCGAAAAGCCGTGTGGTGTGGAATGGTTTTTCTTTGCAATGGTACCAAGCCTTGTTTGAAAATGAGGAAATTTTATCAGCTCTCGGCGTAACGCTATCCATTGCGGTCATTGCTACGGTTATTTCAACGATTATCGGTACGTTGGCTGCCATTGGTATCCGCAGTGTCAATCACCGTTTACGTAAAATTTTGTTAGCGGTGAACAATTTTCCTATGGTCAATCCCGAAATCGTAACCGGTATCGCCTTGATGTTGTTGTTTGTGTTCATTTACCAAACAACCGGTTGGTTACAACCGGGATATACCACATTGCTGATTTCTCATATTACGTTTTGTATCCCGTATGTGATTTTGCAAGTGTTACCAAAACTACGTCAAGCGAATCCCCATCTGTATGAAGCAGCCGTTGACCTGGGTTGTCCTCCTGTTTCAGCTTTTATGAAGGTGATGTTGCCGGAAATTATGCCGGGTATTATTACCGGTGCGTTGATGGCTTTTACCATGTCGCTGGATGATTTTGTTATCAGTTTGTTCACCTCCGGTGCATCGGCACAGAACTTGTCTGTCACCATTTATTCGATGGTCAAACGCCGTGTTACACCGGAAATTAATGCGCTATCTACCTTGATGTTTGGCACAGTACTGGTGTTGTTGGTATTGGTGAACGTTTTACAGATGCGCTCCACACCTTCGCAAAAAGGGAGGAAGGCAAAATGAAGCGTTTGATTGCATTGTTTGTGTGTTGTATCTTGCTTGCTTCCTGTCCTGCTGTTTTGGTAAGCGCAGAAGATATTGATCCGACAGTTACTTTGAACGTGTATAATTGGGGCGAGTATATTGACCCCGATGTAAACGACATGTTTACCGAGGAAACCGGTATTAAAATCAACTACAAGAATTTTACCGATAACGAAAGTATGTATGCGGTACTGGACTCCGGTGCTGCAACGTATGATATTATCGTCCCATCCGATTACATGGTGGGGAAACTTATTAACGAGGGTAAACTTGCCAAATTGAATTTTGACAACATTCCCAATATATCGTTTATCAATCCGTCCTTACTCAACCCCGTATATGATCCGGCAAACGAGTATTCGGTACCGTACACCTGGGGTACAGTTGGCATTTTCTACAATACGAAGTATGTAGACGAAGCGGATCTGGCACAGGGCTGGGATCTGTTGTGGAATGAGAAATATAGCGGGCGTATTTTTAATTTTGATAATCCTCGTGATGCGTTTGGAATTGCCTTGCTGAAAACCGGTCATTCACTTAACACACACGACCTTTCTCATTGGGATGAAGCGTACGAAGCATTGCGTGAGCAAAAGGACGTATTGCATCAGTACGTGATGGACCAAATCTACGATAAGATGATTAATGAAGAGGGCTGGATCGCACCGTATTACGCAGGTGACGGTATCATCATGATGGATGAAGAAGAAGGTAACCCGGCGATTGATTTCTTCGTACCGCAGAATGGTACAAACTTATTTGTGGATGCGCTGTGTATACCGGCAAACTCGAAACACAAACGAGAGGCAGAGGAATATATCAACTTCCTGTGTCGTACCGATATTGCGTTACTCAATGCTGAATATATCGGTTATTCGACGCCGCACGTGGAAGCACAGGCACAGTTAGACCCCGAAATTGCCGAGAATGAAAATTTTTATCCGCCCAAAGAAGTTTTAGACAAAACCGAAATGTTTTTAACACTGCCTGAACATGTCGGTACGCATATGGATACGTTGTGGATGAAGCTGAAATTAGCCGATCCCGTATGGGCGGTATTTACAGTTTTGGTTGGTGTCGTTGCCGTTGTATGTTTCGCAATGGTTGCAGCACGTCGTATTCGTCAAGTTTTTAAACGAAAGAGGTAATATCGAGTATGTCACGTTGGAATACGATATTATTTGATTTAGATGGTACCTTAATTAATACCATTGCTGATTTGGCAGATGCTACTGAAAGGATGCTGTGCGATTGCGGCAGGGGGCGGGATGATGGAAAACCTGTATACACGATTGAACAGTACCATCGGTTTGTCGGAAACGGATGCCTAAAACTTGTAGAGCGTGCGTTGGGCGATGATTACACTGCCGAGCAACTGGAACAGGCATATGAGCGCTTTATGGAATTATACAATGAAAACTATTGTGTAAAAACCGCACCCTATGATGGTATCTATGCGTTGTTGGATGAATTGGTACAGCGTGGTTATCGCTTGGGAATCGTCACAAACAAACCGGAGATACAAGCACGAAAACTGGCAGAGTTATTATTTGGTAACTATCCGTTTGGTTGCGTGTATGGCGGTGCGGTAGAGGGAAGACCCCATAAGCCAGATCCACAGGTCGTGAACCTTGCACTTCGCGATTTAAACGCAACAGCGTCTGAAACTCTTTTTGTGGGAGATTCCAACGTGGATATCTATACCGGACACAATGCCGGTTTACAAGCGGTCGGTGTGACGTGGGGATTTCGTGGCAGAGCCGAATTGGAAGAGGCAGGGGCGGATATTTTGATCGATCATCCCTCTGAACTGTTACAATATCTGTAATTTTTTGGTCAACACCTATTACTTTGGTGTTGACAACACGTAGAAAAAGTGGTATGATTACACTCGCCGTTAGAAACGGAGAGGTGTCCGAGCGGTTTAAGGAGCCGGTCTTGAAAACCGGTGACTCGAAAGAGCCAAGGGTTCGAATCCCTTCCTCTCCGCCAAACACTTTTTAACAAGTGAATACCAAAACCGCTTGCTCACCGCATTCGGTTTTGGATATATGGAGAAGTACTCAAGTTGGTGACGAGGCGCCCCTGCTAAGGGCGT
>JAZRZU010000053.1:0-2523 GCA_045601465.1 Acutalibacteraceae bacterium
CCTTACAAAATAGATCCGCAGAGCAAGTTTTTCGAAATCGATCCATGGTTTTAAGTCAGCGGATAGACTTATCCCTTGGCGATGATGGGAGATGCACGCGACCGCTGTCTTCCGGGGTGCAACGCCATGCTTGCAAACGAATCTATGTATTATTTAATCAAATATTTGTGATCAATTATCTCTTTTGCCGTACGTACTAATTTTTCTCCTGCAAAAGTAATAGTAAAATCGTGTGAGGTATAAATCATCCATCGCTTTGAACTGTCATAGTAATAGCTTTCAACATACCACGGGAAATTATATCCGTCCGCATCTGCCTCATACAGTAAGGCTTTCAAATCAACTTTTTTTGGCTCGGTGTTAAAATCTTGATTTTGGATCACAGTTCTTAAGTATGTAATTTCGCTTTGTATGTTATCGTTTGACATTGCTTCGCCTTTCTCGGAAACCGCTTGTCAAATTTTCAAGCATTTCCGTATTTTTCATAGATTTTTGTCGATTGGGCAAAAAGAGAGCGCCCAACTCGGTTTGACTCGAATTGAGCGCCATATTGTTTGCTGTTTTTTTCGGTGGTGACACGTCGTGTGCTTTCATAAAGTATCTCATTGCTTGTTCTTTCTCCTATTTTTCGTCATTTTTTGCATAGATAGTTTTAGCGGCAACGGTTGCCCGTTGCCGCCATAAGAACACTTATTGTTAACGGGACAAATCCCTTTAGCGTATTTTCAATCTCCCCGGATACCTCGGCAAGCCCTTATAGATATCCACGACTCTTAAATCGATATGGATTTGAGAATCGACGGTTGCGTATATATTGAGAAGGTCAACGGTATCAAAAATTTCCTTCATATCCTCCAAGACGGAATCGTAAACGTAGCCCGAAACGGTCAAGTCCACGGCGTTGGAGGACGGATCATACGTTGCCTTGACGGTCTTTGCGCTGTCTATTTTACACAGCCGAAGGGTGGAGAGCTTGTTTCTTGCGGATCGGCTGATGCGGAAGCTTTTGTCGTTCTTGTCCGTGTAGGTTTCTTCGATGCCGGTCAAGAACTCGCATAAATACTTGAACCGCATACAGCTGATATTCTCCATATCGTTTTCCTCCGCTTTGTTTTGATTTTTAGGTAAGGGTTATTTACTGATGCGCAAACCAGTCGTACCGGAAGCTGAAAATACTTCAACGGAATAACCGTCTGCGTTTTCTGCGGCAAAGCTATATATGACCATTCCCATCACATTCTCGTCGGTCAATTCTTCGTTCAAGTTAAAGCCTGCCGCCTTAACCTGCTCGGCATAAGCCTTGATCTGTTCTATGGTCGCATTCGTAAACATAACGCTGAAGGTTTCGCCTTCAATAACTGCTGCATACAATTCAAAGCTCGGCTTGGGAACAAGCTTTGTATATTCATTGTCCGGCCAGTTACCGCCGATCTGACCTTCGCCGCCTTGCCCGTCCGAAAATACCCAATTTCCGTCGGGCTTCTGAATAAGGGTCGTTCCGTCGGTAGTATCCACGATAGTCGTGCTGCCGTCTGCACCAAAAGAAATGTCAAGACCTTGTCTTGCCCCCTCTGCAATAAACGCCTGCTTGCTTGCGGCATCCATATCGCTGTATAGCGCAGTGGACGAACCGATACCGCTTATCATAGAACCTACGTCTCCGCTTGTAGCACCGCCTTGTGTGCCGCCTTGATTGCCGGACTGCGAGGTTCCGGGGTTATCCTTGTTCGGATCGGGGTTATCTCCCGTGTTGCAGGCAACGAAGCAGAACAGCATCATCGCCGCAAGCAATAAAGCTAATATTTTTTTCATGTTGTTTTCCTCCGTTTTAATTCGTGGTAATCGAGACGTTACAACCACTAATTGCAATTAAAATTCCAGATTTTTCATAAAGAGAGTTTCCCATTGCATTTGTGTATTCAAAACCGTTAGCCACAAGTGCCTGCGCCCACGTTTGCGCATCCGCTTCATTTGCAAAATCGAACACAAAGCTGTAAGCATTCAGCATACTCACTGTATAAGCAGAGGTAGGCTCGGGAATACCTTTTGTGAATTTCTGGAAATTCTCAATCTGTCCTTCGTCAATACCGGTGGTTTTCCATGCCGCGACTGTATTCGCGCCACCGTTGTTGCTGCCACCACCATTATTGTTTTCCCCACCGTTTTGAGAAACACCGGGATTATCGCCATTGGGATTGGGGTTATCGCCTGTGTCACAGGCAACGAAGCAGAGCAGCATCATAGTCGCAAGTAATAAAGCTAATATCTTTTTCATGTAGTTTCATCCTCCATTCTATGCGACTTTACGGCAGATCAACGCCGAAAGAAGTTACGGAAGTATCCCATTCGGTTGCTGTTTCGGTTGCATAAGGGCCGCTATAACCGAGACAAATGCCCGAATCGGTGAGCCAGAAGGTCTCCGCATTGTACGAAGCATCAGTTTTGTACTCCTTCGTATCTACGCCGGCAATTTTCTGTGATCTACCCGTCGAAGTAAGCGAATAGCCGCCGTTATTCGGATCG
>JAZRZU010000054.1:0-1863 GCA_045601465.1 Acutalibacteraceae bacterium
CTTTCCATGTCCTGTTTTTACATGACGGGTCTTTGATCATATTGAGAAGTCTCTTGTCCCGTGAATAACAGACATACCGGGGGGTGCTGTTCGGCGACCAACGGATGTGGTGATACCGTCCCCTGCATATCCCGCAGAACAGAATCCCGGAAAGTAATGACGGATTCTTTGAACCACGGATTTTCCGCTCCCATTGGTCGTGGTTCCATTCCCGTAATTCCTGTGCTTTATCGAAAATCCTGTCAGGAATTATCGGGTCGTGGATGCCGTCATACAATTCGCCCTTGTAGATCAAACGACCCGTATATACAGGATTCCCCAGAATTCGGTTGATGTTTATCCGGGTGAAAAGACCGTACCTGTTTTTTGCTCCTGACGTGTACAGGCTGTTTTCAATTTCTTTGATGGTGATCCCGTTCGTAAAATCGTAAAAAATCTTCCTGACGTACTGGGCTTCTTCCTCATATATCCTTAAACCCTTTTCTTTGTCAAAAAGATATCCGACAGGCGAATTTTTCCCGCCTTGCCATTTCCCGGACTTTGCTCTTGCTGTCTTTCCGAGGATCATCCGCTCTTTTATCTGCTCCCGTTCTAATTGGGCGAAAACCGCCAATATTCCGACCATCGCACGACCAAGGGGCGATTGTGTGTCAAAGTTCTCAGAAATCGAAATAAAGCCCACATTTGACGCAAGAAACACGTCTTCTATCAAGTATAAAGCGTCTTTCTGGGATCGTGATAAGCGGTCTAACTTGTAGACGAGTATTGTGTCTATTTCGCCCGTTTTCAGGTCATCCAGTAATGACTGAAGACCCGGACGGTCAGTTGATGCACCTGAAAAACCCGGATCAGAATACACCCGTATCAGTGTCCATTCTTTCGCAACACAATACGCTTTTATCCTGTCTTCCTGTTCTTTTATCGAATAACCATGCTCTGCCTGTTCAGTGGTACTGACCCGGCAGTATCCCACCACGTTCATGACAGCAAGTCGTTGTATTTTTTCAACCGAAGCATCTGCCGCATTTCTCCACGTAATTCCGCACGTCCAACGGCATTTAGCGACAACAGCATTCTTATATCGTCAGATGTTTCCGGGTCGCTTAAATCGGCAAAATCCGTGGTTATATCGGTGGTTTCCGGTGGTGGTTCGTCTGGTTTTGATTCTGGAATTCCGTCAACCAGATCGGAAAGCGGTATGTTCAGCCGTTCGCTTAACGTGACCGCACGCTGAAAGTTTTTCATCGGGAATTTCAGTGATGACAGGTACCCGTTTGAAAATCCCAGATCGTGCTCTAATTGACGGGGAGTCGTCCCCATTTCAACGCATTTCATCTTTACAAGTTTCGCAAGTTCCATGACGTTTTTTCCTTTCTTAAAATTGACTTTCTAAAATATCGAAAAAATCCTATTGACAAGTAGAAAACATTCGATATAATAGACGATAGATGAGATTCAGCCCGGCAGAATAGAAACGGACATCAAGACGACAGGGGTTGACTCCATTGTAGAACAAATTCGACGTTTTGACAAGTAAAGAAAGGAGAGTTTTTTATTGGGAGTTTACGAAAATGTAAAAGAAATCTGCCGTCAACAGAATATTTCCATCCGTAAACTGGAACGTGCGGCGGGTTTCGGTAATGGCACTATCGGAGCGTGGCGGTATGTCAGTCCGAAGATTGATTCGATCAGTAAAGTTGCCAAGACCCTTAATGTGCCGATCAACGCCATCTTATACGGGAAAGAATAACATGGTCACGATCACGCACGTTTTAAGGGACGGAACGAAAAAGGGATCAATCGACGGGCATCTGATAAGTCCAGATGAACTGCCGGAGTTTTACCGGGCATTGGAAATGATCG
>JAZRZU010000055.1:0-3047 GCA_045601465.1 Acutalibacteraceae bacterium
CGGTCAACCGTAAATTCACCCCGTAAATACAGCTTACCAAATACCGGGTATGGTCATCCTGTAAAATCTTCTGTACCTGTTTGATGACCTCTTTTATGTCGGTGTCCGTCTTCCGCATAAACATGGTGCGGTAATTCGGGAGCAGTATGATCAATTCCGCAAGGGCGACGGAAACGCACGTTGTCTTGTACGTTCCACGGCTTGCCTGTAATGTATGGTCTTCCGTTCCCCTGACCATTTCCTGAATCCATTCATTATGCAAGTCGCCCAGTTTTGTAAATCCAAGCATTTTCGCATACTTGACAGGACTGTTCAGCAGAAAATCGACCGCCTGTTGTCTATTCACCGAAAACCGCCCGTTCTACTTCGTCAACGACATTCTGGTCAACCTCGGCAATCATGACTTTCTGAACCGGGTCTTGTCCCGTGGTTGATCTGATCGTTTCAAAAGCCTTGATATTCCCCTTCATCGCCTGTTCAAAAAGCTTCGTGGCGATGACTTCTGTACCTGTGGCTTTCTTGCCGTTTTTGTCAACGTATTGCTTGTCCAGAAGCATCTGTAAAGCCTGTGCAAGGTCTTTTTTGCGTCTCTTTGCACGTCCTGACGCTTTCCCGCCTTTTGCGGCGGTTTTCGCCTGTTCTTCACCTGCTTTGAAACGTGTTGCTTCACCCTTTAACAGGTTCTGTTCATTCGCCATTCAATAGCACCGCCTTTTCCCCGGTGAATATTTCCCACCGTTCAATTATTACATCGCAATAACGTGGATCAAGTTCGCACATATAACATTTACGTTTCAGCTGTTCACAAGCTATCATTGTTGTCCCCGTTCCCCCAAAACAGTCGATAACGATCCCGTCTTTTGGTGTAAAACGTGATATTATTTCACTCGGAAGATATACCGGGAATGTGGCTTTGTGTATATCTGCATATTTATTTGATGTTGCGGCTGAATGCCCAGTTATAACACCGTGGAACATCCTGTCATTAAAATGATTAAACGAACGTGTCCCGTTTGTACCAAAGCAAAGGATCAGTTCTGTAGCTGATGATATAACCGATTCAACGATGACAGGCATTGGATTATCTTTCACCCAATACATCAAGTCTTTGAATTGTTCTGCATAGTGATTAAGCAGTCTTGTTATCGCCGTTTTGCTCCCGGAACCGACTCCGATGTTATAAAAAACTTCATCTGAATACATCAGCAAGACATCCATGTTTTTGCAAAGGAAATCAAAATATTCGTCTTCCGTCCTTTTGTCATTGTCGGCAAGGTATTTTTTCTGTGTTGATTTTTGCAATCCACCGCCACGGCTTTCCGATTGCGGAACGTCCATATGATCAGCATTATATGGCGGCGATGTAATCGTGATATCTGCTTTTACTCCGTCCATCAGTTTACCAATGGTTTCAACGTCCGTGCTGTCTCCGCATATCAGCCTGTGATTCCCAAGTTGCCATATGTCCCCCAATTTGCACCGGGTTTCAACCTGTTCAGGCGGTTCGTCTTCAACGATCTCGCTGTCTTCTTCATCGGTTTCGATCTCAATTTCAAACCCGAATTGCGACATATCTATATCAATGATATTGTCCAGTTCAGTCGTCAGGAAATCAAAATCCCATTCTGATTCGTTGGTCTTGTTATCCGCAAGACGTAATGCGTTTATCTGTTCAGGAGTAAGATCGTCCGCACGAACAACCGGGGCTTCCTGTTGCCCAAGTTTCTTCGCCGCCATAAGACGACCGTGTCCGATCACGACGACCCCGTCATGGTCTACCACAATTGGCTGTTGCCACCCAAATTCACGGATGCTGTTGGCGATCTGATCAACCTGTTTATCCGGGTGTTTCTTGGCATTACGGTTTTATAGACTTGATCGGAACATATTCCACTTTCAATTTCATACTGCCCCCTAAAATTCCCCGGATGATCCGGGTCATAATGCTTTTTAACCTCAGTTTATCCGAAAAACAACCACGGTACCATAGTGCCTATATGCACCCATTTGTGTTTACCCCGGTTTTTTATACTAAATAATATTGTCTATATGTCCCGGCACGTCTCAAACCCGCATAAACTCTATATTCCCGTGCCTGTCATTTTATCCCGTTCAACTTTTCGATTCCGTATATGGTACCCGATAAAATACACGTCTAAAAACATCGTCCGAATAAACCGCAAATTTGGCGATTATACGGCGAATTAAAAAAAGCCCGGAAAACCGGGCTTCTGGTGCTTTTTGGTCTTTTTTTGTCATGCCGTCTGTTGACCAGACTCTTCGATTCCCCAGAATTCCTCTGTGATCTCACGTCCGAAATCCCACGCATCAGCGACAGGCATATTCGGGACATACACTGACAGCCATGTGTAAACGACGTTCTTCATGTGGTCGTATCCGTCGTCAAATCCTTTGCCTTTCTCCTCTTCTGATTTCTTCAGCCGTAAGATAAACGACATACAGTCTGCGTATTCTTTCGGGTACAGTTCTTTCATCTCTTCGCTCCTTTCCTCGTCCTCTTGTTATCGGCAATTACGACAAGGTCGTATATCTTTCCAACGATGGTATCCAGACGCTTTGCTTCGCCGGAACATCCACGGGTTTCTTCAAGTTTGTCCCTCAGATTTACAAGATCATCCATCACCGTGATCAGGTGGCTTATCTGTTCTTTTGTCATTTCCGTCCGCTCCTTTCATTGTTATACTTCCACCGGGTGAAACGGGTCGGGGAAGTGCTTATATATTTCATATTCACGTGCGGTTTCGTCGTGCCTGATTAACGCAAGAAACACCCGCCCGTATTCTTCTGCTTCTTCTTTGGTGCGGAACGTGTCAAATTCACTCGTCCATTCGCCGTTTTCTTCGACCCATGTCCGGCACGACCATCCGTCATGCTGTTTCACTTCTACCATCATTTTCCTTTCTGCCGGGGGATCACCGCCCCGGCACGGTAAAACCATCACACCAGATAAATATCATCCAGATTCCAGTATCCAAGGACTTCGCCAGATTCATCAACTTCTTCGGCATAGACCTCATACCGATCAA
>JAZRZU010000056.1:0-18626 GCA_045601465.1 Acutalibacteraceae bacterium
CAGGAAATACCACTTACCACCGTCTTTTACCCAGGTGTTCTTGGTCATACTGCCGTTAGCATTTAACCAGATCCAACCCGTGCGATCTTGTTTCCAGCAATTGGTCACCGCATAGCCGTCGGCTCCAACGTAGCACCAACCCTGAGAGTCGGTACACCACGCATTGGTCAGCATCGCACCCGACGAACCGAGGTACACCCAACCAACACTGTCTTTACGCCATGCGCTCTTGACCATGGTACCATTTTCGTAGAGATACCATTTCCCATTATCCAGTTGCCAACCATTCCCCCAAGCCTTACCACAAACATTACAAGAGATATCGTCAGCGTTATCATAGGTATGTTCTGCCCCCACAGGGCAGGCATCATAATACCAAGTTGCAGAGGACAATTTAGTGTTATTCTCACCAATTGTCATACGGAACCTATCCGCTTCGCTGCCGGTATACCAGATCTCTGATAGAGAGCTACACTGGGAAAAAGCACCATACCCAATACTCTTCACACTAACCGGGATAGTGATAGAGGGCAGCCAAGTACAATAACGAAATGCCTCTACTCCGATATTCGTTACACCGGTACCCATAATGACAGATTTCAGACCACTGCAACTTAAAAATGTAGATGAACCGATGGTCGTTACACTGTCCGGGATGGTAACAGAGGTCAGATCAATGCAGCGGCAAAACGCATAGTCTGCCAGCGTTTTTGTTCCCTTTTTCACCATGTATGCACCGGCAATCGTGGCTTTTGCTTGAATCAAATGATTCCCTACATACAGTACCTCATTATCCCAGTTGGAACTTTGGTTATAATACCCCGTACTATGAAACGCGCCACTCCCGATGGTCATAACACTGTCCGGGATGGTAATGGAGGTTGCTTTGGTACAATAGGAAAATGCACTCTTCCCGATACTTGTCACACTGTCGGGGATAGTAATAGAAGTGAGCCTGGAACAATACGAAAACGCCTCGTCCCCAATGCTGGTTACACGATCCGGAATCATAACAGAGGTCAGCTTGGAACAATAAAGAAACGCCTCGTCCCCAATACTCGTTACGCTTTTCCCCATGTTCAAAGAGGTCAGTCCGCTGCAATGAGAAAAAGCATTGTTCTTGATACTTGTCACGCTATCCGGGATGGTGATGGCGTTCAGGCTTTGGCAACGAAAAAACGCATTGGGCCCAATGGTCGTCACCGGGCAACCAGCGAGTACAGAGGGAATCGTGACATTACCACTAATGGATTCCTCGACATCTACAATGGTAACTTCACGGTTTAATACCGTGTAAGTATAATAGCCTTCTGTGTATTCGGTTGCGGCATCAGCGGACAATGTGCCAAGCGGTATCACCATGAGCAGTAAACAAGCGGTTAACAGCATAGGAATTGTTTTTTTCATATGACGAGCTCCTCTCAAAAAATCAATGCAGTACACGCGACGGAACAAGCATCCTTTCATTCTTTATCTATTAGACGAGAAAATATGAAAAATTTCTCAGTTTTGATATTGATTTTCCGCAAAATATGTTTCACTTCATAAGCTGCATAGCCTCCGTGTGCGGCAAATGGAGTTACGGTTGTACTTAAACCCATCAAACATCGCTTTCATTGTATAAATGAGCAGGCATCTGACGATTCCTGCTCATTTATACGTTTAATTACCGGTGGGTGGGGTGTGATCTTTTAACACCACTTTTTCGTCATAGAATGTCCAGTTAGATCTATCCCAAAGGTTATCTTTGACAGTTGCCCATTTTGCCGGCAGAAAGGTGTTTCCGTTGTTTTTGAGGATATCCCAGTCCTGTGATACGATGATAAATTGATCGTGTGCGGTTTTTTCGTTGTTTGTGATCGCCTTACCGGTAAACGGGTTTTTTGGATTTTCAATGACGTCCTTTGTTGACAGTGTAGCAACATCGGCATTGGTCATGAAATCATCGGCAGTGGTAAAGCCGGTACTACCGAAATCTTTGACCATGAGCAACGGGTTATAGAACTGGGCGTCACGCTCCTGATTATTCGCCTCCACGATAAGGTCTTCAAACTGCGAGAGCGGCTGACCGTGATCGGCTACCAAGATGATACGGGTGTTGTCGTAGACACCATTTGCACGTAGATAATCAAACCATTTTCCAAGTTGGAGAAGTACCGCCATATTGGCGTGATAGTGCATCATTTGCGAAGCGGTATCTACCTTTATCTCCTTGTTGCCGAGTTTGAAACGGTCGGCATGGCTCGCATCGTATTCGGTGTTGTCGATGATGGTCGCCGGTTCATATTCAGGAACCTTTAAAAGCATAGGTTCATGCGTGGCATTGTTTGTCATGAACAGGTAGTTTTTGGTCGGTGAGCTAGTAATACGGGTAATACTAGATAACCCGGTCAAAACGTTGTACGCGTCGGTAAATCCCAGATTTGTACCGGTCGCCGTAGACGGACTAGTACAAGTCTGTATGGTTTGGGAGGATTCTTGTGACGTTTCGATGATGGCATTATAGTTACCGCCATTATACAGGATGGGTTGCAAGGGGAGCGGCAATGTCTTCATCAAACCAAAGCAGAAGAAATTACGACGGTTGGTATCGATGACTTTTTGTTTTATCTTAGCATCGCTGAATTTGCCGTTGGTAATATAGGCATTTGTGTTTTGTATATCGTTAAAGATGGAAATATCGGGAATCCATTGATAGTTGGCATACACGGGATCACAGAGTGTCACGTTGTAGCCGGCGTTTGCAAAAATGGTAGGAAGAACTTTCAGCGCTTCATTTTGTTTTTCGGCAAGAGATTCTCTGTCACGCTTGTTGAGTTCAACCGGCGTGTATTCGTAGCCACCAAGCATAGCGGGGGTACCAAAGTTTGTGAAACCGCCGAAAGACATGGTGTTGGGATAATAAGTGAATCCGTCGAATTGTTGTTTGAGTTCGGGCCGTTCCTGCATGAGATATGGAACATAGCCACTGACCGCACGGTCCAGCATGATCACTACCACGTTTTCGCCCGTTTTGCTCAGCTCAAAGGTAATAATGCCATTGTCTTGTGCGCTTTGCAGGCTGTTTAAACTGCTTACCGATTTACGGATGTCTGCAATGTTAACTGCCGACATACCGCCGGTGGCAATAATGGCGGTCGCGAGGATCAGTGATACCGATCGTTTCCATTTGGTAATGATAAAATAGAGGCCTACAACCAGTGCCAGTAAAACCAATACGTTAATAATGAGTTCTGACGTCGCAAAAGACATACCGTCTTCATATTTTAAGGTGGCGGAAATGATGCCAAGGTTGGTGCCGAAGAACAGGTAGTTAACAAGGGCACATCCGCACAGGATCCAAATACCTTTATCAAAGATTGCCTTACCTTTTGGACTTGCCAGCCAGTAGAAAACATTTAACCATACGAGGAAAAAGCCGGCCGCCAGACATAAGGCGCTGACGATATACCAGATCGGATCATGAAAATATGTGATATCTACGTATTCTTGTGGCGAGGCTTGTACATATGCTGAAGGAATCAAAACTCCCACGATAACGGTCAGTAGCAGACCACCCAATATAAACACTTTGCGGGAATGGGAGGGTTGCGCTTTGGGTTGGGGAAGACGGATCTTGTCGGATAGGATAGACAGGATAAGCGGCAACACCAACAAAGCACCGATACCGATCAGGATAACTTTTAACTGCAACGACTCGGTACGGTAGAAGAAAACTCCGAAAACAAGAGCGGCGAGACCGATAATAAAAGTTAGGATGTTCAAAACTTTTTTCGGGTTTTTGATCTTATAGAAGATCGTTTTTACAAGTGAAAAAACGTTGTTGAGAGTCCAGTAGAAAACGAGACCCGACGGAGAGGTGTATAAAAACACCAGAAAAAAAGCCGCCATTGCATATAATTGGATTTTTGTTTTGAGAGGGAAACCTTTTAGGTAGATGGCGCTGGAAATAACGTTAACGAGTGTCATGAGAACGGGCAGGACATTGATGGCAACGCCACCGATCACCAGCATACCGTCCGGTACGCCTAAATCTTTAATGGGGCCCAACGAGACACCGTTTAAGATGTTCAAATGAGATAAAAACTGGTATGCCGCCATAAAGAAGGGGATTTCCAAGAGAAGCGATACCGAACCGTTCAAAGCACTGGTGGGTTTATAATTGTTCTGACGATAGTAGGTTTGCAAGATCATCATGCGTTCGTCACCGGAAAAGGTCTTTTTGATATGGGCGACTCCTCGGCTGAGTTTGGCTTCGATGTCCCGCGCCGCTTCCTGCATCGCATCGGCTCGCTTATAGAGTGGCAATACTAAAATATTCATTACCAGGCTTAAAAAGATGATAGAAATACCAGGATGGTTTACAAAGCGGTTGGCAAATTCAAAAATTATTTCAAATATCAGTTTGAGTGGTCCTATAAAAACAGACTCTAAAATTGATAAAAATGACATTTTATTTACCCTCTTTTGTTGTCGTCAATTCTTCGTATTTCCCGATCAGGTAATCGGCAGCCAGCACGGCGCCCTCCCCCGCATGTTCCCACGTTTCGTTCTTAACTTCGCGGCGTCCGTTTTCATATTGAGGATCACTCAGACAAGAATCGATCAAATCTTTGAGATTAGCCATGTTATCCTCGGTAAGCTGTTGACCGAGACGAGGCAGGGCGGTTGTCGTCCACAAAGGAGTATCCAGCCACCAAGCATCGTAAAGACTTACATCAAATTGGGGATCGGTATAAATAATGGGTTTATCATAAATTAAAGCGAAGTCAAAGATAACACCCGAAAAATCGGAGATCAAGATATCACTGCGGCGCAGAACATCAAAATTATCCGTATCACGGTTCCATTCGAGCTGTTCGGAATCGGGATATTGTTTCATGAGATCATCGAGCAGTTCCTTTTCCGACACAAAGGATTGCGGATGCGGGCGCACAATGATATGATAACCGGTTTTTAAAAGGACCTCTAAAATTTTGGCACCGTAAACACTGAAAATGGCACTTTGGCCCCACGAAGGGGCAAGTAGAACGGTGCGCTCATGTGCAGGGGCTGGGCCTTCTTTTTCAAGACGCACCGCCATTTCATCCATATACGGAATCCCAATCTTCACCAATTCTTTTTCCGGCAGACAACGTAACTTTTCAAGGTTGCGAATATCGTCTGCCTGGTACTGCCCCGAAAGCAGGATGACATCGTAATAATCAATGCCGAACATACGGTAGAGCGTGATCTCGCTTGCCGCATGCGGAATGTGGACATAACAGTCAATCCCCTTTGAGCGTTTCCATTGGTAGACATCCAGTCCGGGTGTCGTTGAAAGCAGGATATTGGCATTCATAAAGTTCAAGCGGGCAAACGCTTTGTTTTCACTCCCCATATACTCTGCTTTAAAATGTGGAAGATCCAAAGCAAGAGCCGGATCATCCTCACTGATCGTGAGATATAAAACATCCTTACCACGCTTGTCCATTTCACGGCAAATGGGTTCGAAAATCTTAAAATAACGTTTGTCATCTGCAAAAATGACAAAAGGAATTTTTGTGTTCTGAACCGATGCCTTTCCGCCGCTTAACTTAAATTTGAGTTTTATAAAAAGCATTCGCAGCGAATAAACACTTGCACCAATAACACCTATTAAAATGGTGAACAGCATGCTGCCGGTTCCCGGATCAATGTATAACAACATAGCAAAAACTCCTTTTGAAAACATGATGCCCGTCAAAAACAAATCGACTGAAATCTTCAAAATTTTATTAATTTATCATACCATAACATCGTCTGGAAATCAAGCGACCGAGATATTAAAAAAGGATGCAGCATCGCTGCATCCTTTTTAGACACTTTTATTGTGCCGTATTTTTCTTAAATATCTCTTTGATGTCGGCTGCTGCGAAAATTCCACAAACAAGAACGACCAAAGCGCAAAGAATGGTGGTCGGTGTCAGAACCGAAGTATCTTTTAGAATGAGAACGGTAAACAGTATCGCCCAAGCGGTGTAGGTGACATTTAACGCCATCGCTTTCGATGCACCAATCTTGGCAATCGCTTTGTAATAGAACAGGTATGAGATGGTTGCAAACACCCCTGCAATAGCAATGGTGGGAAGCAGCCAACCCGTACCGTCGGTGAACAGATCGGTGGTGAATTTCCATCCACCCAAAAGCGGAAGAATGATGATTCCATAAACGAGTGCGGAGGTCGTTTGACGAATTTGCAAAGCATATTCGTCGGTCACCTCGGGGTCGGTCAAGCATTTCGCCAAAATAACGGCCTCAATGCCCCAGCCGAAAGCGCACATCAATGCACCGAGAACACCTAAGAAGAAATTTTCTATCTGCAAGACAGGAGAATAACTGAGTCCATAGACGCCAAGTAAGGTGATCACTAAGAAGATCCACTGATGCCACTTCATCTTTTCTTTTAAAAACAAATATGCCAACACACTGCCAATGGCCGGGAAAATGGCACTCGCAACAGCCCCAATAGAAGCGCCCATGTAATTGACAGCCAGAACATAGCCGGTCATACCGATCGGCCCGCCGATCACTGCGGCAAGCACGACCCATTTGCCACTCTTGGTCATAAACGCTTTCCATACGTTTTTGAGATTCCCTTTGACACCGTTGTAGATGGTGGCAAAAATAGCAGAACAAGCATCATGTAAGAATGTACTGACAAAGGGTGCCAAGAAGATGGCCTGTTCGGTGGAACAGAAAGGCGACATAGCCAGCGCTATTCCCAAAACGACCGTTTCAATAGCCCAGGTCACTCCGGCGATAATTCCTGAAAACATAGTGTGTTCCTCCTTAAATTCTATTATAAGACTCGATAAAGGTTTTGAGTCTGGTGTAACGTGTAACTGCCCAGTCTTCCATCGGTTGTCCGTCATAAGGGACACGTGCCTTTGCCCACAAAGTCCACAAGAAATCCACATATATCTTGTTGGCAAGGAAGTGGCGAATATCGATCTTGTCCGGTTCTTTTCCAAGATATTCTTTCAGCAACATATGATCGCATTCTTCATTGAAGGATGCTTCAATGGAAACGTCAGCAAGATCCCACATACCGTCGTTCATGCCGGCATACTCCCAGTCGATCAAGTACATGCGCCCGTCGCCCTCAACCCAGTTTTCACAAAGCGGATCGTTATGGCAAGGGACTTTTTTGATGTCAATAGCCGCATCGGTTTCACCCTTAATGCGCATAACCTCTTTTTTAACGGCATCATAGTCGTCAAACATCGGGACGTGATTGTCGTACACGATCTTTTCGTAACCGGCCGCCATTTCAAACACTTCAAAGGGAACTCCCGTATCCACACCACAAGTATGCATAGTCTTATAAATGGCAGCGACCTGTTTGATATGTTCCGGGGCACAGATGGTATCCGCTGACATTGTAACCGCATTTTGTATATACCGTGTGACCTTGGAACCGTCCTCCCCAAAGTAAAGGAGCTCGGCGTCTACCCCTAAATCGCAGGCAAGTTTGGTACTGACAATCTCATCTTTTCGGTTGATAAGTTCTTCTGTTCCTTCTCCTGGAATGCGAACGACGTACTGCTCCCCGTTTTGAAGCGTAACGTGGTAGGTATGGTTAGTAAGTCCTCCCATGCGGGCAAGAGCGGCATATTCATCTGTGTTAAGCGTTTTGAGCAAAAGCGCTCTGATATGCGGAATATCTGCTTGCAAAATTTCATGTGCCATTTTATATCCTCCTTATCGTTTTATCAACGTACGAATACTCATACAGGTTACGTCCGTTTAAGAATCGAAATCCAACGGCCTCGTTGGTGCTGTCCTTATAAGCGGTCACTTCAATAATATCCTTTTGTTCACAGCCCAGTTCCTGCGCAACCGCAGATAAAATTTTCGACCGCGTGTCGTTTTGATAGGTGGGATCGAATTCCCGAAGCTCGTCCAACGTGTCAAACTCAAAAATGACCTCGTTTGAATATTTTCGAATTTTCATCTTAAGCGTGTCAAGATGTTCCATATAAATACTCTCCCAAAGCATATCCGCTGTCCTGGGGAGATCATATAGACGATCAAGAATTTTAAGGAATTCTTTGCTGAACGCTTCACTCCAAAAGGTGTGCCCCAGCATGTACCATGCATTTTGACCGCCTATTGTAACGTTTGTAATAGTGCCTTCGTTGTCGTATTCCAAACACCATTCTTTCGTCGGACCATCGGCATAAACCGCCGAATAATAACACGATTCTACGTCGCTTTCAAACGGATTTTTCGTAAAATAGTTGTCTGCTGAACAAATGTAAGAATTCTTTAAAACATTCTTTACAGCTCGAATACTGGCATTGTTATTTCGAGTAAGAAAATCCGGATTATGTATAAGGTGAACCCCAAATTTTTCTTTCAGGTATTCAAACATTTCACCTTTGTATCCCGTCACAACGTAAACTTCCGGAACACCTGCACTAAACAATTGACGTATTTGTCTTTCAATTAATATTTCGCCCTTAACAGGTATGAGCGCCTTCGGCTTTTCATAGGATAGAGGAGCAAATCGGCTGGAGGTTCCGGCAGCCATGATGATCGCGTTATCGACTTTCAATAGGTTTTACCTCCTTTATTTGACGATTGCCGTTCTCAAACACTTTTTGGGGTGTCGTTATGGTCAAAATACGCAAAGACCAAATGAAAAAAACCACAAAACGGTCCCGGTACATTTCCACTGCACAAGTTTATGCCAATGATTGTACAACTTTTTTGTCGTGCTGTCAATAAGGGCGGTTGGCTTTTGCCAACCGCCCTTTCAAATTATCGTTTTTCAACACCCGGACTGTCCCTATTTCCTCTTGGCCTTATTGCTCATCGTGCGGATAAACGTCCAGCACAATTTCAGATTTTAAAGCATATACCAACACCTTATCCGTATGCGTACCGGCGGGCAGCGCCCAGTTCTTAAGACTAGGATAGATTTCTATATTAACACCATCTTTTTCATACGATACGGTGTAAGACGGACTTCTCCATCTTCCCCCAAGATCCGTTTGGGTCACGGTAAACGCCGTGTCCACAACAATATACGACTTGTTTTGCAAATCATGAGGAACTTGCAAAATAGAGGTTATGGCACTATGCATAGCACCAATCACAGCACCTGTTATTAATACAGCCGATATGAAAACAACTTTTTTATCAACTTTCGCTTCTTCACTTACGTTAATATCCCCAAATTCTTCTCGTTGTTTTCTTTCACTTACTCTCCACCAAATAACAAAAATTGCAAGACCAATCATAACAATTACTACAAAGGCGATTAGGATATAACTTCCCCAATAAATCACCTCTTAAAACTTTTTCATACTGAAAATGTTTTTCGGGTGTCATGACCTCAACTCCTCACACTCAACCCGGTGCGTACAGCACAAAACATTTACGAATTCCCTATGTTTTGTTGCGCAATCGTCTTACAATAAGGAATACCATTAACAATACCACAAGCACCGCCAAAATAATACCGAAGAAAAGTAGGTGCATAGAAAACACGTCATTTAAGTATGATAAATAGTTCTCCTTATGCATGCCGTTATCTCCTTTCCGATTACAAACTACCATAAATACACATCTTGTGCGGCATTATCCCGAAAAGCAGAGAACAAAGCCGTCTTGCAATCGGTTCTACTAATCCGTGATTACCCGTTTTTACGCAACTTCCCGCAAGCGTTACAAGACGTATCATTAGCATTATCATAGATGTGTTCGGTTCGTACAGGACAGGCATCATAATGCCAAGTCGCACACATGAGCGACGTATTTTCATCGCCAATTACTATATCGGACTTATCCGCTTCGCTACCGACATACCAAACATTTGACAGGTTCGTGCAATAGAAAAACACCTCACGCCCAATGGTTTTTACACCTTCTCCAATCGTGATAGAGACTAGGTTGTCGCACGAGCTAAACGCACGATCTGCAATGGTCGTAACACTATCCGGAATAGTATACATGGCGTTTATTTTGCCGACAGGATAGCTAACCAAGGTGGTTTTGTCTTTGTTAAACAGCACCCCATCTTGTGTGCTATAAGCCGTATTGTTCTCGTCAACGGTAAAGGACACAAGACGGTTGCAATCGGAAAATGCGATTTCCCCGATGCTGACCACACTGCTCGGAATACTGACAGAGGTCACGTTTTGCCAGTAAAAAGCGTTGTCAGCCACAACTTTCGTTCCCGGTTTTATGGCGTATGCGCCGGCAATCTCTTTTGTATCAATTAAATAATGCCCGATATACAATGCCTCGTTATCCCAGTTAGCTTTATCCTTATAATATCCCGTATTGTAAAATGCCTGCACCCCAATACTCGTCACGCTATCTGGAATGGTGACCGAAATCAAGTCCTCACAATTAAGAAATGCACTCTGCTCGATGCGTGTTACACCGTTGGGAACAGTATAAGCGGTATTTGTTTTTCCGGCGGGATAGCAAAGTAATGTGGTTTTGTCTTTGTTAAACAGCACACCGTCTTGTACACTATATGCTGTATGGTTCTCATCGACGATAATGGAGGTCAGGCTGGAACAAGAACCAAAAACGACATTCCCCTTCATGCTCGTCATACTATTCGGGATGGTGATAGAGGTGAGGCTGGAACAACCAAAAAACGCAGAGTTCCCAATGTTCGTTACACGGTTTCCCATGGCAACAGAAGTCAGACCGGAACAACCAAAAAACGCATAATCCCCGATAGTCTTCACGCCGTCCCCGATGGTAACGGATACCAGGTTGCTGCAATCGGAAAGCATCTCTCTGCCGATATGCGTCACGCTATCAGGAATGGTGACAGCCGTCAGGCTTTTGCATTGGTTAAACGCGCCGTCGGCTATTATCTTTGTGCCCGTTTTTACCGTATAGGCACCGGTAAGGTTTCTTGCCGTAATCAAATGGTTTCCCATATACAATACGTCGTTTTCCCAATTCAAATTATCACTCTCATATCCCGTGTTAGCAAACGCAGACTTACCAATACTCGTCACGCTATCCGGGATAGTGATGGTGCTGAGCTTTTCACAATGGCAAAACGCACACTCCCCAATACTGGTTACACTGTTTGGAATGGTGATGGCAGTGAGATTGTTACACCTCGAAAAAGCCTCCATGCCAATACTCGTTACACGGTTTCCCATCGTAACAGAAGCCAGGTTGCCACACGAGAAAAATGCCTGTTCGGCGATGGTGGTCACACTGTCCGGGATGGTGACTGCGGTCAGCTTTTCACATGCATGAAACACCCGTGGCCCGATACTAGTCACAGGAAATCCCCCCAGTGTAGAAGGGATAACAATCGTACTGTTAAGAGTAAGGGCAGGTTGGATACCCGTAATGGTCGCTTCGCCCTTTGATATCGTATATAGGTATTCCTCGTCGGGCTTGGTATCAACCGTCGTCGGTGAAGTCTCACCCGGTATCAGCTTGATTAGCGAACAAGCACTTAACGTGAGCACTAAACAAACAGCGAATACGATAAAAATTGTTTTTTTCATATGGCATTCTCCTCCCAAGATAAAATCCGCCAACCCCTGACACCGAAATACATCGAAAACTTACTCCGCATAAAAAGTATTGCTTAGTTCGAAAATCGGTGTCATCGATCCGTTGGTTTCAAAGAAAAACCATGTTATCAAACAACACCTTACAAGTGAATGGACCGGCTCTCTTTCATTCTTTATCTGTTAGACGATGGTATATAAAAAAACTCTCAGTTTTTAATTAATTTTCGAAAAAACATGGACAAACATAAGAGGACGGTTTTGTTGTGTTGATATTCGCCGTTTTATACAAATTATTTTACATGTCTTTTCTCGCAGTGTCAATATAACAAGACGGTTGAGTTTTGCAACCGCCCTATCGAACCAATTGTCATCCTCTCTATGCACAGAAGTAGACCTCTATGTTTCTAAAAAAGAAAAAACCTTGAAACCATAGGCTTCAAGGAAGTTGGTGGGCGTAAACGGACTCGAACCGCTGACCTCCTGCGTGTGAAGCAGGCGCTCTAACCAGCTGAGCTATACGCCCGTATTATGCACGGTCGCCGTAAATACGGCGACCGTGCAATCAGTTGGTGACCCGAACGGGAATCGAACCCGTGTTACCGCCGTGAAAGGGCGGTGTCTTAACCGCTTGACCATCGGGCCGGATGGTGGCTGTGACTGGATTTGAACCGGTGACACTGCGGGTATGAACCGCATGCTCTAGCCAACTGAGCTACACAGCCGTTTTGCATCCCCATCAGGGGACGCAGATTATTATATAGTATGCCCCTTTATTTGTCAAGTGTGATTTTGAAAAAAACGAACTTTTTATTTTAATTCGAAACACCACTACCGATTATATTAATAAAGCGATCAACAACATCTCCCGTGCTTTGCGATAGATCTCCTCAAAATCCGCAAGTGGTAACGGATTTTGTCCTCTCCCCAATTCAATCGTAAATCCCGGCCTGCCGGTTGATTCAATAAACCAATCCTTAAATCCGCCATGCCCCGCAAGTCCTCCGGGCGCTGCTACCGTATACCCCGAAGACACCGCCATCACACTGGCTATCAATTCAGCGGATGGCGGAGTACGTTTGCCGTATTGCCAATAAATTTCCTCGCCCTGGCTGTGTAGCGCCGTTACCTGACGGAAATCTACATTTCGGCACAACCGCACCATCGCCTGCGTTTCCGGTTCACTCTCAGGGTAAGGACCACCCCATTGACGTGCGCACGGCCCGCATATACCGGATTTTCTTTCTATCTGTTGCAAAGTCTCAAAACCTGCGTTAAAATTATGATTGATATCCACACCTCGTGCATTCGCTTGCCATCTCCCCGCTATGTCGCCCCCTGCTTCATTCACCAACATTGAATACGACCCTGCCCCCACCGAACCATGCAAAGCGATCTCCACCCCGTCGGGATTTACAAGCGGCACCCACATTAAAGTACGATCTCGTAATGCACGACGGATATCCCAACCATCCAACGTCGTATTGGTATCGTATGCCTCACCGATATCCTCACACAAACGCAAACAAATAAGGGCGGTCAGCCATTCTTGCCCATGAAAAGCCGCCGCCATCAAGGCACGCTCGTCACCGTCACCCAATGTCAAGCCGACAATAGCCCGTCCTACTACACTCTGTCCAATGGGTGCGGCACTAAAAAAGGAGTAGCGTGCACATAAAGCATGAATAAGCTGACACACTACACCATAATCTGTTTTTTGAGGTTGTACCAATCGTTTCATTTCTTCCACCTACCCCTAAATCTTATGAAAAAGGAGCAATAAATATGAATCTCTTTGAGCAAACTGCCTCTCGTGATTACCGTTATCGTGGAAAAATTGTCAACCTACGTGTTGATGATGCCATTCTCCCAAACGGCCGCCATGCCGTTCGAGAAGTGGTAGAACACCCGGGCGGTGTTTGTGTTGCCGCTTTGACCGAGCAACAAGAATTGCTGTTTGTTCGGCAATTTCGGTATCCATACGGCGAGGTCATACCCGAACTTCCCGCCGGAAAACTGGATCGTGACGGTGAAAACCCTTTGGAAGCAGCAAAAAGAGAATTGTATGAAGAAACGGGGGCTACCGCCAAACAATATCATTCCCTCGGCAAACTCTATCCGTCACCCGGATTTTGCAACGAGGTCATTCATTTATATTTAGCTCAAAATTTGACCTTTGGGGAAAGCCATCCGGACGAAGATGAGTTTTTGGAATGTGAACGCATTCCTCTCTCACGTGCTGTGGAAATGGTGTTGCAAAACGAGATCACCGACGCCAAGACACAGGTTGCCATTTTGAAAACAGCCGCCTTGATTTCGTTTCCATCTCACCAAAAAACCAACCGATAAAAACATGCTTTCAGCCTCCCTTGCATACCCATACGGTATAAGGGAGGCTTTTTTTATGATCGATATCGGCATTGTCATTGTTTACGTCGTCGTGCTTGTGGTAATCGGGCTAAAAGGTGGTAAACAGGTAAAAAGTGTTACGGATTTCACCGCTGCTGACAAGCAATACGGTACCTTTGTCATCTTTGCGACGTTGTCCGCCTCGTTTATCGGGGGCGGCTATTCCTCCGGAAATGCGGCGGCAGCATTCGAAAACGGAATCGGCACGTCGTTATGTCTGTTCGGTTTTGGATTTGGCATGATCCTCATCGGCAAATACGTTGCTGCCGGAGTGGGACGTTTTCCCTCCGCTAAGACAGTAGGCGGTGTAATCACCGCCACGTACGGGGAATCGGCGGGTTTGTTAACAGGATTGTTTGCGTACGTGTGCTGCGCCGGAATCGTGGGGGCGCAAATGGAAACCATCGGTCTCATTTTTAACGCTTTGTTGGGGGTTTCCCCCACGTTAGGCACTCTGCTTGGGTGCGGCATCGTCCTCATTTATACAACGTTCGGAGGCTTGGGCTCGGTCATTTTTGCCGATATCGTACAATTTCTGCTGTTGACAATCGGCATGCCCTTATTGTTACTGTCGGTCATTATCAAAGCAGGCGGCGTCGATTCATTACTTGCCGACCTGCCCCCCGCCCTCCTTTCTCCACTCAACAACACCACCTTTCCCTCCTTCCTTTCGTTATTTTTTTCACTCATGTGCGGCGAGGCATTGGCGCCGCCGTATATGCAACGCTTACTCATCGGGAAAAGCGCTGCCGCCGTTGCCAAGGGGACGACGCTAAGCGGCTGGTTTTCCTTTCCCTTTTTCTTGATTACCGGCGGTATCGGTCTTGCCGCCCGTGCCCTGAACGTCACCGATAATCCTGCGCTTGCTATGCCGGCTCTGATTTTAAAGACGTTACCGATCGGGCTGCGGGGCATTCTCATGGCAGCTATGGTGTCTATCGTTCTATCGGCTGCGGATAGCTTTTTAAATGGTGCAACCATTAGTCTTGTTTGCGATACTGTCTTACCGTGTATACCGAAAGTTTCCGACTGTTCAGGCCTTCGGTTACTACGTTTTGTGAACCTATCCACCGGTATCTTTGCCGCTGTCATTTCTTTTTGCGTACCGGATGTCTTTTCCATTCTCTTGCTGGCGTATTCTTTTTGGAGCCCCGTTATTCTTGTACCGCTTGTTGCCGCTTTGCTTGGTGTGCGAGCTGACAAGTACACCTTCTTTATCAGCGCTTTATCGGGCTTTTTTGCCTGTTTAGTTTGGAAAGCCATCCTCCATCAACCCTTTGGCATTGACGGCTGCTTAATTGGCATTCCCGCGAATCTCGTGGCTTTCATTCTTTGTCAATCGATACGCTGTGCTCTTAACCGCAGAACACATAAAAAGGAACCGGCAGTCAAGACTTGACTGCCGGTTCCTTTTCCCCCTGTTATTTTGTAAGCGGACGAGCATGCCAGATATTTTTTGCATACTCCTCAATCGAACGATCCGAAGCAAACAGACCGCTGCATGCGGTGTTGAGCAAAGCCATACGTCCCCACACGGCTCGGTTACCATATACCTCGCCGGAATACCGCTGTGCTTTGGCATACGCATCATAATCAGCCAACACCATATAGGGATCCCGTTCAATTAAAGAACCGGCAACCTCGTCATACGTGTATCCGCCAAAACCTTTTTGCATATACGCAATGGCACGCTTAATGCGTGGGTCCGCCCGATAATAGGTTTTCGGATCATACCCTTTTTTACGTAATGCCGTTACCTGTTGCTCGGTCATACCGAAAATAAACATATTGTCTTTACCAACCTGCTCACAAATCTCCACGTTAGCACCGTCCAATGTACCCAACGTAACGGCACCGTTCATCATGAGCTTCATATTACCGGTGCCGCTGGCTTCCGTTCCGGCAAGCGAGATTTGTTCGCTGATGTCGGCCGCCGGCATCAACAATTCCGCCAACGTTACTCGATAATCTTCCAGATAAACTACCTTTAATTTTTCCCGAACAAGCGGGTCTTTGTCAATGTGTTCGGATAATTGGCAAATAAACCGAATAATCTCCTTAGCAAGGAAATATCCCGGTGCCGATTTGGCACCAAAAATATACGTGCGTGGTTGTATTTCCATGTTCGGCTTTTCTTTGAGCTGTAAATACAGGTCCAGGATATGCAACGCATTCAGGTGTTGCCGTTTATACTCATGCAACCGCTTTACCTGCACGTCAAACAACGACTCCGGATCCACTTTTACACCGTTATGACGCTCAATATAGGCCGCCAAACGCTCTTTGTTTTCATGTTTGATTGCCATAAACGTATCCCGTGCCGCCGCATCATCCGCCAGCGGAACTAACTGCCTGAGTTCTGACGCATCCCGTACAAAACCGTCCCCAATTTTCTCACAAATAAATGCGGTTAATTTCGGGTTAGCTTGACACAACCAGCGACGATGGGCAATACCGTTTGTTACGTTTTGAAACTTTTGGGGCATCACGGTATACGCATCGTGAAATACATCCTGTTTCAATATTTCACTATGAATTTTGGCAACACCGTTGACAGCGTGCGAGGCGGCAACACAAAGGTTGGCCATACGAATGACGCCAAAGCGGATGACCGCCATGCGGTCGACCTTTTCTTCATCACCGCCTGTTTTTTCCATCATTTCCGCACAAAACTGATCGTTGATTTCCCGTATAATTTGATGGATACGAGGCAACCGTTGGCTAAACAAATCCTCCGGCCAACATTCCAGTGCTTCTTTCATCACCGTATGATTGGTATATGCCACCGTACGACAGACAATATCCCATGCTTTTTCCCACGTATACCCGCACTCATCCAACATGATACGCATTAGTTCCGGAATCGCCAAAGTCGGATGGGTATCGTTGATGTGGATCGCCGCCATATCCGGTAAGTTATCCAACGTACCAAACTGTTCCAAATGCCGACGCACGATATCCTGTACCGAGGCCGATACCAAAAAGTATTGTTGAGAAAGCCGCAAAGATTTACCTTCACGATGATCATCGGCGGGATACAACACCTGCGTGATAACCTCAGCCATCGCTTTTTGTTCCATCGCCCGCATATATTCGCCTTGGTTGAACAACGACATATCCATGCCCGGAGCAGTCGCTTTCCACAAACGCAACGTCGAGATCCCGGCCCCATCCTTACCCGCAACCATCATATCATACGGCTGTGCGATCACAACAGTCGGATCTTCATGCTCGATATGGTGATATTCGCCATCCCACCATTCACGAAGATGACCGTCAAACTTCACCTCTTTGGCAAGTTCCGGTCGAGGCAATAACCAATATTCACCGCCCGGTAACCAAAAATCCGGCATTTCGGTCTGCCAACCATCCACTAACTTCTGGCGAAAGATGCCGCATTCATATAAAAGCGAATACCCAATTGCGGGAATAGATGCGGTTGCTAATCCATCCAAAAAACATGCCGCCAATCGACCCAGTCCACCGTTGCCAAGTCCTGCATCCGGTTCTTGGTTATACAACGAATCCAGCTTAACATCAAACTCACTTAAAACAGCTTCCACATCTTCTGTTAGGTTTAAATTGAACAGCGTGTTTTTCAAAGAACGGCCCATTAAGAATTCCATGCATAAATAATAAACTTGTTTTGCTTTTTGCCGATGCGTGCGGGAAATATATTCAACACGAGATGCACGCATACGGTCTCGCAACAAAAGCACCAACGCTCGATAAAAGTGCTGGTCCGTCGCTTTCTCCGGTGTAACCGAAAACGCCGTCATCAATTTCGCAACCAATTCCTCACGGATCTGTTTTGGTGTATCGTTGTTTTTTTCGGTATTTTTCTTCGCCACCGCCATACAGCACACTCCTCTTTATACTCTGTTATCAGTATACACGACACCTCAAAAACTGGTAAGTATCATTCATCATAACCAATATATTAAATAAAATACGGAGTATTAACCAATTATTTTTATGATACTGCACGAAAAAATATGCCGATTGTGTTTATCATGGGCAACACGCTTGACAGTGCTTTTGCCGTGGGGTAAAATAGAAGACAACCTGATCAACGGAGGATGCCTTATGCCCCATCTCAACATTGTGTTAGTAGAACCTGAAATTCCGCAAAACACCGGAAATATCAGCCGCACTTGCGCCGCCACCGGTAGTCGGTTACATATTGTGAAACCGATGGGCTTTACCATCGATGATAAAAAACTCAAACGTGCCGGCTTGGATTATTGGCATTTACTGGACATCACCTATTATGAGAATTTGGCGGAATTCTTTGAAAAAAATGACGGTCCGTTTTTTTATTTCACCACCAAAGGCACCCACATTTATTCCGATGTCACCTATCCCGACGGTGCCTATTTGGTATTCGGCAAAGAAACCGCCGGTTTGCCGGAAGAACTGTTGCACCAGCACCCCGAAGCTTGTGTCCGTCTGCCCATGCTGGATAACGATGATGCTCGCTCGCTCAATTTATCCAACACGGTAGCCGTCGGTGCCTACGAAGTGTTGCGGCAATGGGGATTCCCTGCACTACGCACCGAAGGGCACCTAACAAAGTATTGACCGTTTTTTGAAAAAAACTCGTTTCGTCGTTGACAAATTGAACGGAATCCTCTATAATAGGAACGTTCTGTGGAGAGTTGTCCGAGTGGTCGAAGGTGCAGCACTCGAAATGCT
>JAZRZU010000057.1:0-2198 GCA_045601465.1 Acutalibacteraceae bacterium
CCTTGGCCCACAGAACGACATGGCTACGATCCGACTTACGGTCGTGTTGGGACGATTGGAAACTACCTCGGTGATTTCAAGCTGTCCGTCCATATCCGCGTCGCCCACGTGAACAGCGAAGGAATGCACAGTCTTATCGTATGTGAAGCCACCCAAGGGAGTTGCAGGCTCGATCTCTACAATACGGTAATAATAGCTGCCCGGGGCTGTATATCTTTCATTTGCAAAGGCATCATTGAAATTGAATACCGTGTGTCCGTAGGAGGCTGTTTCAATATCACCAAGCTGCTGCCAGGAGCCGTCAGCGAGAAGCTTTTCCAGTTTGAAATCAAAGCTGTAATCTTGCTGCCAATTGGCACCGGACAGATATTTGTTTCCGGAAACCGTGATATTAACAGGATATACTTCCGCAGCCGTGTAATCGTTGACCACAATGACAGATACAGTAGTACCATCGGCAACCGTCACAGCGCCGTCTCCGAGTACGCCGTTGTCCCAGTATGCCGGCACGAATCCTGTTCCGGGAGATTCTTCAACGACCACCGCAGTAGTACCTGCGGGAAGACCGAACACCTCGAACTGCTGATTATGCTTAAGCATAACAGTGAATTGTCCGTTCGCATCCGTTGTAATGCTCTGATAGGTATCGTCGGTATGCTCTGCGACAAAGGTAGCATTCGCCGTGCCAATACCGTTGAGGGTAACACGAATGGTAAACTCCTTATCTGCAGGAATCTCATACGCCATTCCGAAATCATGCTCGACTTCCTTGGCGATCGTCAGATTGCCGACACCTCTTTCGTCATTGACGAAGGAGATCGGAATTATTTCATTTTGATTTACCGTAACCGTTCCGGCTGCGGAAAGGCCGGTGGACGATGCCACGTATTCGACCGTTTCCCGTTCAACGATCCTGAAGGTTTCGTTAGCGTGCATTCCTCCGATGTAGAGAACGTCGCCGGCATAAAGCTCTACCGTTGCCATCCCGTCATCGAATAGCACGCTGGTATCTACTTCGGTTCCGTCTGCCTTGACAAGCCATGCGGGGTAAATGCGTCCGTCCATATCGTTGGTCACATTATAAATATCGAAAACAAATGCTTCGTCCGGAGCCGCAACACCGTCGGCCATGGACTTGCTAAGCTTGATGCCGGTCTCAGGGGTAACGGTCAGCTTACCGTTATTACCTAAGGTTGCACCCACGTAGAAATTATAGCCGGCATCATTAATACTGTGATTATGTGTATCAACGAAGGGAATATTGGCCTCGGAAAGAGTTTGGGTCAGGTTCTCGCTCTTGTGGATGGTATATCCGTCAAGATTGACGTGAACGTTGCCCTTGGGGATATACCAGGTGCCGTCGCCCTTTGAAAGTGCCGTGGCTTTTGCGGCTTGCGAAAGCGGACGGTAAATAGTCTCGGTACGGAGTCTTCCGTTGTTCTTATATACCTGATAGGAACGGTAGAAGGTGTGGTCTGCATCAGGCTGAGCCGCGCCGTTATAGAGCGTTCCGTTTGCATCGCTGTATACGGGAGCATCTTCCAGATAGTAGTACTTGTCATTCTGTCTGGAGGGGTTAAAGTAGCTGTATGTATTGACGGTACCGTAGCCGGTGGTATTTTCATGCTCCCACTGGTTGGTGTAGAAATTAACGGAGCCGTCCGCATTCACATTATGCGGATCGCTGAGATACTCCGCAGATACCTCTTCCTTAACATTGAAGGAATTGATATTGTCGTCCAGCGCAACCTCATATACCAAGCGGATGGGATTATCCGCACCGCTGGCGGTGAGTCCGGAAAGTTCGCCGTTCTCATCCAAGGTTACGTTATAGGAAATGATAGGGATAAGCGCTGCGGGAACCGCAAAGGTCACAAGTTCTTCGCCGGTGGCGATGTTCTTGCGTACCTGAACGGTCGCATACATCATATCGGACTCGGTCACACCGTGGCTTTCATCCACCGCACCCAGATAACCGTAGGAACGGATGACGAAAGCAGGATCGGTGTCTGGGTTGCCGGTTGCCGCAGGAAGAACGGTAGTACCCTCGTTATAGAAGCCGAGGAACTTGCCTGCTGCGTTGGCATACCAACCGATATAGTTGGAGTAGTTGTTGGGATTGGTATAGCTGTGCTGACCATTTTCATAGGAAGTCGGATCGTAGCCATGTCGTTCTGTGAGCCAAGGAGTTGCATCAA
>JAZRZU010000058.1:0-16737 GCA_045601465.1 Acutalibacteraceae bacterium
ATATGATGTTGCTCGTCTCACTCGCAATGATGCGATGTTTGCCCTAAAATATTAGCGAAGCGACATCATTTCCGAAGGAAACATCATTGTAAAAAACCTCTTTTGTCTATTGACAAAAGTGGTTTTTTACATGGTGGACGTTAACGGACTTGAACCGCTGACCCTTCGCACGTCAAGCGAATGCTCTACCAGCTGAGCTAAACGTCCATTTATGTGGAACGAATGCTATTATAGCTGAAAAGAAAAGGGTTGTCAAGAGGTTTTTTTAGAAAATAAGAGTTTGAGTAACGTGGGGATCACCGTCTCAAAATTCACACCGTACCAGTTGTGGTTTTCCTCGGCTTCGGTTTCCAAAATGCAAGCGGCCGTGTAGTCGGCGGCGACTTGGAGGGCATCCGCTAACGACAATCCGTTCACAAGCCCACCTACACAGGTACTGGCAAAAATATCGCCGGTTCCGTGAAAGGAAGCGGGAACACGTTTGTTGTCATATTCGAAAAATTGGTTTGTCTTCGAATTGTAAGCCATTACTCCGACAGAGGATTCATCAAAACTAACACCGGTTAACACGGCGCAGGGAGCGCCTAAGTCGGTGAGCTTTTTCAAAATATTTTGCACGTATGCCTTATCATACCCGCTTTCTACATACGGAATTCCCAATAAAAAGCAAGCTTCGGTCATATTGGGGACGATAATATCCGCTTTGCCGCACAGCGTTGCCATTTCTTTGGCAAAAGCAGGGGTGAACCCCGTATACAATTTTCCGAAATCACCCATTACGGGATCCACAAAAACAAGCGAGTTCTCGGTTCGAAAATCGTCAAATAATTGAGAGACATGGTGCAACTGTTCAAACGAGCCAAGATATCCCGTGTATATGGCGTCGAAGGTGATCCCTTCTTTTTTCCAGTGCGTGGAAATCGGCTCAATGTCTTGTGTTAAATCTCGAAAGGTAAAGCCTTTTTCAAAAGCTGTGTGGGTGGATAACACCGCTGTAGGGAGAACAGCGGTTTCAATGCCCATAGCAGAAATGATCGGCAATGCAACGGTCAACGAACATTTGCCGACACAGGAAATATCCTGAACAGTTAAGATCCGCTTCATAAATACCCTCCCTAAAATGATGGATTAACTATACTCCAAAAGCGATTTTCTGTCAAGAATACGGAGCAAAATAAAGATTTTTCTTATACTTGTGGGTTGTGTTTTAAAAGGGATTGTGATATACTGAATGAAAATGTGTCGAAAAAGGGAGGGGTCCGGTGAACGGCTTTCGTTATGAAAATAAATATTTCATCAGTCGAGCCGGATACCAACAACTGAAAGCTCGGCTGGATGTGGGTCTTCATAAAGATTCGCATATACGGCATCCGGATGGAGCGTATTTTATTCGCAGCCTTTATTTTGACGACTGTCAACAAACCGGATTACTGGACAAAATTGAGGGTGTGCAGAAACGGGAGAAATTCCGTATTCGGTTTTACGATTTGGATGATTCGTTTATTCGATTGGAATGTAAGCAAAAGCTCGACCAAATGACTCGCAAATTTTCAGCTCCGCTGACACGTGAACAGGTGGATGCGATCTTGCGTGGCGACGTATGGTGGATGTACAACAGCGAACATGCCTTGATTCGTGACTTTTATCATAAATATCGCACACGACTGTTGCGTCCTATGGTAATCGTTGATTATTATCGGGAAGCATACGTGTTCCAGGATGTGCGCATCACCTTTGACCGAGATATTCACAGCGGCCGATATTCGGTTGATTTGTTTGACCGGAACTTGTTAACAGTACCCGTTTTCCCGTCAGACCGCATGGTGATTGAGGTCAAATACGACGATGCTTTGCCGGATGCGGTACGGCAACTTTTGAGAACGGTGCCGCTTTCCCGCAACGCAATATCCAAATATGAATTGTGTAGAAAAATGCAGTAAAGGAAGAGAAGTATGAATTTTGCGGATATGATCAAAAACAGCGTATTGGAACAATTTAATTCCGGCGTGACGATGGGCGCCATGCTTTTGTCGTTAGTGGTTGCTTTTCTCATGGGCTTGTTTATTCTTTTGGTTTATCGTCAAACTTTCCGTGGGGTATTGTTTTCCAAAGGTTTTGCTTTTTCGTTGGTGTTGTTATGTATGGTAACGGCTGTGGTGATTCGCACCATCAGTTCTGACTTAGCGCTGTCACTTGGTATGGTCGGTGCCTTGTCCATCGTACGTTTTCGCACAGCTATCAAAGATCCCGTGGATACGATCTTTATGTTTTGGGCGATTGCCAGCGGTATCATGAGTGGTGCGGGTTTGTATCTGCCGGGCTGCTTGGCTTGCTTGGTCCTCGGTATTTTGTACTATGTCATTTCGGTGATATATCGCAACCATCAAAGTCCGTATTTGCTCATTATACGCTATGACCCCGAAAAGATAACGGCGGTCAAAAAAGCGTTGCATACGCTTCCCAAATATCGCATTAAATCTCGTATCGTTACCCGCAACGGCGGTGAAATGACGGTGGAAGTATCGCTGAAAAATGAGGAGACCAAAGTTATTGAAACCATGATGGCGATTGACGGCGTTCAAGATGCGAGCCTTGTTAGTTACGAAAGTGAATTTGGATTATAAAAAAGTGGTTGCCGCTAGCGGCAACCACTTTTTTTATTCGTATTTTTCGAGTTCTTGCTGAGCGACTGTCCATTCTTCAAACAAACTGTCCAGACGCCGTTGCTGTTCGCTTAATTCATCCGATAACCGCACAACCTCTTCATACACCGACGCAATTTCGGGCAGTTCAAGTTGTTTCTCTAATTCTTGAATTGACGCTTCACATGCTGAGATCTCCGCTTCTAAACGGTTTGCACGTGTGACAAGTTTTCGTTTTTGAGATTCTTGTTCTTTGCGCAGTTTATAGGTGTTGGTTTTTTCAATTTTTTCTTTGGGAGCAACCGAAGCGGTTGCCTCACAACTGCGTTCCATGTAGGTGTCGTAGTTTCCGTCGTAATTTTCACAACCGGTGGGGGTTAGACGCAATACTCTGGTCGCTAAGCGGTTGATAAAATATCGGTCGTGCGATACAACCAGTAACGTGCCGTCATACCCTTCCAACGCTTCCTCCAACGCTTCACGAGAGGCGATATCCAGGTGGTTTGTCGGCTCGTCCAATAAAAGCAGATTATCGTGCGCCAACATTAAACGCAACAACAATAATCGTGCCCGCTCGCCGCCGCTTAATGCCGAAACCGGTTTAAACACTTCATCACCGTAAAACAGAAAGGCAGCAAGTGCGTTGCGGAGCTCGGTTTGGGTAAGTGTTGGATAATCGTCCCATAATTGGTCAATGACCGTTTTATTATACGATAATTGTGATTGGATTTGGTCGTAATATCCGATGGACACTTTGGCGCCAAGATGGACATATCCTGCTTGTGGCTTGTGTTCTCCCGTGATGCATTTGAGCAAGGTTGTTTTTCCGCATCCGTTTGCGCCGATCAAAAATGCCCTGTCCCCACGACGTAACCCAAACGAGGTGTTGGAGAATAGCGGTTTTTGGAACTGCATGGCCAGCTCACCAACCTCCAACACCTCTGTGCCGCTGACGGCGTCGGCTGTAAACCCAAAACGAATTGAACGATCTTCTTGTTCGATGCTTATTTGTTGGTCTTTGAGCTTTTCCAGTCGTTTTTCGCGGCTTTCGGCAGCACGGATGGATTTCTCACGGTTCCACCGTTTGAGTAAGGCAATATTTTCTTCCAACTTTTGAATCCGCCGTTCCATCGTCTTGTGATGATGCATGGCGATTTCTTTATCCTGTTCTCGTTTTTGTTTATGAGCCGTATAGTTACCGTTGGTGGCGTATGCCGCCCCGTTGTGAATTTCCAACGTTCGATTGGTGACACGGTCCAAGAAATAACGGTCATGGGAGATGATGATGGCGGCACCCGTGTAGGAACGCAAAAACCCTTCCAGCCACTCGACCGACGGGATATCCAGATGGTTGGTCGGTTCGTCCAATAACAGCAGATTCGCATCGGATAAGAGTAAGCGTCCCATTGATATTTTGGAACGCTGTCCGCCGCTTAGGGTACAAACCGGTTGCGTAAACTCTTCTTGTGTGAATCCTAACCCCGTCAAGGTGGAGGCGATACGGCTTTTATAGTACAAGCCGCCGTTTTGCTCAAAAGCTTCTTGCAGCTCCTGTTGACGATGCAACCATTCAAGCGGCGCATCGCTCATGGCAGATAGTTGATTGTTCAGAGCGTCCAGTTCACTTTCCAGTTGTCGAATCGGCTCAAACACCTGCTCGATGGCTTGCCATACCGTCATGTCTTCGCTTTGCAAGGTGTGTTGTTCCAAATACCCAATACGGGTGTTTTTTGACAGCAAAACAGTTCCGCTATCTGCCGATTCTTCGCCAATCAGCAGACGGAACAGCGTGGTTTTTCCGGCACCGTTTTCGCCAACCAACCCCATTCGATCATGCTCGCCCACATCGAACGTGAGATTTTCAAACAAACGGCGTTCCCCGAAATATTTACTTACACGATGCACGGAAAGCGCACTCATGCAACTCATCCTTTTCATAAATTTGTTACATATTATAACAGGAAAAATCTTGTGTAGCAAGCGGTTTTCTGTTATACTGATATTATAATTGTCATGCGAGGAGGAACCTGTATGATGAATTTTAATGATGAACGGATGTATCACATTGGCTTGGCTCCCTCTGAGGGCGCAGAATTTGCGATTATTACGGGGGATCCCGGTAGGGTAGAGTCGATTGCTCGCTTGTTGGATGACCCGCATTTTGTTGCGTCAAATCGAGAATATATGACCTGGGCGGGAAGGCTCGGCGGTGTGCGTGTTCTGGTCACGTCACATGGTATTGGCGGTCCCTCAACCGCAATTTGCGTGGAAGAATTGTTTCGCTGCGGGGTGAAAACCGTCATTCGTGTCGGCACGTGCGGCGGTATGGCGCTTTCGGTTTGTGGCGGCGACGTGGTGGTTGCCACCGGTGCCATTCGTGCAGAGGGAACGTCCCGTGAATATTTACCGATTGAATTTCCGGCGGTGGCAGATTTGACAGTGTCTAACGCTTTGGTGACGGCCGCAACTGCTGATGGGTATACCGTTCATGCCGGAGTCGTGCATTGTAAGGATTCTTTTTACGGTCAACATTCCCCGGAAGATTCACCGGTTTCGGACGACTTGAAAACAAAATGGGATGCTTGGCTGCGAGGCGGCTGTTTAGCCTCTGAAATGGAGTCGGCAACCTTGTTTACCGTTGCAGCAGCCAAAGGGATGCGTGCCGGCTGTGTGTTGCACGTTGTGTGGAACCAAGAACGTGAAAAAGAAGGGCTCTCCAACATCAAATCCGAGAATACAGAGTCGGCTGCAAAAACTGCAAGAAATGCGCTCAAAGCATTGATACTTTCCTAAATTTATGTTATAATTACAAGAATACACAAGCGGGTGGTGAGCAGTTGCGAATTTTGGGAATCGACCCCGGTTATGCCATTATCGGTTGGGGGGTTGTTCAGTACGAAGGCGGGCGGTTTTGCACACAGGATTTCGGTGCCGTCACGACAAAGGCGGGGACACCGTTTTTGCAACGGCTTGACACCATTTTTGAAGAATTGACCGCCATATTACAGCAATATCAACCGGATGCCATGGCAATTGAAAAGTTATTTTTTCAGAACAACCAGAAAACGGCGATCGAGGTTGCACAGGCACGGGGCGTCATTTTATTAGCCGCAAAACGCTGTGGTGTGCCGGTTTTTGAATATACACCGTTGCAGGTGAAAAGCGCCGTTACGGGGTATGGTCAGGCACAAAAACCGCAGGTAATGGAAATGACACGTCGTTTATTGCGCTTGCCGGCTGTACCTAAACCGGATGATACGGCGGATGCGCTGGCGATTGCCATTTGCCATGCGCAGACGGGCGGTACGGCTTTAAAACTTCGTCTTATGAAAGGACGTTGATTGGTATGTTGTATAGTTTGAGAGGGACCCTTATCCATCGGGAATTGAATACCGCCGTTGTGGAGTGTGGCGGTGTGGGCTATCGTTGTGCTATCACCTTGTATACCGCACGTCAGTTGCCGTCGGTCGGTGAAGAGGTCATGCTTTTTACGATATTGAACGTGCGTGAGGATGCAGTCGAATTGTTTGGGTTTGCGGACAACAGCGAACTGTTATGCTTCAAATTGTTAACATCGGTCAATGGTGTTGGTCCCAAAGCGGGGATTGCGTTGTTATCGGAACTTCCGCCGGAACGTATTGCCCTGGCAGTTGCAGCCGGTGATTTTAAAGCGTTGACCCGTGCACAGGGTGTTGGTCCCAAACTGGCTCAGCGCATTGTGTTGGAATTAAAAGATAAGATGGGGTTACCCTCTGCGACAAATGGTGTGGTGATGGATAACTCACAACCGATCGGCGGTGTGAATGCATCGGGCAACGCAGCAGAGGCGGTCGGTGCCTTGACAATGCTCGGGTTTAGTGCGGGTGAAGCGTCGGCGGTTGTTGCCAAACTCGATAGCGGTTTACCGGTAGAAGAATTGGTACGTCAGGCATTGCGTACGTTGGGTAGGAGGTAAGAACGATGACGGAAATGGATTATGAAAATCGCATGATGTCGATGGAATACCTGCCGGAGGACGAGGGGGATAATCCGTTACGTCCTCGTACGCTTTCGGAATATGTCGGACAGGAAAAAGTAAAAGAAAATTTATCGGTATTCATCAATGCTGCTAAGCTGCGTGGGGATTCGTTGGACCACGTGTTGTTGTATGGTCCTCCGGGACTCGGCAAAACTACGCTGTCTGCGATCATTGCGCATGAACTTGGTGTGAACTTTCGTATTACCTCCGGCCCGGCACTGGAACGTGCGGGCGATTTGGCGGCTCTTTTAACAAATTTGGAGCAAGGTGACGTGTTGTTTATCGACGAAATTCACCGCTTGCCTCGTACCGTTGAGGAGATCTTGTATCCCGCTATGGAGGATTTTTCGATTGATATTATTAACGGCAAGGGGCAAGGCGCTTCTTCCATTCATCTCCCGTTACCGAAATTTACGTTAATTGGTGCAACCACTCGTGCGGGACAGTTGTCGGCGCCGTTGCGTGACCGTTTTGGTGTTATTTGCCGTTTGGAAATGTATACACCGGAGGAGTTGGCTAAAATCGTCATGCGCAGTGCCGGCATCCTTGGGATTACTTGTGACAACGACGGTGCGTTGGAAATTGCCTCCCGTTCACGTGGCACACCCCGTATTGCAAACCGCCTACTCAAACGTGTGCGTGATTTTGCGCAGGTGATGAATGGTGGTGGCATTACCGCCGAAGTAGCACAGCTCGCTTTGGATCGACTGGAAGTGGATGAGCTTGGCCTGGATATGGTGGACCGCCGCTTATTGTTGGCGATGATCCAGCATTACAACGGCGGACCTGTTGGCTTGGATACGTTGGCAGCGGTTATCGGTGAAGAAGCCATTACCATTGAAGATGTGTATGAGCCGTACTTGTTACAGCTCGGCTTTATCAATCGCACACCCCGTGGTCGGGTGGTGTTGCCGGCAGCCTATGCCCATTTGGGGATTGCTCATCAAACGACTTTTGACGTATAAGGTGACCTATGAGAGTTGCAGAGAATTGGAAAGATTATGAATTGCTGGATGCCACAGACGGTGAACGTTTGGAACGGTGGGGCACGTGTATTTTAATCCGTCCCGACCCCCAAATTTTGTGGAGTACCGGCAAACGTCATCCGCTTTGGAAAGCGGCGCAGGCACGATACCATCGTTCCAACACAGGCGGTGGGCATTGGGAAACGTATAAGCCCTTGCCCGACGTATGGGAAATCGGATATCAATCACAGGATATTGGTCCTACCAATTTGACGTTCCGCTTAAAACCTATGGGATTTAAACATACCGGTCTGTTCCCTGAGCAGGCGGTTAACTGGGATGCCATGGCACGTATGATCCGTGCGGCAGGTCGGCCGATTCGGGTGTTGAATTTGTTTGGTTATACCGGTGGCGCCACCTTGGCGTGTGTGGCTGCCGGCGCACACGTTACCCATGTCGATGCTTCCAAAGGAATGGTAGCGTGGGGACGTGAAAACGCTACTGTATCCGGGTTATCGGACCGTCCCATGCGCTGGCTTGTGGATGATTGTGGTAAATTTGTCCAGCGTGAACAACGCCGAGGTAACACCTACGATGCTATTTTAATGGACCCGCCCTCTTACGGACGTGGCCCCGGTGGCGAGGTGTGGAAATTAGAGGAGCAAATATTTGATTTGGTACGGGAATGTACAGCCATTTTGTCGGACAACCCCTTGTTCTTTCTCATCAATTCCTATACCACCGGTCTGTCACCGTCTGTTATGCAATATTTGCTGGGTTCGCTGATAACGCCACGCTTTGGCGGCATTACCACCGCAGACGAAATCGGTTTACCGGTTTCGCAAAGCGGTTTGGTATTGCCTTGCGGTGCAACGGCTATGTGGAAAGCGGGGAACAGTAAGTAGATGGATATGATTACAGCAAAACAGGTGTCTTTTAAATATCAAGAAGAAGAAAACCAAAATACCGATGTCGTGCTGGATGGTATTGATCTCACGATCCGTCAAGGTGAGTTTGTGGCTTTGCTTGGACATAACGGGTGTGGGAAATCCACGCTGGCGAAACATTTTAATGCGTTGCTGCTGCCTCTTGGCGGTACGGTGTATGTGCGGGATATTCCCACCGCCGACGAAAGCAGGCAGTACGATATTCGCCGCACCGTTGGTATGGTGCTGCAAAATCCGGATAACCAGTTGGTGTCTACCATTGTGGAGGAGGACGTGGCTTTCGGACCCGAAAATTTAGGGCTGGAACCGCAGGAAATCCGCAAACGGGTGGATGCGGCACTGAAAGCCGTGGATATGTATGAGTACCGAGATCAGGCGGCTCACAAACTATCCGGTGGTCAAAAGCAACGGGTCGCCATTGCGGGTATTTTGGCGATGCAGCCGGATTGTATTGTGCTGGATGAGCCGACCGCTATGTTGGATCCTCGTGGAAGACAGGCGGTTATTGATACGATTTGCCGTTTAAATCGTGAGCAAGGCATCACGATTGTTTTGATTACGCATTATATGGCAGAGGCGGTGCTGGCAGATCGTGTAGTGGTGATGGAAAATGGAAAACTTGTCATGTCCGGCACACCTCGTGAGGTGTTTTCACAGGTGGAAGCATTGCGAGAAATTGAGTTGGATGTTCCGCAACCAACCGAACTTTGCTATCTCTTGCGACAAGCCGGCATTTCGCTGCCGGCAGACGTGTTAACCGTTGATGACTGTGTAAATGTTTTATCGGAGTTATTGTAGTTATGGCATTATTAGAAACGAAAAACTGCACAATACGGTATTCGACCGGAACGCCGTTTGAAAAAGAAGCGCTTCACGATGTGTCGGTAAGCATCGAGGAGGGTGAATTTGTGGGCGTTATCGGGCATACCGGTTCCGGAAAATCCAGTTTTGTACAACTACTCAACGGATTATTAAAACCGGAATCCGGAACGGTAATGCTGGACGGCTGTGATATTTGGGAAAATCCCAAGGATATTCGTAAGATCCGCTTTGCAGTGGGTTTGGTGTTCCAATATCCTGAATATCAGTTGTTTGAAGAAACGGTGTATAAAGACATCGCTTTTGGTCCACGCAATATGGGGTTATCGGAACAAGAAATTGATGAACGTGTACGCACGGCAGCCGAATGGGTAGGCTTAAAACCCGGTATGCTGGACAAATCCCCCTTTGACTTGTCCGGAGGGGAAAAGCGCCGTGTAGCGATTGCCGGTGTTATGGCAATGCGTCCTCGTGTGTTGATCTTAGATGAACCAACCGCCGGTTTAGATCCTCGTGGCAGAGATTTAATTTTAAATCGTATTCGTGCATATCAGCAGGAATTTCATACAACGGTTTTGCTCGTCTCTCATAGCATGGAGGACGTTGCCCGTGTTGCTCAGCGGGTGTTGGTACTTAACAATGGTCGAGTAGCGATGTTTGAAAATACCGATACCATCTTTTCTCATGCCGCCGAACTGACCGAAATGGGGTTGTCGGTTCCGGCGGTTACACAGATCATGGCAAAACTTCGTAGTCGGGGAATTGACGTTCCGGATTCGATATACACGGTAGAAAAAGCAACGCAGGTGTTAATTCCCCTGTTGAAGGGAGGGGAACGCTAATGTTGTCGGATATTACCATCGGTCAATTTTTTCCGGGAAATTCGTTTCTTCATCGATTAGACCCCCGTGTCAAATTGATTTTAACCTTTGGCTATATTGTGCTGATCTTTATCCCGCATAATTGGCTCGGCTTGTTGGCAGCGTTCCTTTTGTTAGGACTTTGCATTGCCTTGTCGGCATTGCCGCTGAAATTGATTCTCAAAGGTTTAAAACCGATTATCCCACTGTTGATTTTCACCTCTATCATCAACCTTTTTTATGTTGAAGGTACGGTTTTAGTAAGCTTTTGGATACTGAAAATCACAAAAGAAGGCATTCTGACCGCATTGTTTATTTCGGCACGTATTCTCTGCCTCATTGCGGCGGGGTCTCTGATGACCTATACCACGTCACCAACCACCTTAACCGATGCGTTGGAACGGGTGTTAAGCCCCTTAAAGGTATTTCGCATCAGCGTGCATGAAATTGCGATGATGATGACCATCGCCTTGCGGTTTATCCCAACGCTCATCGAGGATACGGATAAAATCATGTTAGCCCAAAAAGCACGTGGCGCAGACATGGACAGCGGAAATTTATTGCAACGTGTGCGTGCGCTTATTCCAATTTTGGTTCCCTTGTTTATTTCCTCTTTTCGGCGTGCCTATGATTTGGCAACTGCCATGGGATGCCGTTGCTACGAAGGTGGGGAAGGGCGCACTCGTATGAAACAATTACACATGGCAAAGCGTGACGGTGTGGCAATTGGTGTTATGGTTGTGTTTACGGTGTTGTTGGTTTTGAGCAACATCTGGGTACCGGCAACGATTTAATAGAAAGGGAGGGTTTTATGCAGAAAGTTTTGCTTACCTTACAGTATGAAGGTACACGGTACCACGGCTGGCAGGTCCAACCAAACGGCATTACCGTGCAGGAAACTCTCCAAGATTCCATTGGGCATATCATCGGAATGCGACCGTCAGTAACCGGTTGCAGCCGTACGGATGCAGGCGTTCATGCCAATCGATTTTATTGTACGACCGAATGTCCCAAGCGAATGACATTGGAAAAATTCGTGCAGGCACTCAATGCGGTGCTGCCACAGGATATTGCCGTTCTTAATTGCCGAACGGTGGAGGAGTCGTTTCATCCTCGGTATTCAGCGGTTGCCAAACGGTACGTGTACCGCATTTGGAACGGTACCGCCCGCAATCCGTTTGAGAAAGACCGTTCCTTGTATATACGCTCCCGGTTGGATGAAACGGCAATGAATCGTGTCGCCGGGTTGTTTGTCGGCACCTATGATTTTTCCGCCTTTTGTTCCGCAGGGAGTGCCGTGCAGGATCGAGTGCGTACGATTCGCCGCTCTGAGGTGCATCGTGATGGGGATATGGTGACTTACACCGTAGAGGCAGATGGTTTTCTCTACAATATGGTACGAATTCTGGTCGGTACCATTTTGGATGTAATAGGCGGTCGATTGTCGGAGGATTCTGTACGACGGGCATTGGAAACAGGCAACCGTCAACTTGCCGGTGCAACAGCACCCGCCTGTGGTCTTTTCTTAGATGAAGTTTGGTATCAAGAGGAGGCAATGATATGAGCAATTCGGGAACTGCTCGAAAACGGCCGAAAAATCAATATCGTCCTTGGCTGCAATTCTTTGCACGCTTGTTTATTGTTGCCGCCGTTTTGTTATCGATTTTCCTAATGTGGAGAAACTGGGATCGCATTGCGCCCGAAGCGGTATTGGATTGGGCGGAAGCACGTTTTGGTGATGCGGAAATCGGCAACGGTTTCCCGACATCGATTGAAGGGAATACCGTTAAAGCGATGGGTGAGGTGCATCAGCACTTTATTACCTTAACTGACACCTCGTTGCAATTTTATAATTCTTCTGCTTCCCGTGTGATTACACGTCCGCACTCGTTTTCTACACCTACTTTACATACGGCGGGACGTTATGCGCTGATTACCGATGTTGGCAGCAACCGTTTTCGGTTGGACAGTCGCCGAGAAACACACCTGTCTATGGAATTGGAAAACGGCCGCATTTATGCCTCTTGTCTATTGCCATCCGGTATGGTTGGGATCGTTACCGACAGCACCTCGCAGAGTTATCTGTGTGAAATTCGAGTGTTTAACCGTAAAGGTAACCAGATCTTTACGTATCAAAGCCGCAAGTATCTGATAACAAACCTTTCCCTGGCCCCAAACGGGAAAGGTGTCGCAGCGGTGGGGACCACAGCGGAGGGCGGGATGCTTAAATCCGTCTTGCTGGTATTTAATTTTTCTGATACCGAACCTACCGAATTCAGCGGGACCGACTTGTTGTTGTACGAGGTGAATTATTTCAGCAACGGTGCAGTGCTTGCGGTGGGTGATAAAGAAATGTGGTTTTTGCCCCCTCGTGCAAAAGAAGTGGAAAAAACGGCGTTCAATGGTTTTGAACCGGTTGGATACAGCGCTACGCAGACCATTTCGGGAATTGTTTTACAACGTTCCGGCAGTACCGGTGACGGATATGTGTGGATGGTAAGCGGTGACGGAAAGGTTTGGAAAAGCGAACAGCTTGCCGGCAACTTCCGCAGTGCATCGGCGAGAAACTCACGAGTATCGGTTCTAACCGATTCTCACTTGTATATGTTTAATAGAACGGGTCAAGAAAGTGAAACCAAAACTCCATCCGATGCGTTGTTAGCGGCAGAATATCGGGATGCACCGTTGCTCTTGACGCTGAGTGAATTGAAACGCATCGATTCGTAGTGATGTAGTCTAATAGACATTACCGAAAAGAAAGAGGTGGTAGCAAAATGGCTATACTATTTGATGTCATTATCCTGCTTGTTTTTCTTGTTACAGTCGTTATAGGATTTCGTCGTGGCTTTGTGCGTACCATGGTACAGCTGCTGGGGAGCCTGTTAGCCTTTTTTGTTGCGTTTTCATTAAGCAGCGGTTTATCAACCTTTTTATACGATAAGGTCGTTAAGGATGTGCTTTCTGAAAAAGTAGAGGTTGTGTGGAACGACACGGTAGTAGATGGTGCCGCACAAGGGATAAATGAACAGGTGCAAGCGGTGATGGCAGCCTTGCCAAGCCCTTTAAAAGGTATGGTTGACACTGAAAAAATTGAACAAAATATCTTTGATAAGGATTTATCCACTTCTTCCGAAGCGGTTGCCGAGTATGTAGCAGATGATTTGCTTCGTCCGATCGTCGTGACGGGACTCAGGATCCTTTCCTTTATCTTGTTGTTTATTTTGACATCCTTGGTGATTCATTTATTCGAAAAACTATTACGACCCATTCTTAAAATCCCGGTCCTCAGGCAGGTGGATGGGTTGTTTGGTGGTGTTTTAGGTTTAGCAAAAGGCGTTTTATTTGCACTCATAGCCGTTACGGTTATACAACTGCTTACGATGAGTGGAGGCGTTGGTCCTTTTACAAAAGAGAATTTAGAGAACAGTGTGATTGTCGGTGAACTCGCTGAGATAAATCCGCTGACCAAACTATTGAATCGCAATTAAATGAGGGAATGAAAGTAATGGAATGTTTAACCTTTGTATGGAATATACCCAACGTGCTGTCACTTGTACGGCTTGGATTGTTACCGGTGTTTGCCGTGTTGTATTTTAACGATCAGTTAGAGTGGGCGGTAGTCGTATTACTGTTATCCGGTCTGACCGACTTACTTGACGGTGTTATTGCTCGGCGGTTTAACCAAATTACCAAAATCGGAAAACTACTCGATCCGTTTGCCGATAAGCTGACACAGGTGACGGTACTGTTATGTTTACTGGTTCGATACCGAGCGCTCATTCCGTTGGCAATCATTTGTCTGATTAAAGAGGCATTACAGGCAATCGGCGGTTGGATTCTCTTCTCGAAGAACGCTGTTATTCGTGGTTCCAAATGGTTCGGAAAAGTATCCACCTTCCTGTTTTATGCGGTTATGCTGTTGATTGTGGTATGGGATGATATGCCACCGGCCGTATTGGCAAGCTTAATTGTGTTAGTAGCCGCAACGATGGTATTTTCATTCTTTAAATATATGATGATCTATTTGAAACTGCGAAAAGAAGTAACGACCGAAACGATTGCGGATTCGTCAACAGTTTCCTGATTTTCCAACAAAGGAGAGTTTATCGCACATGGTGTGTTCCCGTTGTAAAAAGCGTCCCGCCGTGGTGTTTATCACCCGCATGGAGGGGGATAAAAGCACAAACGAAGGATTATGTTTGACCTGCGCCAAAGAATTGGGTATCAAGCCGGTTGATGACCTGCTGACAAAGTTTGGTATCGGTCAAGAAGAATTAGAACAAATGGATGAGCAATTCGGTACACTCATGAATCCCGAAAACGAGGATGATGAAGACTTTGTGCCGGGTGGTGCCGCCACGTTCCCGCCGTTTTTGCAAAACCTGTTTGGCGGTCAGGCGGAAGCACCTGTTGAAGCGGATGCCGAAAAAGATTCCAAAGAGTCGACAGAAAAAAAAGACAAGGGCAAAAAGCGTAAATTTTTAGATCATTATTGTACCGACCTTACAAAAAAAGCACGGGAAGGGAAACTGGATGCCATTATTGGTCGTGACCGAGAAATTTATCGCACCATACAGATTCTGTGCCGTCGCAGTAAAAACAACCCCTGTTTAATTGGTGAGCCGGGTGTAGGAAAAACGGCGATTGCGGAAGGGCTTGCTCTGCGTATCGCGGCCGGTAAAGTTCCGTACAAATTGCAAAATAAAGAAGTGCATCTGTTGGATATGACTGGCTTGGTGGCAGGTACTCAGTTCCGTGGCCAGTTTGAAAGCCGTATTAAAGGCCTGATTGAAGAGGTTAAGGCACAGGGGAATATTATTCTTTTTATTGATGAAGTACACACGTTGGTGGGAACCGGCGATTCTGAGGGAAGTATGTCCGCTGCCAACATTTTGAAACCATCGCTTTCTCGTGGAGAGATTCAGGTAATCGGTGCCACTACCTTTACGGAATATCGTAAACACATTGAGAAGGATACCGCATTAGAGCGCCGTTTTCAGCCTGTCAAGGTGGAGGAACCGTCCATTGAGGACACGGTACAGATACTGTGCGGTATTAAATCGTATTACGAGAACTACCATGGTGTGACGATAGCGGATTCATTGCTTCGCACGGTCACGGTGTTATCCGAACGCTATATTACCGACCGCTTTTTACCGGACAAAGCGATTGACTTATTGGACGAAGCCTGTGCAACAGCGGTACTGCAAAATACTAAGGCGGATGAATATGCGAAGCTTTTGTTAGCAGAACAGGCTTTACAAAAGCAAGAATCGGATGCCATGGTACAAGAAGAAATCGACTACGAACAACTGGCGAATATTCGTGCAGAGTTGTTAAAAACGCAACAAGCGATCGATGCCGTGCGGGAAGAGGCGGTTTCCACACCGCTTTCTGAATCACATCTGGCAAAGGTTATTGAACTGTGGACCGGTATTCCGGCGGCAAAGGTTCAAGAAAACGAATTATCCAAATTGGCGGATCTGGAACAGGAATTACGCCGCCATGTTATTGGTCAGGATGAGGCGGTAGCATTGGTTTCTGCTGCTATTCGCCGCAGCCGTGTGCAGATCAGCCCCCGTCGTCGTCCGGCTTCGTTTATCTTTGTTGGTCCAACCGGTGTGGGAAAAACGGAATTGGTCAAGGTGCTGGCTTCTCAGCTGTTTGACACTCCGGAAACATTGATTCGTTTGGATATGTCGGAGTTTATGGAAAAACATGCGGTATCTCGTATTATTGGTTCACCTCCCGGTTATGTCGGTTACGACGAAGCGGGACAGTTAACCGAAAAAGTGCGCCGCAAGCCATATTCTGTCATCTTATTGGATGAGATTGAAAAGGCGCATCCGGATGTGCTGAATATTTTATTACAGATTTTAGATGAGGGTCGTGTGACCGATGCGCACGGGCGTGTGGTCAATTTCGAAAATACCGTGATTGTGATGACTTCCAATGCCGGCAGTCAATTCCAAGAAAATTTGATGGGGTTTGGTAAGAGTACGGTAGCGGCAACACGGGAAAAGGCAGAAAAAGCACTTTCAGAGTTCCTGCGTCCGGAGTTTATCGGTCGTGTCGATGAGGTCGTGTATTTTGCACCGCTATCCAAAGAAAATTACGAAGAGATTGCCGTGCTGATGTTAAATGAACTGATAGGCCCGCTTGCCGAACGAGGTGTCACACTCACCTGGTCTGAAACGTTCCCCTCGCTTCTTGCATCCAAAGCACATGGCGGTAAACGAGGCGCGCGTGATCTTCGCAATGTAATTCGACGTGAGGTGGAGAATCCGTTGTCTACGTTGCTGATAGAGCACTGCCATGAAACGGTTACCGCAATATCCCTATCTGAACATGACGGAAATGTACAGATGCAGATGATTTAGCATGTCAATAATACAAAAAGACGCACGGCAAAGCCGAGCGTCTTTTATAATGTTTTTGCAACAAATTCCCCCCGGGGAAAACCGGAGATGTGGGTAAATCCGATAT
>JAZRZU010000059.1:0-22159 GCA_045601465.1 Acutalibacteraceae bacterium
ATAATTCATAATATCAAAATCGCATTTTTTATCTTTTTAGTTTCAACTATTTTGTTTTTTCTTAATGCGATTTTTTCTTTTAAAAAATTCATATGAAAATAAAGTTTCACTGAAAAAGGCCTGGTTTTTATAGCACATAAAAAACCAGGCCTTTTCAGTTTATTTATTCCATAACAAGCATTTAATTAGTATATTTCACCATTTTAAATTTGTTATCAGGGCTAAAAATAAAGTTCCCTTGAATAGCATTATTTAACCGTACCACAATCAACTGATCATCCGTATTAATACCAGTATTAGTTGCATCCATTACTGCCGATACCATGGATAATCCATTAGCAATATTGCTATAACCGCACAAATCTAATACCATTGCCGAAAAATCAATGCCATTCATTTGATGTGTTATAAGGTCCAAGATATTTTGTGTCATAGCTATTGATGGACAAAATATTCCTATTACCAAATCATTAATTGAATTGTTAAGTCCATTAAAATTACCGATATTAAAAATATTTAAATCTCTTAACTCTACAAATGAAAACATATGATTATAATCTATGTTTGGTCCTAAACATTGGCCGTTGCCGTCGGAATATGAATACCTATTTGCATAGATGTTTTTTTGTCTAATCTCGGTTACTAATTGCATAGCCGTGTTTTGTGACAGTTCAAAATCTGAAACTGATGGAAACTTTTGCCTATAAACTTCAAGATATGCATAAAACATAAGACAAGAAAAAACTTTTAAATAGTCCTCACCCGAAAGAATCTGACGATCTTGTAACTCAGGTGATTGAACTTTATACCCACATCTTGTACAGACATAATATCCATCATTACATAACATCATATTATGCTTTGTAACATCTCTATAATTAGAACCGCCACAATAGTTTACATTTATTGTCATGCAATCCTGAAACCCACCATCAGCGGTAGTTGCGGTAATTGTAGTAGTTCCTGCTTTTTTAGCAGTAATTTTACCGCTATAAGTATTAATCTCTGCAACGCTATCATCACTGCTGCACCAAGTTACTGTTTGGTTTGTGGCGTTTGACGGATAAATGGTTTTACAAAGGTAATCGGTATCACCTACATTCATCGTAAGACTTGTGGGGTAAACCTCAACCCCCGTCACAGCGACAGGTGGGGTAACAGTAATCGTACATTCTGCATATTTGCCACTTCCATCCTGTGCCCTTGCTGTAATTATTGCCGTTCCTGTTCCTTGTGCGGTTACGAATCCACTATCGGGATTTACAAATGCTATATGCGGTTTATTACTGCTCCACTCAACACAATCGTTTGTTGCGTTAGTAGGACATACTGTTGCGCGAAGTAATACAGATCCGTTAGCATTTAACGTGTAACTTGAATGGTTTAGTGTGATAGAACTAACTAAGATATTCTCGGTTACTTTCACGTAACAGGTATCATACATGCCGCTACCGTCTTGTGCCACAGCATAGATATAGGTGTCACCTTTGGATTTTGCGGTAACGACTCCTTCGCTTACTGTTGCAACGCTTTCATCCGAGCTGCTCCAGGCAATGGATTTGTTACTTGCATTTTCAGGATAAACAGTAGCAGACAAGACGAATTGTCTGCCTTTTCTAATTGAAAAATTTGAGGCATCAAGGGATACCGACTCCACACAAATCGGGTCGTTTGTTACGTGCACGATAATGCAATCTTGCTTGCTGCTGTCAAATGTTGACCGTGCATATATTCTTGCAACACCCGGACTGCAGCCCCAAATGTATCCGTTTGATTCGTTTACAGTTGCAACACTTGGTTTGTCGCTATACCATTCAACATCTTTATAGCAGTCACTGCTCGCACTCACGACTGCATACGCATCGTAGTACCAATGGTCCTTTTGTATTGTTGTACTGCTCGGATATACATTTACTGAATAAACAGACATCTTTCTTTACCTCCATTATACATATTTTCATACACCCTTTCAACTAAAACATTTTTTCAATGATGATCTGGGGATTTCTTACGAGGTTCACATTGAAAGTCACCTCAACGCCTGCATCGTCATGAATGGGATGACAGTTCTTACCATACTGCCAAATCGCAATATCCTGTCGGGTAATCCCTGACGGAGCAAAAGGCACCCAATTATCGGGGTGAATGAGATGAGTGGTGGTAACACGGTCAAACTCCGCCAGACTGGGTGATACAGCCCAGATAAGACATTGCTCGAAAACATCTTGATCCGTCTGCATACCTCGGCTATATTGGTGGTCAAAATCAAATGCGGCATCGGTATTTGCCTTAAACCCCGGAGTGAATCCTGCGTCTAACAGACCGCCTGCAAATCCACGCATAAAGTCTCGTGATACAGCCTCATTTTCCGGGATTTCCAAGAAAATTGCGGTGCCCTCGGGAATACCCAGTTCGAGAACCAGTTCCTGGGTCTTTTCTGCAAGGATTTGTCCCTGTTCCTCGGTCTTTTTTTCACCCAAATCAGAATAAACTGCGGCGATTTTACAGCCTTTACTGTGAAGAAAATCGATTTCTTCTTTTGTAAGTGCATTTGTGCCTGTCAAGTTTCTTCCCCAAAAATTCGGGTATACCTTATTTCTTACCGCCCATTCAAATTCCGTTAAATTATTTTGCAGAATATCATGGGACGGAGTTTGTGAATCAACGCCAAAAAGAAGCTTTTGGGTTTGTTGATCCGTTGAGAGTTCTAACGATACGTCTCTAATCTCGTTGTCTTGTGCAGTCATTTTAACTGCTGTTGTTTTTCTAGCACCTTTACATGCCATAATTTCATTTCCTTTCATGAATAAATTTTAATATTTTTCTTTGATTGGCGTCCCAATCTTTCACAGCTGCAAACACAGTATAAAATTTAACCCTGACAATTTCTGTCAGGGTTAAAAATATTTTTTAAAATTTTCGAAATTTACGTATGACGGTTATTTTATATTTACTATAATGAGGTTTGATACGAGTTGCCTCTATTGTCGCACAAGAAAGCCTATTGGTGGGTGCGGAGCAAGGTGGATATAGCTGTGTAGAAATATGCCGTGATAAATAAAGAACAGGCGTATTGTCCTTCAAGACAATACGCCTGTTCTTCGTTGATTTTGGGTTTGTACACTCTTATGAGGCAATAAACGTGACGGTTAAGGGGACGTTGGGCGCCGAGAGTGAAAGCGGCATGCCGGTTTTTGCATCGTACACCAGGGTATAGGAAGAAGACGCATCGCCGCCGGTGATGGTAATCGTTCCATCCTCGGCTTGATGAGTGCCTTCGTTTCGCAAGGCGGCATCAAATGCTAAAATGAGTTGTTCGCCCAAAGCGCTTTCGGGCAGTTTGGAGGGGTCTACATCGAAAGACAGCCCCTTATAATGGAGGGTAACGGTTTCACCATCCCAGTCGGCAGACAGGCCGTTTAATGTTTCGGGTTCGGAAAATTCCAACAACAACGTGCCTGCTGTGCGTCTGGTTAACGTGCCGGCCGCTGTCATATCGGCATACTGCGCACGAAAGCGACAGGAAAAATCGATAGCCATTGGGTCAGCGGGTGGTTGTCGTCGGCAAGCCGAAAAGAAAAGCAGGATAGCGGTACAAAAGGCGAGCAGGCGGTGGCGCATAGAGTTTCTACCCCTTATTGTTCAAGTTGCAGAAACAGCGGTCCGATCTCCTCCAATATATCGGTAGGCATCATGGCGTGTTGTGACAAGCGCATAGCTACACGGTCGCCGGCGGCACCGTGAAGATATACGCCGCAACGAGCCGCATCCCAAGGTGACAGGCCTTGTGCCAGTAAACCGGCAATCAACCCTGCCAATATGTCTCCGCATCCGGCAACCGCCATACCGGGATTGCCGGTTTCGTTTATCCATAACGCTCCGCTTTCATCGGCGATGACGGTACGGTGGCCTTTGAGCACGACCGTTGCATGAAAACGGGAGGCGGCGGTTGAGGCAGCCGTCAAACGGTCGGCTTGAATCTGTTCGACCGTACTGTCAAGCAGGCGAGCAAGTTCTTTTGGATGCGGTGTTAAAACACGCAATGCGGACGCTGTTTCCAGTATATCTATATGCCGTATGGCGGCATTTATACCATCCGCATCCAACACGATCGGAACAGTGCAATTTTTTAAAACGGTTTGTACCAGTTCGGCGGTGAAAGGGGTATTGCCAAGACCGCATCCCACCAAAACGGTATCGGCTTTTTGCATATAAGGGGCTAGCAGTTCGGTACAGTTGGCTACCGAATCCGTGTCAAACGGGGCAAATACCGCTTCGGGAACGCTGACGGCGGCAATGGGGTAGATGGAGGCGGGAAGTGCGGCGACGACCAGTCCGGTTCCTGAGCGATAGGCGGCACGGGCGGCCAGAATAGCGGCGCCTGCCATGCCGTAACTGCCGCAGACGGATAACAGCGTACCGTATGTTCCTTTGTGGCTGTCCGGTAAGCGTGGCTTAAAGCAGGCTTTGATAGAATCCCAAGCGGTCACGATAATTTCTCCTTTTAAAAAAAGCAGCCAACGGCTGCTTTTTTTGGTTATTCTTTATCCCAGTCGAGTTGTACCAGTTTCGGAAGGCCGTCATACACAGATTGTTTTACACGGTCATCGGGTTGGAAAATGACCAACGTATGGCCACGTTTTTTACTGTGATAGGTGAAGTAATACAGGTTATCCTCACGGTCGGACGGGGCTGCCATAACGGTACGATCGATCTGACGACCTGCCCATTTTTCCGGATGGTATTTGCCGGCGCTTTCGATTTTTCTCCCCGATACCGATACAATACGGGTGCGTTTACGTTGTGCGGTGATGCGGTCGATATCGATGTCACCGTTAGTCACGCTGTATTCGTATTCGATGTTTTGGGCGGTCAAGAGGTACCAGGCACCGTAAAAAACACCTACAATAATAAAGGTGGAGAAAGCTCCTAAAACACGAAAAAGCAACAGGGAAGCGACCACCAAAATTGCTGTTGCTAAAAGGATGCCGGCGATTGTGACGATCTGGCCGACGCTTTTTTTCTTCTTAACAAGTTGTTCCACAAAAGTATCCATGGCGGTGCTCCTTCTTTCATTCTTTGTATGATTCCAGTATACCACAGCGACTATATTCAATGCAAGAGCCGTATTCTAATTTTATTCACGAAAATATTGCGAGACGGCTTCGGCTGCCGGACGGGTCATGCCTTTCACCGCTGAGAGCTGATCCACAGTTGCGTCTTTTATGGCTCGCAGCGACCCGAAATGCCGCAGAAGCAGGGCGGCACGTTTCGGTCCAACACCGGGGATTTCGGTTAACGTGGTACCGATACTTTGTTTACGATGTTTCGTCCGGTGGTAGCGGATTGCGAAACGGTGCACCTCATCTTGTATTGCCGTTGCCAAGGCGAAAGCGCTGCGGTGGGAGCGAATGGACAGTTCGGCCCCCTCTTGCGTAATCGCACGGGTGCGATGGTGGGAATCCTTAACAAGGCCGAACACCGGGATGCCATAACCAAAGCTGTCCACCAGTGGTTTTACGGCGGATACATGCCCTTTACCGCCGTCCAGTAGAATGACATCGGGTAATTCACCAAAGCCAACATCGTCGGGTGAGGCGGTGTATTCTTGTAAACGGCGGCTCAATACTTCTCGCATACAAGCATAGTCGTCCTGACCTACAACGGTTTTGATGGTAAATTGGCGATAAGCTTGTTTGAACGGTTTTCCGTTTTTGAACACGACCATTCCGCCAACGACGTTTTGCCCGCCGGTATGGGAAATGTCGTAGCTTTCAATGCGGGATGGGAGGGCTGAAAGGTCCAACAGATCCCGTAATTCCTCCAAAGCGGTAATGTCATGACCACGAAGATTTAAGCGGGTTGCGACCCGTTCGGCAGCATTATCTCGACACATAGCCAGTAGTTGCGCCGATTCGCCTCGCTGCGGGATAACAAAACGCACCGCATAGCGACAGCCGACAGCGGAGGCTTTTTCGCTGAGCCACCGTTCCAACAACGGGGTATCTTCCACTTCACCGTCTAACAGAATACGAGGTGGAATATTATCCCGTAAGGAATAATAGCGACGCACAAATTCTGCTCGGGTGGCGGGGAGGTCTTCCGAGGGTTCTACAAAAAAATGTTCACGGTCGGATAAAGCCCCGTTGGTAAAGCGGAACACCTCAAAACAAGCCACTCCTTGCGCTTGTGAAAAAGCAAGGATATCCTGGTTTTTTGTGCGGGACTGTACCACCTTTTGGGAGGCGCTTAATTTTTCCAACGCTCGCAAGCGGTCACGCAAGCGGGCGGCGGTTTCAAAATCTAATGATTCGGCGGCGGCTTCCATCCGCTGACGCAGCATGGCGGTCAGTTTGGCACGACCTTGGGTAAGATAGGTGACCGCCTGCTCTACACGGTCGGCATAGGCGGCGGGGGGAATATGGCCGTTACAGGGGGCGCAGCATTGCCCGATATAGTGATTTAAACATGGACGACTACACGCACGACGGTACTGCAACGGTTTATGGCAAGTGGACAGTTCAAACAGTTTATTGACTTCATCCACCGCTTGTTTGATCGCAAAAGAGGAGAGGTAAGGTCCGATATAGCGTGCGCCGTCTTCTTCTTTTTTCTTTGCCTCGCTGATGCGGGAATACGGGGGAGGCGATACCCGAATGTAATGATAACCTTTATCGTCTTTGAGCAGGATATTATATTTGGGCGCATATTGTTTTATCAGGGAACATTCCAGTACCAACGCCTCAAATTCGCTACCCGTTACGATATAATCAAATCGGTCAACACGGCTTACCATTTGCCGTACCTTTTCGGTGTGTGTGGTATCGGAACCGAAATATTGGCTGACTCGGTTTTTTAGGTTTTTTGCTTTGCCGATGTAGATGACGGTGCCTTTGGCATCCTTCATGATATACACACCCGGCTCGGTTGGCAACGCCATAGCGGCGGCTCGCAGGGTCGCACGTTTCTCCATACCTCACACCTCCGTTTAGCCAAATTTATCAAAAAAGCGCAGCCGTTTGGCTGCGCTTTTCTTGCGTTTTTTACTCTGTGAAACCGGACTGTACTAACGATACCAGCGCATCCACCGCTTTTTCTTCGTCGTTACCGTCGGCAAGGATGCGGATGGTAGTACCACCGACGATACCGAGCGACAACACGCCCAGCAAGCTTTTTGCGTTGACGCGGCGCTCCTCTTTTTCTACCCAGATAGAAGCTTTAAACTCGTTTGCTTTTTGGATAAAGAAAGTTGCCGGACGAGCATGCAGGCCTACTTGGTTTTGAACCAAAACATCTTTGACATACATACAATAATCTCCTTTTCGTCATCACATCTCAACTTTGCTGTTACTATATATTATTATAGCACAATCCGCCTTGCGGTCAAACAAAAACGTCGCAAAAAACCTCGTTTTTTGAAATTTTGGATGCCTGCCCTATTTTAAAAAAGACAAAACCGTCGTCTTTGTTCAAAATGACGAGAACGGTGAACAACTTTTAGTCAGAATACCGTTTTTGTTCGGCTAAAAATCGTTTTTCTTTCGGGGACAGATCCGCATCCTCCAACAAATCGGGGCGATGTTCCAACGTCCGTAATAAGGATTGTTCCCGTCTCCACGCCGCAATATTCTCGTGATGACCGGATAACAAAACCGCCGGTACTTCACGTCCTTCCCAAACGGCGGGGCGGGTATATTGCGGATATTCCAGCAGCGAAGAAAAATGGCTCTCCTCAGTAAAACAAACCTCGTCGGACAGTACACCGGGAATCATACGGGAAACACAATCTGCCAGCACCATGGCCGGTAATTCGCCGCCGGTCAGTACGTAATCCCCGATGGAAATTTGTTCGTCTACCAAGGCGTCCAATACCCGTTCGTCTACCCCTTCGTAGTGGCCGCATAAAAGGCACAGTTCGGGCAGTTCTGCCAGTTCACGTGCCCGTTGCTGGGTTAAGGTTTTCCCTTGAGGAGACAGGTAGATGAAATGCGGACGGTGGCCGATCTGTTCACACACTGCACGAAAACAGTCGGCAATGGGTTGCGCATTCATCACCATGCCCATACCGCCGCCATAGGGGTAATCGTCCACCTGTTTTTGGCGGTTTTTGGTGTAATCCCGAATTTGGTGAAAGTGAAAGTCTAAAATGCCACGTTCACGGGCACGTCCAATGATACTTTCGCCCAGCACGGCATTACAGGAGTCGGGAAACAAGGTTAAAAAATCAATTCTCATCATCAAACAATCCTAACATCGGGGTAATTCGGATACAATTGTTTTCAAGGTCTACCTCTTTTACAATGTCCGGAATGACGGGGATCAACACTTCTTTGCCGACAGGGGTGGTTAGATGGTAGACGTCGTTGGCGCCGCCGGTATGGCTGACATCGCTACAAGTCCCGTAGAGGGCGCCTGTATCGTAGTCAACGATCTGTGTGCCAATGAGGTCGCAGATAAAATAGCGACCTTTTTCCAACTTCAAATCTCGACGGTTGAGGTACAGCATGGTCCCCCGCAAGGCGGCAGCGGCTTCCACGGTATCGACACCTTCCAGCTTGGCGAGCGCAATGGTTTTGTGCGGTCGTGCTTTCATGCGCACGGCTCGTTTGCCATCCGAGTCAAAATATATCGTACGCAGCGTGCTGAATTGTTCGGGGGAGTCGCATTCCGGGCGCACCCGCACCTCGCCACGCACCCCATGGGTGCCGACGATTTCTCCGGCTTCAAGAAAGATGACTTTCGGCATAGTGCCCTCCTTGGAAAAAACCTCTCACGGCGTTATTCAAAGCAAGTCAAACAACGGCGGTGAGAGGTCTTCGTATATCAGTCGTCGATTTCGACCGAAACTTTGGCATTTTGACGGGTCGCAGCGGCACGCATAACGGTGCGCATGGCTTTCGCAATGCGACCTTGTTTACCGATGACACGGCCCATGTCGTCGGCTGCTACATGAAGATGAAACACAATGGTGCCGTCTTCCGCAGGCTCGTCTTGTGTGACAACGACCGCATCGGGTTCTTCTACAAGACCCCGCGCAATCGTCAACAGTAACTCTTTCATGATTTAGATACCGGCTTTCTTTAACAAAGATTTGACGGTGTCGGTGGGTTGAGCGCCGTTGGCGATCCATTTCTGAACTTTCTCGGTGTCAATTTTGACAACAGCGGGCTCTTCCAACGGATTGTAGTAGCCGATCTCTTCAATGAAACGGCCATCACGGGGATAGCGGGAATCCGCTACAACGATGCGATAGAAGGGTGCTTTCTTTGCGCCCATGCGGCGCAGTCTGATTTTTACTGCCATGTTGGTTACCTCCAAAATGTTGTGAAAAATATATATTCCTACCAACCATCGGGGACGGTTGAAATTAGAAACCGAAAGGATTCATGCCGTTTCTTCCGAAACCGGGCGGCAATCCCCTGCCACCTTTTTTGCCCATGTTTTTCATGCGTTTCATGAGCTGGCGCATGGTGTCGTACTGTTTGAGAAGACGGTTGACATCCTCTACCTTCATACCGCAACCCGCTGCAATGCGGCGTTTGCGTGAGGGGTTGATGATGTCGGGTTTGCTCCGTTCTTTTGCGGTCATGGAAAGGATGATGGCCTCAATACGAGCAAATTGTCTTTCATCGATATCAATATCTTTGAGCTGTTTGCCCATGCCGGGAATCATGCCGAGCAGACTTTTGATATCACCCATTTTTTGGATTTGACGAAACTGCTCTAACATATCGTTAAAATCGAAACGATCTTGTTGCAGCTTACGGGCCAATTCTTCGGCGTTGCGGTCATCCAGCTGTTGCTGTGCTTTCTCGATGAGTGACATGACATCGCCCATGCCGAGGATACGGGATGCCATGCGTGCCGGATGGAATACCTCTAAATCGTCCAGCTTTTCGCCGGTGCCGGCAAATTTGATGGGTTTACCGGTAACGGCACGAACCGACAAAGCGGCACCGCCACGGGTATCGCCGTCCAGCTTGGTCAGGATAACACCGTCAATAGACAGTGTTTCGTTAAAGGATTGCGCCACGTTAACGGCATCTTGACCGGTCATGGCATCCACCACCAACAGGATCTCCTGCGGTGTGACCGCTGCACGGATATTGGTAAGTTCCGCCATCAACTGTTCATCAATGTGCAGACGACCGGCGGTGTCTAAGATAACGTAATCGTTGCCATGGTCTTTGGCATGCGCTACCGCTTGTTTGGCAATCGAAACGGGGTCAATGGTACCTCGTTCAAAGACAGGCACGTTCACTTTTTCACCAACCACCTGCAACTGGGTGATGGCGGCGGGACGATACACGTCACACGCTACGAGCAACGGACGGTGTCCTTGCCCTTTGAGCATTTTGGCAAGCTTCGCTGAGTGGGTGGTTTTACCGGAACCCTGTAAACCGCACATCATGATCACACAAGGAGGGCGGTTGGCGGTTGCCAGTTTGGCGGCTTCGCCTCCCATCAACGTCGTCAATTCTTCGTTGACCAGTTTGATGACCATCTGCGCAGGCGTCAGGCTTTCCATTACCTTTTCGCCGACGGCACGGGCAGCAACGGTGGCGGTGAATTCTTTCGCAACTTTATAGTTGACATCCGCTTCCAAAAGTGCCAGCCGTACTTCACGCATGGCTTCTTTTACGTCGGCTTCGGTTAACTTACCTTTATTTTTCAACCGCTTGAATGCGGCAGAAAGTTTGTCGGACAAGCCTTCAAATGCCACGGCGGTTACCTCTCTCTCAATTCATCGGCGAGCTTGACGATCTGCGCAGCACGATCCTCGATATCACGGGAATAGCGGGTGCGATCGTTCAAGATCTGAATGTCTTGGGCGGCTGTGCGAATCGCTTCCAATCCGTTTTGTACCGAACGAAAGCGTGCCGCTAAATGCAGACGTTCTTCCATCTCCAACAGTTGGGATTCGCATCGTTTGATGGCATCCCGTACACCTTGACGGGTGATGGATTGGTTTTCAGCAATTTCCGAAAGGGACAGATCTTGCTCATAATACAGCTCAAATACCTGATGCTGTTTATCCGTCAGCATATCGCCGTAAAAATCAAACAGCCACACGATTTCCATGTTCTTTGCCATACGCTGTCCCTCCTTTTTCCGTATTGTTACAAAACAAAAAACGCTCGGATTCCCAAGCGTTTTCCTGTAAAGGAATTTGCTTTACACCCATTATAACAGAGGCAAAAGTTATTGTCAATAGGCAAAAGCAAAAAATTTTCTGATCAGTCCAGACGAAAATCTTCCTCGGTGTACGGTTGCAGGTCCGGTTGGAAATAGGGGATGCGGCGCAAGGGGTCATAGCGGAATTTACGGCAATGCGCTGACGGCAACATGATGCCTTTTCGCAAGCATAAAATCTTTTTTCCGTTAGAGGAACGGTGCCCGTTTATACAGATTTCGCAAGCGGGGGTGACAGCGTTTCCGTACAATTTCCGTTTCATGCCATCCACATCCTTTCAAGGGGTTGTTTTAATTATAGGGCAGTTGGGATTTCTTGTCAACACAAAGCAGCCAAATCCCACACAGGAAAAACAAGAAAACCGACGTTCCAAGACCGCCAAAGGTGGGGGAAATAACGGGCGAATTGCTGCCGAAGACCGGTGTGGAAAAAGGAAGAACACGGAGAAAAAGGATGGTGATGGTGGCGGTTAGTGTGCCGTGCAGCAGTCGTGACAAAAAGAACGAGGGGGTAAGCACACCGGTGCCGGCGAGTGTGGCGGCGAGTTGACAATGAACCGATAAGCCGCCGAATCCCACTGCAAAACCGAGTAAGATGGGCGCAATAGCGCCCAGCGGCGCCGCCGTGATACATCCGCAGCTGACCTCCAAAAAACAGGAAAGGAGAGCGGTGAGGATGCTGTTTTCCGATGCGTTGGTGGTATCCCAAAGAGCTAAAACGGCGGAAAATACAAGTAAAAAGCCGCACATGGATAGTAGCGACTGGCAAGCGGCGGTAATGGACTCGGTAAAGGCGGAAGGGATGGAAATATGAGGGGGTTGCGAGAGGGGGGGAGCGGTATGGCAGCGGGTATTCGACGTAGTACCCAAAACACCGATGAGCAGGGCGGACAGCAGATGGGCGGTCAATAAAACCAGTCCGAAAGTGCGGCTGTTTATGAGGGAGACGCCAACGGTGCTGACGATAAAGCCCGGGCCTCCGCATACGCAAAACTGCATCATGCGACGGGCATCTTCACGGGTGATTTGATCGGAACGAACCAACTCGTTAACCATGTTACCACCGGCGGGGTAGCCGCCGAGAAATCCAATCAGAATAGCGGGGGCGCAACAACCGGGCAGACCAAAAAGACGGCGGGTGAAGCCATCCAGTCGGCGGCCGAGGGCGGCGGCGATGCCGGAGCGAGTGAGAAAACCGCCCAGCACCAAAAAGGGAAACAGAGAAGGGATAAGGATGGAGGAGAAGATGGATAAACCACGGCTGATTCCGCCTGCGATCGCTTCGGGTCGCCATAGCAATAATCCAGCGAAAAGCGTTGTACCGACAGTCAGCAGAATCATACGCAGGCGTGCACGGATGACAAAGGAAATCATGCAGTTACCTCCTTTCGGTCTTTTTCATCTTATGTATATGGGGTGCGGTTCGCATTATTCCTGTGCTTCGTTCATATTCATGGAGTGTCACATTTGAATGAAGGAGGCGAATACCGTGAAGCAGGTGAAGGGAAAAACGGCAATCCCCCAAACGGTGGAACGGGTGTTGGATCTGCCGGCGGGCGTGTTGACCGAGGCTTCCCGTATGGAGTTATCCGGTAATCGACGGGTGTTGGTAGAGGGGTGCCGAGGCATTATGAAATACGATGAGGACCAAATTGAAATACGGACTGCCGCCGGCACGGTTCGGTTTACGGGACGACAGCTGTGTATGACGAGTTTGAACCCGATTTGCGCCGTGATTACCGGCAGACTGTTATCGGTGGAGTTTTTATGAAATGGACAGGATATATACGCATTGAGTGCGAAGGAGGATTTCCGGAACGGTTTTTGAATGAAGCCGCTGCACGGGGGGTGGAGCTATGGGATATTTCACGAGCGGAGATCTCGCTGTTTTGTTGTTGTTTTCCCACGGCTTACCGTGCGTTGCGGTCGGCTGCACGGGCTGCGTCGGTGCGTATGCGTGTGCGTGAACGGCATGGATTGTGTTTTGTTCTGCGACCGTTTCGGCTCAGGTGGGGGCTACCCATCGGAGCCATGGTGTTTGTGCTATGTTTGCAACTGCTCGCTTCCCGTGTGTGGACGGTACATATTATGGGGAATCAGCGAGTAGCCGAGGATGAGATTCGGCGGACATTACAACCGTTGGGGGTGCATGAGGGGGCTTCGATGAAAGCGGTGGATCTGCCGACAGTCCAGCTGACCGCTTTGCAACAGCTTCCGGAACTGGTGTGGCTAACGGTTAATTTTGAGGGAAGTACAGCGGTGGTGGAGGTCAAAGAACGACAGGCGACACCTCCGATGACAGAAAACACACCCGCCAATATTGTGGCGGCACGGGATGGTCTTATTGTAAGTGTGGATGCGGTGACGGGGGAAGCGGCGGTTAAGGTAGGGGATGCGGTCGTAGAGGGAACATTGCTCATCAGCGGGGTAATGGATAGTAAGGTGGGACCGTTGCTCAAAAGGGCCGAGGGACGTGTGGTGGCACGAACGGTGCGAAACGTGACGGTCGAGGTGCCGTTTGTTGAACAGGTGCCCAGTTTACACCCTCATACCATTGTCCGTCCCTGTTTATACGTGTTGGGGTTTCGGATCCCGCTGTATACCAATGCACAGGTGGTAGGAGAGTATACGGTGAATACCGAAAAAAAGCCGTTGAAGGCTTATGGGAGAGCGTTGCCGATTGGTTTAGAAATCGAACGTCTTATTTTTGAAACGACCGAAACGCATCGCCGCAGCGTGCAACAAGCCAAAGAAGAAGCAAAAGTTCGTTTACAGGCGCAAGTAGCGGCATGGGGCGATGAGGTGACGATTGAAAATGTGCAGTATACCGAGCGTGAAACCGACACGGGATGGTATCTAAGTGGGGTCTACACCTGTTTGGAGTCGATCGGACGGCTGGAATCTTTGGAATTGCACGATTAGAGCGCCCAAAAATCAGCGTTTTATCTAATGACAATTGGAGAAATTTATGGTATACTAATAAAATAAGAAGTTTATCAGGGGGCGGACAGCATCGAACAGAGTATCAGTGTAGACCGTATGGAACAAGCCGTGGCGTTGTTCGGGAACTTTGATGAGAATATTCGATTGATTGAACAGCAGTTTGAGGTGGCGGTGTTTAGCCGTGACAGCGATTTGAAGGTCAGCGGAGAGCCGGAAGCGGTTGCCAAGGCAATTCGGGCGATTGAGGGGTTATTACAACTCATCAATCGTGGGGAGCAGTTGACCGAGCAGAACGTTCGGTACGTCTTGACCTTGGTCAACGAGGGTATTGATGATAAGCTGCCGTCGCTCGCAGGGGATAGTATTTGTATTACCGCAAAAGGACGGCCCGTCAAGCCGAAAACGTTAGGGCAAAAGCAGTATACCGAGGCAATTCGGGATAATACGGTGGTACTGGGAATCGGACCTGCTGGTACGGGAAAAACGTATTTGGCGGTTGCGATGGCGGTGGAAGCGTTTCGTTCGAAGCAGGTCAACCGTATTATTTTGACCCGTCCTGCGGTGGAGGCGGGGGAAAAGCTGGGATTCTTGCCGGGGGATCTGCAATCCAAGGTGGATCCGTATTTACGGCCGTTATACGATGCGTTATTTGATATGCTGGGTACCGAAACCTATCAAAAATATTTAGAGCGTGGGAATATTGAAATTGCGCCGCTGGCGTATATGCGTGGGCGTACTTTGGACGATAGTTTTGTGATCTTGGATGAGGCGCAAAACACCACCCCGGAACAGATGAAAATGTTTTTGACCAGGCTGGGATTTAACTCGAAGATGGTTGTTACCGGCGATATTACCCAAATTGATCTGCCGTTTGGCAAGCAAAGTGGTTTACGAGAGGTTATGCGAGTCCTGAAAGATGTCGAGGATGTTGCAATTTGTAAGTTTACGCAAAAGGACGTGGTGCGGCACCAGTTGGTGCAACGCATCATCGAGGCGTATGAACGCTTTGAGAAAAACAAGGAAGGGAAGCGAAATCGTCATGTTGAAAAAAGTGCGGGTGGACATTGAAAACCAACAAAAAGTGATGAAGGTCCCGACGGGTTTGCGGATGTTGATTCGCCGTTGCTGTCATGCGGTGTTAGTGATGGAAAAAATAGAGGGTAGCGCACAGGTGGACGTGACGTTGGTGGATAACGAATACATCCATCAAGTAAACTTGGAACAACGAGGTATCGACTCCCACACTGATGTGTTGTCCTTTCCGCTTGGTGAAGATGGTGTGTTTGATGTGCATCCCCAAACCGGAGAAAAATTGTTGGGGAACATTGTGATCTCGTTAGAACAGGCAAAACGTCAGGCGGAGAATTACGGACACTCGTTTAATCGTGAGGTGGGGTATCTGACTGTTCATTCCATGCTGCATTTACTGGGGTATGACCACGTTAACGAGGGCATGGAAGCGGTTCGGATGCGTGAAAAGGAAGAAACCGTTATGAAACAGATCGGCTTGCCACGTGGGAGTAGTTATGTGTTGGAAAATTCTTGACGGTTTTCGGTGTGCGGCACGGGGCGTTTGGCGATGTATACGGGAGGAATGGCATTTTCGGTTTCATCTCGTTGCCACCTGCTACGTGTTGTGGTTTGCCCCTCGATTTGGGCTGACCCGTGCCGAATGGGCGGCGTTGGTGCTGACCATCGGCGGTGTGCTGACGGCGGAATTGATCAATTCCGCCGTCGAGAGGACCATTGATCGGTTTTCTACTGAGCAACATCCGTTGGCGGGATTAGCCAAAGATATGGCGGCGGGTGCCGTGCTGGTAACCGCTGTTGTGGCGGTGGCTGTTGCGGTATTCCTGTTTTGGGATCCGTCGGTTTGGTTGGCGATGATCCATACTTGGAAAACGAACTTAGTTGAGCCGATTTTGTTGGCTGTGTCCGCTGTTTTGGCGGTACTGTTTATTGGGAAATGGGGAACATAAGTATGTCAAAAACTACCTCGGCATTTATTGCGTTGGTCGGTCGGCCAAACGTGGGGAAATCGTCCCTTATGAATACACTAGTGGGAAAAAAGGTGGCCATCGTGTCGGACAAGCCTCAAACGACCCGTAATCGGATTATGGGTGTTCTGACACGGGATACGGTACAGTTGGTTTTCCTGGATACACCAGGTACCCACCGTCCCCGCACGAGACTGGGGGATTTTATGGTGAAATCCATCAGCGAGGCGATGTCGGGTGTGGACGTTGGTGTTTTGGTGGTGGAGCCGACCAAGACGGTGCGGGATAGTGAACGAGAATTGTTACAAAAGTTTCGTGCGCAAAAAATGCCCGTTATACTGGTCATCAATAAGATTGATACCGTTGCGGATAAAGCGGAGTTGTTGACCTGTATCGCCGCTTGGCAAAACGAAGCCGAGTTTGAAGCGATTTTGCCTGTATCGGCTTTGACCGGTGATGGAGTCGCTGAGTTGCTGACGGAGCTTTCCAAGCACGCTTTCGAAAGTCCGCATTTTTTCCCGTCGGATATGGTCAGCGATCAGCCGGAAAAGGTGTTAGCTGCCGAGCTGCTCCGTGAGCAAATGTTGCGGTCGTTACGGGAGGAGATCCCGCACGGGATTGCGGTTGTGATTGAGCGATTGGAAGAACGTGAAACCGAGCGTGGTGTGATTTTGGATATGGATGCCGAGATCTTTTGCGAGCGTGATACCCATAAAGGGATGGTCATCGGAAAAAGAGGAGCGATGCTCAAACAGATTTCCTCCGCCGCTCGTATGGAAATGGAAAAAGCGCTCGGCGCACACGTGAATTTACAGTGTTGGGTAAAAGTGAAAGAGGATTGGCGCAATCGTCAAGGTCTTCTCAACGGGTTTGGTTATCGCTTGTAAAAACTTCCAGCATGAAACTCTGCCTTTTTGTTCAAAGTAATAGTGAACGGAGGCATGAATATGGATCAAGAAAAGTTGTGGGCAACCTTTCAACAGACCGGAAAAGTACAAGACTATCTGCGTTACTGTGGGATCGATGTGTACGGAGCCGGCGAAAACGTGGTGTCTGATAAGGACGCGCAGGAGGAAACGCATGAAACTGATAACCGACGCTTTGGTGATACGAGAAAATAATACGGTCGGCGAGTCAGACAGATTCGTAACGCTATTGACCCGTGACAAAGGGCTTATTCGTGCGTCGGTACGAGGAGCCAGACAACTAAAAAATCGCAACAGCAGCGCCACGCAACTGCTTTGTTATTCCCGCTTTTCGCTTTATAAGGGGCGGGATACATATATGGTGGATGATGCTGAACCGTTGCAGGTTTTTTTTGAGGTGCGTAATCAGTTGGAAAAGCTGGCACTTGCACAGTATTTTTGCGAGTTGGCGGGTGTGTTGGCGCCGAGCGAGGAATCCTCGGAAGAGGAATTGCGGCTTTTGCTCAATGCACTGCATTATTTGTCTGAGGGTACACGTGACTCGGCACTTATCAAAGCGGTTGTGGAATTGCGGTTATTGTGCCGGGCGGGGTATATGCCGGCGCTTGCCGGATGCGCTGCCTGTGAAGCGACCGATCAACTGCTGTTTTCACCGCTTCGAGGGGTGTTGTATTGCACGGACCACGTCGAAGGGGGCGATGCGGTAGCTTTAAGCGCCGGCGCTTTGACTGCCATGCGCCATGTGACGATATCACCGTTTGAAAAGTGTTTTGCATTTTCTCTGCCGCAAGCAGATCTTGCGTTGCTTGCACAAGCCGCAGAACGGTTTTTATTGGCACAACTCAATCGTGGTTTTAACACGTTGGAATTTTATCATAGTTTAGGATAAGAGATATGAACAAGCATTACAAAGCGTTAGAATTGGATAAGGTGTTGGAACTGCTGGCCGCACAGACTGCCTGTGAGGATACGGCAGAATTGGCAAGAACGTTGGATCCGTCGCCGTATTTAGCGGAGGTACAGCGGCGATTGGCCGATACCGATGCGGCATTTTGTTTGATGGCAAAATGGGGAGCGCCGCCTTTTGGCGGTGTAAAAAACGTGACGAATTCGTTACGGCGTGCGCAAGCGGGGGCGATGCTTTCGCTTGCTGAATTGTTGCGTGTCGCCGGTACGTTACGTGGCGCTCGGGCGGTGGCAGATTGGTACGTACGGGGGGACGGAACGTCCACCTGTTTGGATGATCGTTTTTCCGCATTGTCGCCTAACAAATATTTAGAGGAACGTATCCGAACCGTTGTTGTTTCGGAGGACGAGATAAGCGACCTGGCATCGCCTGAGCTGGCGGCCATTCGTCGCAAGATGCGGGTAGCTTCCACTCGGGTGCGGGAACAGTTGGATAAGCTCATTCGGTCACAAACGACGCAAAAATTGTTGCAAGAGCCGATTGTGACCATCCGCGGCGGACGGTTTGTGGTGCCGGTGAAAGCGGAGCATCGTGGGGAGATTGCCGGGTTGGTACACGACACGTCCTCCTCGGGGGCGACGGTGTTTATCGAGCCGATGGGTGCCGTAGAAGCCAACAACGAATTGAAAGTTTTGGAGTCACAGGAAGCCGCAGAGATCGAACGCATCGTGAGGGTGCTGTCTGCGGAGGTTGGCTCGTTTGCCGAAGCGATCTTGGATGATTATCAGATATTGGTAGGACTGGATCTGATTTTTGCAAAAGCAAAAGTTGGGTATCAGATGAAAGCAACCATACCGCAAGTGGCGGATGATGGGCGGATGGTATTACACAGAGCACGCCATCCCTTGATTGATCCGCAAACGGTCGTGCCGATCGACGTAGAACTGGGCGGCGCTTTTGACACGTTGGTGATTACCGGACCGAATACCGGCGGTAAAACCGTTACGCTGAAAACCATGGGGTTGCTGACGCTGATGGCCATGTGCGGTATGATGTTGCCGGTTGCGGATGGTAGTCGGATATCGGTCTTCCAATCGGTTTTAGCGGATATCGGTGATGAGCAGTCTATTGAGCAATCGCTCTCAACGTTTTCGGCGCACATGACCAATTTGATCCGCATTTTATCGCAGGCGGACGAACATAGTTTGGTGTTGTTGGACGAGCTGGGTGCCGGTACTGATCCCATCGAGGGTGCTGCGCTGGCTACGGCAATCGTTGAGCGTTTGCGGGCGCAGGGCGCACGCATCGCTGCCACTACGCATTATGCGGAAATGAAAGCGTATGCGATTCAAACCGCCGGTGTGGAAAACGGCAGCTGCGAATTTGATGTGCAATCGTTGCGGCCCACGTATCGGTTACAAGTGGGTGTGCCCGGACGTTCCAATGCCTTTGCCATTTCCGAAAGACTGGGCATGGATCAAGCTATCGTGAAGCGTGCACAGGCGTTGGTTTCGGGTGAGAACCGTCGTTTGGAAGAAGTGACGGTAGTACTGGAAGAAAAGCGGTTAAGCTTGGAAAAAGAGTTGCGGGAAGCCAAAGAGGCAACGTATTCTGCCGAGCAGGCCAACCAAACTGCACAGCAACAACTGGCGGGTATGCAGGAGCAACAAGAAAAGGTGTTGGAGGATGCTCGTGACCAGGCACGGCGCATCGTGGAACGCGCCCGCAGGGATGCGGAGCAGTTAATGGCGGAACTGGATGAACTGCGCAAACAAAAGAATACGGCGGACTTTTCCAAAAAGGCGGCTGAGGCACGTTCGCAGCTGCGCAGTCGATTACAGAACTTGGAAAAGGATATCGATCCGGTTACCGAGCGAAAACAGGGTTCGTACCGATTGCCCAGACCGTTGGTGCCGGGCGATGACGTGCTGATTGTGGATATTGACAAGCCGGCGGTGGTAACGGCCGTATCAGACGGTGCCGAAACGGTTGAGGTACAAGCCGGTATTATTCGCACACGGGTGAGGGTAGAGAATCTGCGTTTACTTGAAAAAAAGGCGCAAACAGGTTCCAAAACAGCCAAAGGACGAGTGCAAACGGGTGTGTCACGTTCAACCCGTACTGCTCGTACCGAGCTGGATTTGCGTGGTCAGACAACCGATGAGGCCTTATTGGAAGTGGATAAATTTTTAGACGATGCGAAACTCGCCGGTATTGAACGGGTGACCATTATTCACGGTAAGGGAACGGGCGCCTTACGTGCGGCGGTACATGCGCATTTAAAATCGTGTGCAGGGGTCAAATCGTTTCGATTGGGTCTGTACGGCGAGGGTGAAACCGGTGTTACCATTGTGGAAATGAAATGACGGATCGTTGGATATACAAAGGAGATACGGTATGACGGAATACGAAAAGCAAGCATTTGCACTGCACGATAAAGGACATAATTGTGCGCAGTCGGTAGCACTCCCGTTTTGTGAGCAATTCGGGGTGGATACCCAAACGGCGATGCGTGCCTTAGAGGGGTTTGGCGCCGGTATGGGTGGGCGTGAACAAGCCTGCGGTGCGTTATCCGGCGCAGTGTTTATAGCCGGGTTAAAGTATAGCGACGGCAACGTGGAAGCACCTGCCTCGAAAAAGCAAACGTATGCGGTGAGTCAGGCGTTGTGCGAAGCATTTGTGAAGGCGTGTGGGTCTGCACAATGCGCTGCGATTAAGGGGGCTATGACCGGCAAGCCACTAAAATCGTGCGCAGAGTGTATTGCGCTTGGTGTGCGGTTGGTGTCCGATATGTTGAACGAGGAAGAGTGATGAGGTAACGGGAGCATTCAGGCGTCGCATTTGGATAGCTTTCAGTTGACAGACAGGTTTAATAGTATGGCACGGTTTTCGGGCGGTGGAGAGCGTAAACCCCTTCAAAACGTATTGCAAAAAAAGGAAGGGCATGGTATACTGTATCCGCAATGAAACGATGTCTGTGTTCGATTGTGTATTTTAAGATGGAAGGTGTAGCCATGAACTCGATGATCCAAGACTTTATTGCACGCAATAAAGAGTTGATGTTGCAAACGTTAAAAGAATTGTGTTTGATACCAGCCCCCTCACATTATGAACATGAAAGGGCGAAGTATTGCAAAGAGTGGCTTGAAAAGATAGGTGCACAGGGTGTGTATATCGATGATGCTCAAAACACGATTTTCCCGCTGAATTGTGAAAGCAGTAATCAAATCACGGTTTTTGCAGCGCACTTAGATACCGTGTTCCCGGATAGGGAGCCCCTGCCGTACTATGACGACGGGGAAAAGATTCATTGCCCCGGCTGTTCGGACGATACGGCGAGTGTGGTTGTGCTTCTCTTTATGGCGAAGTTTTTCCTCGAAAATCATATACAACCCAAACACGGTTTGATGTTTGTGTGTGATGCCGGTGAGGAAGGACTCGGAAATTTGAAAGGCATGCGACAGCTTTTCAAAGATTACGAGGGACGTGTTGCACAGTTTGTTACGATGGAACCCGGTTTTTCTGCTATCGGTATTGGCGCTGTCGGTTCTCATCGGTATAATGTGGAGGTTCTCACCGAGGGCGGCCATTCTTTCAGTGCGTTCGGAAATAATAATGCTATTGAGAAGCTTTCCAAAATGGTGGCGGATATTTATGCGATCGACGTGCCCAAAATCGAGGATTCCAAAACGACCTACAACGTTGGGATTATCAATGGCGGGACCTCGGTCAACACGATTGCTCAAAAAGCTTCCATGCTTTGCGAATATCGGTCAAGCGATGCGGATTGTTTAAAAATTATGGAAGAAAAATTCCAAGCCATTTTTGAAAATGCCCGCACCGATAAAGTGCAGGTGAACGTTGAAAAAGTAGGGGACAGACCTTGCAGTAAAAAAGGTATTAATAATATGAAACTTGCGAACACGGCTTGTTCCATTCTTACACAAATTATGGATATTCAGCCTCGTTTTGTGTCCGGTTCAACCGATGCCAATATTCCGCTTTCTTTGGGTGTTCCCGCTATTCGCATTGGTGTCGCAAAAAATGCCAATACGCATCGAAGAGATGAATGGGTTGAAAAGGATTCGCTTATGTTAGGGTTAGAGTATGCCATCAAGTTAGGCCTTGAGCTTAAGGAAGACGTCGTGTAAAAGGTGGCTCACTTACCCGTCAAGGGTAATTCTCCGCCAAAA
>JAZRZU010000060.1:0-4656 GCA_045601465.1 Acutalibacteraceae bacterium
GTATTTCTGTCACGGCTTACTTGACCAGGGATATTATAGTGATGGCATCTTCCTCCCGGCTTCGGAACGTGGCTTTGAATTTGACATTCTGCAAATGAAAGCCTGTGGCTTTAACACCTTGCGGAAACACATCAAAGTAGAGCCGGATATCTACTATTACTACTGTGATAAATACGGCATGCTGGTCTTCCAAGATATGATCAACAACGGCCGTTATCATTTTATGGTGGATACCGCCCTGCCCACTCTGGGTCTGCGCCGTGGCATTGAACATTCCGCCACCTTAACGCAACGTCTGTCGTTTGAAGAAACAGCGCTTGGCATACAAAACACCTTATATAATCACCCATCGGTCGTTTACTATACCATTTTCAACGAGGGCTGGGGTCAGTTTGATACCGATTATTGGTATCATTTATTGAAATCGGCCGACCCGACCCGTGTGTATGATACAACCTCCGGTTGGTTTAAAACCCGTGAAAGCGATGTCGAAAGCGACCATATCTATTTCAAAAAGATTAAGTTAAAACCCGTCAAAGGGAAACCCATGGTACTCTCTGAATTCGGGGGTTATGCTTGCAAGCTTCCCGACCACGCCTTTAATCTGGACAAAACGTTCGGCTACTTTGTCTGTACCGACACGAACCATTTCCAATCGGCACTCTCCTCGCTTTACGAAACGCAAATCATCCCCATGATCGACAAAGGTTTGTGTGCCTGTATCTTGACACAGCTCAGCGACGTGGAAGACGAAACCAACGGATTGCTTACCTATGACCGACAACTTCTGAAAGTGGACGCCACACACATGAAATCGCTTGCTGATAAACTTATCACCCGTTTTTCTCAACAATAACTCTTAAAAATGCCCTGCTTTTTACACAAAAGCAGGGCGTTTTTGCTTCTCTACTCACAGTATCCACCCACTACACGGAAAGTAGCCGTCATGCTCGCACGAGTAGGTTGCTCTATTTTCTATCGTATTGTACAGTAAAAGTATTAAAAATAATACTTGCATATGGAAAGGATACCGAAATGTCAATACGAATCGTCACCGACTCCTCCGCCGACATCACCTCATTGTCGGCCATACCGCTCGGCGTTGCCCCACTGAAAATCATCACAACCAAACAAGAATATGTAGACAACGCTACTTTAAACGTGGACGGCATGGTCAACGACCTGCAAGCCTATACCGGGAAATCATCCACCTCCTGCCCCAATGTGAACGACTGGCTGGATGCGTTTGGGGATGCCGAGGAAATCTTCTGCGTTACCATTACCGCCGCTTTATCCGGTTGCTATAATGCGGCCGTTTTGGCAAAGAAAACCTATGAAGAGAAATTTCCCGATCGTCGTGTATTCGTATTAAATTCCTTATCAACCGGTCCGGAAATGGCACTCATGCTGGAAAAATTGCAATCGTTGATCCTTGCCGGCAACGATTTTGATACCATCTGCAATGAAATTACCGCTTATCGTAACAAATGCGGCTTAATGTTTGTGCTTTCTTCCATACGCAACCTGGCAAACAACGGTCGTGTATCACCCTTGCTCGCCAAAGCAATCGGTCTGCTTGGTATTCGTATGGTGGGTATTGCCAGTGAAAAAGGAGAATTACAGCTTGTTCACAAAAGCCGTGGTGAATCCAAAGCTTTGGATACGGTCGTTCAACATTTGAAAACGTATCCGCCCTTACTGGGAAAAATCAAAATTGCGCACTGCCAAAACGAAGGCGCTGCGCAACAACTCAAATCCCTTTTGCACAAAGCCTTTGATAAAATTGAAATCGAAATTTATAAGTGTGGCGGTCTGTGTAGCTTTTATGCCGAAAAAGGCGGCTTATTGATCGGGTTTGAACACGCATAATAACAAAAGAGCGTAAGAGTCAGTTCTTACGCCCTTTTTCTTCATGTTGTGTCCAAAGCTTAATCAAACACTGTTTCAATCAATTTCCCGCAATTCGGCGGCGAATACACCCAGCGGTCAATATGCCCTTCGGTGATAAAATACGGAAGCGGCGGTGGCAATTCGTGATTATCCTCCACGTCAATTAACACTAGTTTTAGTTTCATTTTATCCGCCAAAATATTCTTAATATACACGCCCGCATGCTGGCCCACCTGTACACCGGGACGTGGTTCAGCAAGCCCTGCCAAATTCGGCTTCAACTCAACAAAGATACCATACTCTTCCACCGAGCGCACGATGCCCGCAACCGTTTGGCCTTGTTCAAACAATGCTGCATTTTCTTCCCACGTACCCAGCAGCTCCCGCTGTGACAAACAAATTCTATTTTCTTCGATTGAAGTGATCACCGCATAGATATCCATGCCTACGTATAATCGATCAGAGGGATGCGCAATGCGGCTGACCGAAATGCTTGCAATCGGTAACAAGGCGGGAATGCCGCAACCGATATCACAAAAAGCCCCAAAGTTTTCCAGACGCGTGACCCTCGCCTCTACGATATCGCCCGGACGTCTGGTGCGAAGATACTCCAACCGGCACTTTTCCTGTGCCGCCCGTCGAGAACATACCGCACGACGTTGCCCGTCCTCCGTATAATCAAAGCCGGTCACCAAAAAACTTACCGGCTTACTCACACGAGAAATGAGGGCAATATCTCGTGTAATCCCCTCCGAGATCCCAACCGCCCCCTCTTCACGGGGAATCACCCCTTGCATACAGGGCAGATCCACGTGCAAATTATGCTCGCTATCACACAGCACCGCCCGTGCTTCCACCACCTGTCCTTCTATGGACGCCTCAGCCAATGCGGTAGCGGTTTGCGTACGGCGACGATTGGCGGCGGTATTCAGTAGGACCCCCTCCGGATAAAACTCATTCATTTTAACAGCCATTCCTTTCTTAAACATATTCGGTTTACAGCACATGTATATGCCGACAGTCGCACGAAAAATAACGGATTTTGAAAATATAAAAGCCAAAAACACCTTTTCTTTTCCGATTTTCTTTGCTATAATAACTATACCATGCTTGGAAGGGAGTCTTTTGTAGAATGAACGCATATGGATTAGAAGTTAGTGTAAAAAATCTTCCCATACTGGATCCCGGCTTTATCCCCATGGCCGCTTTTTGCCGTGACTTTGAAAAATCGGCACAAAACGGCAAAGAAATTGCCGTTGCGGTGGAACGCAACCAAGGCCAAGTAGCCGTGCGCCGTTTTAAAATTCACGGTACGCCGGACATGGCAAAAGCAGATGCGATATACGTAGATCGCACCGTTAAAATGTTATTGTGGGCATACGGCGGATACCGTGTGATGATTTGCGGCGACGATACGATTGCCCAAACCATCCAAAAAGCTTATGCCAAAGGCGGTTCCCGTGAATTCGACAGCACGTTCATGGCCCGTGTATACGAGAAACCGTTTGAGGTTCTCTCCTACCCCTTGTCCGAAACACCGGCGCCCTACTCGCTGCCGCAATCGGTCGGCCGCAATTTAGACGGCTGCCGTATCGGCTTTGATGCCGGCGGAAGCGACCGCAAAGTATCGGCTGTTATTGACGGCGTTTCGGTTTATTCCGAAGAAGTTGTCTGGTTCCCGAAAACAACGGCGGATCCCGACTATCACTTCAACGGCATCTTAGAAGCATTCCGCACTGCCGCCTCCAAAATGCCCCGTGTGGATGCAATCGGCGTATCCTCCGCCGGTGTATATGTGGACAACCGTGCGATGGTAGCTTCGCTGTTCTTGAAAGTACCGGAGGAATTGTTTGATCAGAAAGTGAAAAACATTTACCTGCGTGCTGCCGAAGAATTCAACGTACCGATCGAAGTCGCCAACGATGGTGACGTAACGGCATTGGCGGGTGCGATGAGCCTGAATAAAAATAAAATTCTCGGTATTGCGATGGGAACCTCCGAAGCGACCGGTTACGTCGATGCCGAAGGCAACATCACCGGTTGGCTGAACGAACTGGCATTTGCTCCTGTGGACCTGCAAGAAGATGCCATGGTGGACGAATGGTCCGGCGATAAAGGCTGTGGTGTAAAATACTTCTCCCAAGACAGCGTTATCAAGCTGGCTCCCCGCGCCGGCATCGAATTAGACGAAACCCTGTCCCCCGCCGAGAAATTAAAAGTCGTCCAGCTTGAATTAAACAAAGGTAACGACCGTGTACGGGACATCTATCGTTCGATCGGTGTCTATCTCGGCCACACACTTGCTTATTACGCTACCTATTACGAAATTGGTGACGTTCTGCTGCTCGGTCGTGTCATGTCGGGCGAAGGCGGCGATTTGGTACTTGCCGAAGCCACCCGTGTCCTCGCAGAAGAATATCCCGAGTTTGCAAACATTGAACTGCATCTGCCGGATGAAAAGATCCGCCGTGTAGGTCAATCTGTTGCCGCAGCAAGTCTGCCGAAACTGTAAAGAGCATAAAAAACGGATGGAAGGAACAGATAAAAGCACACAAGGCGACCTTTGCAGTTTACTGCGTGTTGAGGTTTTTTGTGATGATTGCGATTGTGACCAACATACTTAGCGGAAACTATGAAAGTCTGTTTTTTTGTGTTCTCACATTGGTTCTGATGCTGGTTCCGAGCTTTGTTGAACGAAAGCTCCATATAGCTTTGCCAACGGCACTGGAAATAACAGTTCTTCTGTTTGTTTTTTCTGCCGAGAAT
>JAZRZU010000061.1:0-14413 GCA_045601465.1 Acutalibacteraceae bacterium
CCGGGTGAGTTGATTCGCTTGCGTGGAAAAGGGATCCCGTATGTCAACGGACGTGGCAAGGGTGACCTGATCGCACGGGTAACGGTAGAAGTGCCGAAGAACCTGACCGGTAAACAAAAGGAGTTATTGGAGTCGTTTGAACAGTCGTTAGGCGATAAGAATTATCAAAAGCGTAAGGGTTTCTTCGATAAAGTCAAAGAGATTTTTAACTAATCGTTGCGTTTTTTTGTTTTTGTTGATATACTGAAAGGGAAATGGGGGTGCCGACTATATGAAAAATAGCAAAAATTTTGCGCAATGGGTTACGTTGTTTCTATTAGGGGTTGCTCTCATTGTTGTATATAAAGCTTTTGATAGCTTGGGATGGATCTTAGGCGGTGCGATGACGCTGTTGTCCATCTTGACACCGTTTTTGATCGGCTTTGTCATTGCATTTTTGTTGTTTGCGCCTGTGAATCGGTTGGAAACGGCGCTTCAAAAAAGTAAGTGGTGTTTTCTGCGCAAGGGTGCCAGGGTGCTTTCGGTAACCATCGTGTATATTATAGCGATTGCACTTGTGGCGGGTTTGGTATACGTTGTCAGCCCGGCACTGTTGTCAGCGCTTATGGATTTCATTAACAATGTGCCGACGTATTATACGAACGTGATGGCATTTATCAAACAGTATACACAACCCGGCGGCTTGTTAGAAAACTTCGATATTCAAGGCAAGATCAACGAGTTGTATGCTTTGGTACAGCAATACCTGACGGTGGAACGGATACTGACCTATATCAGCAGTATCAGCCGTGCCACCTCCTCGGTGGTGGATGGGCTAATGGGTATCATCATATCCGTGTATATGTTGCTTGGGCGGGAATCCTTGTTGAATGCCAGCCGTTCGGTGCTGGGACTCGTCTTTAAACCGAGTACGCTTGCAACCATGTCTGCGTACAAGCACAAAACGGCACGCATCTTTTATAACTACATTTACAGCCAGTTGATGGATGCACTGGTGGTCAGTGTACTGGCGACGATCGGCTTTTTATTGGTGCGGATGCCCAATGCGCCGGTTTTCGGTATGTTACTCGGTATCATGAACATGATTCCGTATTTCGGTGCTTTGGTGGGTGGCGTTCTCAGCGTGCTTATTATGTTGTTATCGGGCAACTTTTACGGAGCACTGTTTATCGCCGGTTATATCTTAGTCATGCAACAAATCGATGCCAACATCATTCAACCCCGTATTATCGGTGATAACGTTGGCATACGGCCGATTTACGTATTGCTGGGGATTACCGTGTTTGGTGGGTTGCTTGGTTTTTGGGGAATCTTCTTGGGCGCACCGTTCATTGCGGTGATCAAAATGTTCCTGACGGATTATATTGCATATCGTAATAATAAAATAAGTAGTGTGAAGTAAAAAACGGAGGACAGTGTCCTCCGTTTTTTATAAGGTTTTTTGCAGCGTATCGCACAAGGCGTGGTAAGCTCCCCAATCCATAGCGGCGGTGGTGTAGCTTTCAAGTTGGTGGTGGAGTTGTTTGGCAGTGGCGGCTAAGGCAGAGGCTTCGCTTAATAATTCTACGGCGGCACGGCGGTTAAAGGAAAGCCGTTGACGCTTTTCCCGTAGTTCCTCCACGTCACAAAAGCGGGAAGCGTGAACACGGCGAAATACCGGAAAATCCACTTTATGAAAACTGTTTGACGTCGTAAAGCCGAGTCCTAAAGCGGGGATTAAGAGATGCTCCGGACCATCGTTTGGAAAAAGCGGACATGGGCAGGAAATGCAGGTAAACCCCGCCGTAACAGCGGCTTCCTGCAAGGCGGATAGCAATAGCAACCCGGCGGCGCCCTGTTCATCCTCAATGACATAGATGCGAGGGCAGAGTGATTGCAGCGTTTCGTAAAAGGTAACCAGCCCATCCGGTGTGACAGCGCTTAAAAACCGTTTTACAACATGACCCGGCAGCGTGCTTTTTTCGGGTTTTCCCCATTCAACCAACGCAATGCGTTTCGCTAATCGGAATATTTTGTCCCGATTGATGGTATCGGTTTGGATACGACGGCTGTTGGAAAATACCGTGGCGGCTGCACGGAGATAGCGACCGCATTGAGTTTGTAGCCGTGTGATCTCATCGGCGAGTGGCAGGATCTTATCCGCTTGTTTATGTAAGGCGGTTGAGTCGGCACAAGCGGATAGGCAAACGAGTTGTTCGACTGCGCCCCAGTAAACAGGATTCATGTTGTGTGGGGCGGTCGCATCGATGATGAAAAGTTTTCGCCCGGGAATTCGCACGGCATCCAGGGATTCCGGATCACCGGCGCAGCAAAACACCTCGCAATCCCCTTCATCGGCAAGGGTGGCATATAAGCGTTTGAGCAAGGTGGATTTGCCACTTCCCGGTCCACCTTTGAGCAACAACGCACGCCAACCGTTTTGCGCATCGTAGAGGTGTTCTCGGGGTGTCCCGACAAACCCTGTCGGAGTGTGGGTGCCTAAGAAGAATCGGATAGGCGCTTGAAATGTCGACATTGGACGCTCCCCCTTCCTGTATTTACATTACGCAGAAGGGTAGGATAGTGTTACGGTTTTTGATATAAATCTGCGCTGCCTTCCCGAATCCCCTCTCGACGTGCTACGTACCGCAGGGTGGAAAAGAAAAGGTAACTATCCATTAAGAAACTGTAATTGGTGGCATATTCTGCGTCGTACCGTGCTTTTATACGAGGTGGTACCTCGTCTCTGCCTCGGATTTGAGCCAGACCGGTAATGCCGGGGCGTACCGTGTCGGCTCCATACAGGTGGCGTAAACGGATCAACTGTTTTTCTTCCGGGATGACCGGACGAGGGCCGACGAAACTCATATCGCCTTTGAGTACGTTAAACAGTTGAGGCAATTCATCTAAACTCGTTTGTCGCAGAAAACGTCCAACGGGTGTGATATATCGGTGAGGCAAGACAAGCTGTGCGGTGGCTGTGCTTGGTGGTGCTGCCGTCAGCATGGTACGGAATTTATAAATGACAAACAGGCGACCGTGTTGACCGACCCGTACTTGTCGAAAAATCACAGGGCCGTCCGAGTCCCAGGTGATGATAACGGCAATAATCGCAAAAACAGGTGTGAAGACCAAAAGAAAAAGTAACGAAAAAACAATATCAATTCCTCGTTTTACAAGTCGATACACAGCAAAATTCACCTCCTGAAACGTGTTTTTATTAGTATGTCCGAATCTACAAAAAGTCGTACGGGATCACATGGTTAAACATGAAAAATTTACCGAATAACGATAAAAATTTTAAATTTGACTCATTTATAGCATAAAAAATAGGCTATTTTTTAGTGCATTTTATACAAAAAAGCGGTTTGACGGTTGTACAAAACAAGATGGTTTTACAAACTTTTTTCCTTTGACCCAAAAAAGCTTGATTTTTCGCAACGGGGATAGTACAATTTACTCGGCAACGGGCAGTTTGAGTTTTTGTGACTTTTGTTAAAAGAAAAGGAGGAGACCATGATGCGTGAAGTTGTTGCTCTGCAAGTTCATAAGAACAACGTCGGCCGTATTGGTGGCTATTCTTCGTTTAAGCGTTGCTTAGATGTTATATTTTCGTTGCTGTTCATTGTAGCGCTTTCTCCGCTTATGTTAGTAGTTTCAATTATTGCGGCACTTGATACAAAAGGGTCGCCGATTTTTGTACAGGATCGCATGGGTCGCTTTGATGCGCCGTTTAAGATTTACAAGTTCCGTACCATGAGCGTCCACGCACCTGCCAACGTGGCAACGCACAAGTTGGAAAACCCTGAAAAGTATATTTCCAAGATTGGCGAGCTTCTTCGCCGCATGAGTTTGGACGAGCTCCCGCAGTTGTTTAACGTACTCAAAGGGGATATGAGTTTCGTCGGTCCTCGTCCGGTCGTGTTGTCTGAACGGGATCTGCTCCGTTTGCGTCGTCGTAACGGTGCCAGCCGTGTGCGTCCCGGTATTACCGGTTTAGCACAAGTGAGCGGTCGTGATACCGTGACGATTGCCGAAAAAGCAAAATTAGACAGCGAGTATGCGGCAACGTATTCTTTGAAAGATGACCTGTTGATTTTGGTTAAGACAGCCATGCAGGTCATCCATTCCGAGGGTATTGTGGAAGGTGCTAATGCCGAGATCTCTCAAAGCAAGAGACATTCGGCATAAACCGCCTGTGTGTGGTAAAAATATTATGGTTGTAAGGGGTTTGCCGACGGCAGACCCCACTTTGTTGTTAAAATAGGAGGCAGTTATCATGAGTGAATGTACACACGATTGCAGCTCCTGCTCACAAAACTGTGGGGAGAGAGAAAAACAGGATTTGCGTGCAAAATTAAATGAGTTTAGCCACGTTAAAAAAGTGATAGCGGTTGGCAGCGGTAAGGGCGGTGTCGGTAAATCCTCGGTTACCTGTTTGCTGGCGGTTATGATGGCCCGCAGAGGTTATAAAGTCGGTGTGTTGGATGCGGATATTACCGGTCCGTCTATCCCTCGTGCGTTTGGTTTGACACAAAAAGCGCAGGGTGCCGATATTGGTATTTTACCGGCTGAAACCCATATGAATATCAAAGTCATGTCCATCAACCTGTTATTGGAGGATGAGACGCAGCCGGTGGTGTGGCGTGGTCCGGTGCTGGCTGGCGCCGTTACACAGTTTTGGACTGACGTTGTGTGGGGCGACTTAGACGTGTTGTTTATTGACATGCCGCCCGGAACGGGGGATATCCCGCTGACTGTATACCAGTCGTTGCCGGTAGATGCGACGGTGATCGTTTCCACACCGCAATCGTTGGTTCAAATGGTGGTCGGCAAGGCCAAAACAATGGCCGATATGCTGAACATTCCGGTAGCCGGTTTGGTAGAGAATATGAGCTACCTGCGTTGCCCGGATTGCGGCAAAACCATTACGCTGTTCGGAGAAGAAAATGGCTTAGATAAAGCAGCCCGGGCAATGGACGTGGCACTTCTTGCGAAACTCCCGATCGATACCGAAGTGGCTCGTCTGTGTGATGAGGGTGAGATCGAACGAGTCGTATGTGATGAAATTCAGCCGGCTGTGGATGCGGTAGAAGCGCTTTTAAAATAACGATTACAAAAAAGCGGTGTATCCTTTTGGATACACCGCTTTTGCTTATCGATATTAGCCGTTATAGACTGTGATTTCTACCGAGTTGATGATAACATCGGTTGTTGGTTTATCGTTGGAGTCGGTTTCAACGACCGCAATGGCGTCAACCACGTCCATGCCTTTAAACACTTGGCCGAATACCGTGTGCCCACCTTTGCGGCGGAATGCGCCGTCTAAGGTGATATTGCCGCCGTATTGCTCGTACAGATCCCACACCGCATCGGGAACAGAATCATATGCAAGTGGTACGTATTGCGCCAACACATCGTCCCATGTGCCGTAATACTGCTCAACGGCTTTTTTACCGTGTTGCGAAACGAGGTCGTCGTATTGCGCTTTCAGCGAGTCGATGGTTGCTTGTGAGGGTTTATGGTTTTCCCGTTTGCCAAATGCAGTGCCATCGCCTTGATTGATAAAAAACTGGCTGCCGTTGGTATTGGGGCCGGCATTTGCCATGGACAGCGAACCACGCAAATTGAGCAGTTTAGAATCGAATTCATCCTCGAAATCTTTCCCCCAAAAGCTTTCGCCACCTGTGCCGTCACCTTTTGGATCGCCGCCTTGGATCATAAAGTCCTCAATCACACGGTGAAAGGTGAGGTTGTTGTAATACCCTTTTTCGGAAAGCTTTATAAAGTTCTCCACCGCTTTGGGGGCGGCTTCTTTGAAAAACCGAATCGAAATATCACCTTTCGTTGTATGGAGAATCGCAATCTGTTCGCCGGCGGTTGGCATTTCCAACTGGAAGCCGACGGTTTTATCGGGATAGGCGGTGGATACCGTGTTATCCGATGACGGTTTATTCTTTTTGCAAGCTGTCACTGTCAGACACAACAAAACCGAGAGTAACAGCGCAACTGCTCTTTTCATCAGACGTACTCCTTCAGCTCAATGGTTTCGATGACAACATCCGTGAGGGGTTTATCCGAGGGATTGGTTTTTACACAGGCAATGTCATCTACTACGTCCATACCGTCAAATACTTGGCCAAATACGGTGTGGTGATAGTCGAGGTGCGGTGTGCCACCGTTTTCACGGTAAGCTTCTTCCGCTTCTTCGGGGAAATAGTCTCTCAGCTCTTTCATTTGGGAGAGCAGCTGTGGATGCACCGACGGGGCTTGCACGATAAAGAATTGGCTACCGTTGGTGCCGGGACCGGCGTTTGCCATAGACAGAGCGCCCCGAAGATTATGCAACGAGGGATCAAACTCATCTTTAAAAGGAGTTCCCCAAATGCTTTCTCCGCCGCAACCGGTACCGGTCGGGTCGCCGCCTTGAATCATGAAGTCTTTGATAACACGATGGAAAATAAGGCCGTTGTAGTATCCGTTTGCGGCGTGGGTTGTGAAGTTTTCAACGGCTTTCGGAGCCTTGTCCGGAAATAAACGGATCGAGATATCACCGTGATTGGTATGCATAACGGCGATTTGTTCACCGCTTTGCGGATTTTGCAACTGATTCATGGAAAACCCTCCTTAATAGGCTTTGCCCCACACGACCATGCTCGTAGCAGGTTTACCGCAACAAACGCAGGTGTTACTCAGGTGGTCTTGCTCAAACGGCATGCAACGGCTTGTGATGCCGGCGACTTCTTTGAGTTTGAGCTCGCACGCTTCATCACCGCACCACATGGCTTTGATTAAGCCGGCCTTTTCGGTGGCGGTTTGACGCAGCTGATCCATCGTTGTGACCGAAAAGGTCATGCTTTCACGGCGGGCAAGGGCTTTTTGATATAGACCGTCATGCACCGCTTGCAACAGTTCGGGAATCTTGGTTTCGAGTTCGTCCAGCGATACGACGGTTTTTTCACGGTTGTCCCGACGAACCAGTACGCATTGGTTATTTTCAATGTCACGAGGACCGATTTCCAAGCGTAGCGGCACGCCTTTCATTTCGTATTCTGCAAACTTCCAACCGGCGGAGTTGTCCGAATCGTCTACTTTGACACGTGCAACAGTAGACAGGCGTTCGGCAAGCTCACGCGCTTTTTCCAATACGCCGGGTTTATGTTGCGCAATGGGAAGAATGACCACTTGTAAAGGCGCTACAGCCGGAGGCAATACCAATCCATTATTGTCACCGTGCGTCATGATGATGGCACCGATGATGCGGGTGGACATGCCCCATGAGGTTTGATGGGGGTATTGCTGTTGATTGTTACGGTCGGTGAACTGAATGTCAAAAGCACGGGCAAAACCGTCACCGAAATAGTGGCTGGTTCCGCTTTGTAACGCTTTTCCATCGTGCATCATTGCCTCGATGGTGTAAGTGGCTTCAGCGCCCGCAAATTTTTCTTTGTCGGTTTTACGACCTTTGATAACCGGGATGGCAAGCGATTGTTCGCAGAAATCAGCATACACGTTCAGCATACGCTCGGTTTCTGCCCACGCTTCCTCAGCGGTTTCGTGCATCGTATGGCCTTCCTGCCAGTAAAATTCCATCGTGCGCAGGAAAGGACGGGTGGTTTTTTCCCAACGCACCACCGAGCACCATTGATTGTATAGTTTTGGCAGGTCACGGTAGGAATGGATGATGTCGGCGTAATGTTCACAAAAGACCGTTTCGGAGGTGGGACGCACACACAGGCGTTCCTGTAATTTCTCTTCGCCGCCGTGAGTTACCCAGGCTACTTCCGGAGCAAAGCCCTCAACGTGGTCCTTTTCCCGTTGCAGCAAGCTTTCGGGAATGAACAGCGGCATCATAATATTTTCATGACCCAACGCTTTAAAACGGGCATCCAGATCATTACGGATATTCTCCCACAAAGCGGTGCCGTAAGGGCGCACGATCATACAACCGCGCACCCCCGAATAACTGGCAAGCTCAGCCTTTTTTACGACATCTGTATACCATTGGGCAAAATCCTCGTCCATGGACGTGATGGCATCTACCATCTTTTTATTATCAGCCATAAGTAGTTAAGACCTTTCGGATTAGTTTTTATCTTTCGCAAATTTATTAAGCAGATTAACCGCTAACATGATGAGCAGCATGACGGCAAAGATACCGACCATACCTAACAACATTAATAATAACGCATTTTGTAAAGCAGACATAATTGTACCTCCATTTCTTAGGCGCCCAACAGTTTGGGAACAACGGTCAAGATGATACCGCCGGCTACGACCGAACCGATTTGGCCTGCCACATTGGCGCCGACTGCGTGCATCAGCAGATGGTTTTGGTTGTCTTCTTTCAGGGCCATTTTCTGAATGACACGGGCCGACATCGGGAATGCCGAGATGCCGGCGCCGCCGACCATCGGGTTGAACTTCTTGCCTTCCGGCAGGAAAATATTTAAGAATTTCGCAAATAGAACACCCGCCATGGTGTCGAACACGAAGGCGACCAAACCGAGTGCCATAACGATAATGGTATCCCATTGCACAAAGTCTTCCGCTTTCATACTGGCGGAAATGGAAAGGCCGAGAACGATGGTGATGAGGTTCGCCAGTGAGGTTTGTGCTGTTTGCGAAAGGTTATCCAGTTTTAAGCACTCACGCAACAGGTTGCCGAACATCAGCATACCGACCAACGCTACCGATTTCGGAGCGATTAAGCCGGCAATCAACGTTACGACGATGGGGAACAGGATGCGGGTCTTGCGGGAAACGGATGCCGGGTTGTAAGACATACGAATCATGCGTTCCTTCTTGGTGGTCACAAGTTTAATGGCGGCGGGTTGAATAATCGGTACCAGCGCCATATAAGAGTAGGCAGCTACCATGATGGCAGGTAACAGCGGGGTTTCTAACACGTTGGCAACCAAGATGGCGGTAGGACCGTCAGCGGCACCGATGATACCGATGGAAGCGGCATCTTTAAAATCGTAACCGAGCAACGTTGCTACGGTAACGGTCAGGAAAATACCAAACTGCGCAGCACCGCCGAATAAAAACATTTTCGGGTTGGAAAGCAGGGGGCCAAAATCAATCATGGCGCCGATACCGATAAAGAGGATCAACGGTAGCGCTTCGGAGGCTTCGATACCGACTTTAAACAGCCAGTCGATGATACCCTCCGAACCGTCGGCGGCCGCGCCGATTGCGCCGGAAAATGGCAGGTTAACTAAGATAGCGCCCAGTCCCATTGGCAACAGAAGCGACGGTTCAAAATCTTTCACGATGGCGAGGTAGATGAGCAAACCGCCCACCGCCAGCATGACAAGATTTTTCCAGCCGCCTTCATTGGTGACAAAGAAGGTTAAGCTTTCCCACAGGAAATTGAAATGTTGTAGCACGAGTAATACATCCTTTCGCATTTATATACTCACCTATTATATTAAATACAAACGTATTTTTCAACACTCAATTCTCAAAATTTTTAAAAAATCCCTTTGGGGGTAAATAAAGGCTTGACGAATATGATTACAGCAAGTATAATTATCCTAGAGGTTTTGTGGCTGAATTGCCTTACAATTATATTGCTTTTTGTAAGAAGGGACGGCTTTTCCATGCAAGAAATAGATTTAAAATTACTGTTTAGTGTGCTGTTATCACGGGTGAAATGGATCGTCACGGGTGTTGTCATTGTTGCGTTTTTATTTGCTTCCTACTCGTATTTCTTTGTGCCGGAACAATATGCTTCCACAGCCAAGTTGTACGTACGTAACATGGGAGAAAACACGCAAGCAAACAGTTCCACCGCCAGCAACCTGTCGGCAGCGGAATATTTGGCGAACACTTATGCCAAAGGAATCAAGCTCAAACCCATTTTAAAAGCGGCGTGTGAACGGATGAATGACCGTATTACATCGGCTGAGTTAAGCAGAATGGTTTCCGCATCCGGTGTGGAAGATTCTTCGTTTTTGGAGATTTCTGTACGGCATACCGATCCGGAGATTGCCAGTCAGGCGTGTGAAGCCATTGCCAACACCTTGGCCAGCGATTTCCCGATTTTGACGGGCGATCCTTCTTCGGCTAAGGTTGCGGATCCTGCTTCCAAAGCTGTTAAAGTGGCGCCAAACGTTGTAAGAAACGGTATCCTTGGTGCGCTCGTCGGTGGCCTTTTTATGGTTGCTTTGTTCGTTTTGCGAGAGGTTTTGGATAATACGATCCGGGATAAAGAAACGCTCAAATTGCAGATGGATGTACCCGTTCTCGGGGAAATCCCCAGCTTTACCCAATCCAAAAAAGGGGGAAAACGTCATGCCTAAAAAGAACCCTGTAAATAATAGCGGTAGGCCGATTGCCACCACTTTTCAAATTGTGGAAGCATACAAAACGGTTCGTACCAACCTGTTATTTGCCTTAGCACCGCATAAAAACAAGGTCGTGTTGTTTTCCAGCGCAGAACCCAATGCCGGTAAAACGACAGCCTCATCTAATCTGGCTATTGCGTTGGCACAGACTGACGTTCGGGTTTTGCTGATCGATGCTGATATGCGTAAACCGTCTCAACACTTGACGTTTCGCCTCAATAAAAGCAAAGGTTTGTCCCGTATCTTAACGGGTGAACTCACCTTCGAAGAGTGTGTTTGCCGTGATGTGGCACGTGGCATGGACCTTCTCCCCAGTGGCGTGTTACCACCCAACCCTTCGGAATTATTAGGTTCGGAGGCAATGGATCGGTTGCTTGAAGAGGTAACCGGATTGTATGATTATGTTCTGATTGATACACCGCCGCTGGGTGTAGTGTCGGATTCCTTGATGTTGTGCGAAAAAGCGGCGGGTATGGTGCTCATTACCCGTCAAGGACAAACCACCTATGATGAACTGCGCAACGCTGTTGACAGTATCAAGAATGTACGGGGAAATCTGTTGGGTGTTGTGATTTCCGATATGAAGGATATTGGAACCTCATATGGTCGGTATTCCCGATACAAATATTACAAAGCGCACAATTATTCTTACACCACACAACAAACATAGGATTACTTTTATCTAAGCAATGCCTTGAGCCGCATTTACCCCCCTGTATGGTCGGACATGCGGTTCGTTTTATCGATATACCAAAACAGGCACATGGAGTGATTTGAAATTGAGTAGCAAACGCGGGTTCAGTTTCCCAAAAGATTGGCTTTCGCGTGTACGGGAATTGTGCATGGTGCTGCTGGATATTTGTATATTGTGGGGTAGCTTGTGGGGACTATGTCGGTTGTCCGAGGACGGCTTATTCATTAATTTTATTGGCACGGTCCAAGGTTATGTAAGTTTCCAATTTATCCTGCTCGGTTTGTGTATTTTACTGTGTACCATCTTGTTTCGCACGTACAGTAGTCTTTGGAAATATGCGATGAGTGGGGAATACCTCTCTTTGTTTAAGGCCGGTACGGTAGGGTATCTGTTATACGTTTTGATTTCCGCTATTGTGTACAAACAATTCCCGCCCATGATACCGATGTTGTTTAGCACCTTGTTACCCATCTTGTTGATGCTGTTAGTACGGTTGTGCTATCGGCGTTATCGAGAATGGACGGTAAGCAGTCGGTTGGCGCAGAACGGGACACAGGTGGTGATTGTTGGTGCCGGAGATGCCGGCGTTGCGTTGTTAAACGAAATGCGGCACAACCGAAACAGTACCTATCGGCCGGTGTGTATGGTTGACGATGATCGGCAAAAAATCGGGAAGCAGGTACAGGGTGTACCAATCGCCGGACCGATTTCCAACATTGCACAGATCGTTGAGCGATACGGCGCCAAAGTGATTTATGTTGCTATCCCGTCGGCGGATGAAAAACGGCATCAAGAAATTTTGCAGATGTGCATGCCGCTGAACTGTAAGGTTCGGTTATTGCCGGATATTTTATCTCTTTATGAAGGTCGAGAGCCACTGATGACGCAGGTGCGCGAGGTGCGCATTGAGGATTTGTTGGGGCGTTCACAAGTGGTGTTTGACAAAGACGAAAACAAGTTGTTTTTACGGGATAAAGTCGTCATGGTGACAGGCGGAGGCGGCTCTATCGGCTCTGAGCTTTGCCGTCAAATCGCTAAGCAAAAGCCTCGTCAACTCATTATCGTCGATATTTACGAAAATAATGCCTACGACGTTCAGCAGGAATTGCGTTATTTGTATGGAACGACCTTGAATTTGCAGGTCGAGATCGCTTCGGTTCGTGATGAGCATAAGATCAATCGTTTGTTTGAAAAATACTATCCGCAGATCGTTTTCCATGCGGCGGCTCACAAGCATGTCCCGTTAATGGAGAACTGTCCGGAGGAAGCCATTCGAAACAATGTGTTCGGTACATACCACGTAGCAAAGGCGGCGGATAAGTACCGTGCAGAAAAGTTTATTCTGGTTTCTACCGACAAGGCTGTCAACCCCACCAATGTCATGGGGGCATCTAAGCGGCTGTGTGAAATGGTCGTGCAGGGAATTGGTTCTAATAGCAAAACGTGTTTTGCGGCTGTGCGATTCGGTAATGTGTTGGGCTCAAATGGATCGGTTGTTCCGTTGTTCCAACGTCAGATTCAAAACGGCGGGCCGGTTACTATCACGGACAAACGTATTATACGGTATTTCATGACAATCCCTGAAGCGGCGCAGTTGGTGCTCAAATGCGGGGAAATGGCGGAACAGTTCGAGATCTTTGTACTGGACATGGGTGCGCCGGTCAGTATTTTGGAATTGGCAGAACAGATGGTGCGCTTATCGGGTTATACACCGTACAAAGATATTGCGATTGTGGAAACCGGGTTGCGTCCCGGTGAAAAGTTATATGAAGAGCTTTTGATGCGCAGTGAAGATTTGAAGGTGACACCCAATCACAAGATCTTTATCGAGCATCAAAAGAACCCGGTAACCGAGGCGGAATTGACGAAATATTTATCCGAGTTGGAAGCGGTACTGGCGACAGATTCGAAAACGAAAATTATCAGCGTCATTAAAAAATTGGTTCCTACCTATAAAGACCCCGAAGAGATCAATGCAAAGGCGATTGCCGATTTGGATTATAAGGCAATGGTGCATGAATAATCGGGGCTCTGATACAAAAAACTACCCACCCTTGCAGTGTGAATGCCGCAGGGGTGGGTTTTTACAATTCGACTATTCGACTTTGGACAGTTCTTAAAAGCAGTGGTAAAGCATCTTCAAACAAATGTGTGAAAAGTCTTGCTTTTATAAATACGGGGGTGTATACTGGCGTTGAAATGGCACAAATCGAAAGGGTGGTTGGCATGATTGTAAACAGCGATATTGAAAAAGCGATTGAGGCGAGTTCCCAGGAAGCGTATGACTTGCTGGTCGAACTCGGGAAAATCCCGGCGCCTTCCCATCACGAGGAGAAACGTGCGGAGTTTTGTAAAAAATGGTTGGAAGACCAGGGCGCAAAGGGTGTGTACATTGACGAGGCGTTAAACGTTGTGTATCCCGTTGGCTGCACCGATGATAACCCTATTGTTGTGTTCATGGCGCATACCGACGTTGTGTTTCCGGATACGACCGAATTGCCGATGTCGGTGGAAGACGGCAAACTGTACTGCCCCGGTATTGGAGATGATACGGTCCACGTCGTCGCTTTGTTGATGGCGGCCAAGTATGTTGCACAACATAATTTGAAGCCGGCAAACGGCGGTATGCTGTTTGTTGCCAATGCCTGTGAAGAAGGTTTGGGCAATTTAAAGGGCACCAGAAAGCTTATGGAACAGTATGGCAGTCGTGTTACCGAAGTCATTTCCTTTGACGGCCCGTCTACTTACCTTGGAGTAAAGGCGGTTGGTTCAAAACGTTACCAAATTGAGATCGATACCGAAGGCGGCCACTCTTATGCCAAATTTGGCAACCGCAATGCGATTGCGTATATGGCTTCACTGATTGATGCACTGTATACGATGAAGGTGCCGACAAGAGGCAGAACCTCATATAATGTGGGGGTTATCTCCGGCGGCACTTCGGTGAATACCATTGCGCAGCACGCCGAGATGCTTTACGAATTCCGTTCGGATAACTATGAAGATCTGGCTGAAATGGAAGAACATCTCAATGCGGCGTTGGCGTTTTATGCAACCAAGGGAATCAAAGTGACCTCCACGTTGGTGGGGGATCGGCCTTGTGGTATGAATGTCGATGAAGCGAAACAAGCCGATTTGATCGCCAGAGGCAAAGCGGTCTTTGAAAAACACTTTGGTTTTGCACCGGATGTAAAATCGGCTTCTACCGATTGCAATATTCCGTTATCGATGGGGATCCCGGCAATTATGGTTCCGTGTGCCCAAGGCGGCGGCGCTCATACCAGAGGCGAGTATATTGAGGTTGACAGTCAGGTTCCCGGTTTGAAAGTCGCAATGGAAATGATTCTCCATTATATGTAAGAAAACGATAGCGATCGGAAACAAGATA
>JAZRZU010000062.1:0-13907 GCA_045601465.1 Acutalibacteraceae bacterium
GGTGGTGCGGCTTGTACCACTACGACGGGATCGTGGAAATCAGGAAAGGGCGGATCTGGTATCTGCATAATCACCTATTTCCAACCGCAGACCACAGAGGAGGCGTAAAATATGAGAGTGTTTAAAATTCGAGACAACATAGTACATTGGGATGCGACAAGCGTATTTCCAACGGTCGCCGCAACGGTAGGGCGTTTTCCTCCGACTGACCTTTTCGTCGAAGCCCCCGACAATGTTTTTGAGGGGTGGGGCTACGACCCGACCGCAGAAGGCGACGCAAGGTTTATACAGCCCACGCCGCCCGACGGATGGCTGTACGACGAGGCAACGGGTACGTTTTATCCCGAAAACGAACAACCGCCCAACGAGCCGCAAAACGACGGCTCTACGGTGTCGGCAGCCGAAATGGCAAACGCTATAAGAGAGGGTGTAAATGACGTATGACAAACGCCGAATTGATACTTGAAACGTTAAGAAGGTCGGCTAAAATGATAGCCGCCGAGCTTCAGACACGCTCTGCCAATATGACGGGCACAGAGATAATAGCCGAAGAGGATTACCTTCCGAGCTTTGATGCCGCAAGGGCAAAGAAAAATATGCTTGAACGCCCCGTCGGATTTGTCTGCCGTTCCGCTGCGGGTCGTGCCGTTAAGCTGATACAGCCCTATGACAGCACGGTGTTTACCGCACAGCCCGAGGAGCTCCCTGCACAGTGGGGCTTTTACTGGTCAAGCGACCCCCGAAAAGCATTGCCGTTTATTTCTTTTGCGACGTCGCCCTATAACACCGGCGATTGTTGCACCTATGACGGCCATGTTTGGCGGTCGGGTCAGGACGGTAACGTGTGGGCACCCGGTACCTCCGGCGTGAACTGGGAGGACCTCGGCACGATTGAGGAGGTGCAGAGCTGATGGAAACGGCTATTACAGCACTTATCTCCGCAGTATTGCCAAGCATAGTCTGCGGTATCTTTATGGCACACTACAACAATCGGCAGTCAAAGAAAGATGCGGCAGTTGAAAAACGTGCAGAGGAACGAAAGCAGGAGAGCCTGCTTGCCCTTGAAATGAATATGGCAAACGCCAAGCTCTCATACGCAGTCGCCATGGCGGTAAAGCGTGGCAAGCCTAACGGCGAAGTCGAGGAAGGAATAGCCGCCTACGAAGCGGCAAAAAAGAAGTATTTACAATTCCTTGACAATATCGCATTCAATCACCTAACAGAGAAATAAGGGAGGTCAACAATATGAAGAAATTTAAAGTGTGGATAAAAGCGGCAGGCATACGAGCTATAAAGACTGTCGCACAGACCGCAGTAGCGGCTATCGGCACATCTGCGGCAATGGGTGAAGTCAACTGGATTTTTGTTGGCTCTACCTCTTTACTGGCGGGTATTGCATCACTGCTTACAAGCATAGCGGGACTGCCCGAAATAAAGGAGACCGACAATGGCTGAACTGTACGGCATAGACGTCTCAACGTCGCAGGGCGATATCGAATGGGACAAACTGCTTTTTGAGGTAGATTTTGTCATAGTGCGAGCAACGCAGGGTACTGCGCAGGACAGCCGCTTTGAGCGCAACATAGAGGCTTGTATACGGCTTGGCATTCCTTACGGCTTGTTCTTTGCCGCATCGGCCATAACCGAAAGCGGCGTAGCCAAAGAAGCCGCTGTGGCCTTGGAGTACGCAAAGAAATATAATCCGCAGTACGGCGTGTGGTACGATATGGAGCTTGCCAAGCACAAGATACTCGGTAAAACCGTAATATCGAAGCACCTTGCTCTTTGGCTTGAGACGCTCTCTAACGCAGGCTTCCGTGCGGGTATATACACTAACAAGGACTGGCTTGACAATCGCATAGACAACGCCCTGCTTGAAAAATACGACCTTTGGTACGCCGCTTATCCTTCGACCGCACAGAAGGAAATAACGGATGCTCCAAAGGACAACAGAAACAAGCTGTCCTACCCGATGGCCGCTATCTGGCAGTGGTCGAACAAGGGCAAGATTGACGGCATAAAAGGCGACGTGGATCTCAACGTTTGCTACGATGAGTTTGTTGCGCCGATAGAGGACAAGGGATATATCACCTTTGCCGAGGTAAAAGCGCTTGTCTCCGAGCTTGGATACAGCGGAATTATTATTTAACCAACTCCTTCTTTCTCATACTCCTCCTCTCTGGAAAGGGTCGACTTAAACGGTCGGCTCTTTTCTTATTGCCCAAAATTGCCGTAAAAGAGTTGACTATTTGCGGCTTAAATTAGTCTCGAAACAAGTGACAGGTAAAACCCTAACACTTCTCGCACAATATATGTGTTCAATTTCGTGTACACTAATTATTGAAAATCTTTCACCTGACAGCAAAAAACCTTTCAAAAGTGAAAATTTTTTTCACTCTAAAAACATCGTATTTTGCAACATTTAAAAGGGTGAAGTTGCAAAAATATAGCAAAATCAATGAAAAATAGGGAAAAGACAAAAAGAAAGTGGGAAGCATTAAACTTCCCACTTTTGGTCCGAGTGACAGGAGTCGAACATTTTAAAAGCGCAAAAATACTACAAGTAGAAAAGAAGAAAAATGTAATTTATTAAATTGGGTGTATCGTGCGCGGTAAGCGTTTTGTGTAAATATGTGTACATTTTTCGAAAGTGCGTTTTTGTAAAATTGGGCTTGCGTGTACACTTTCGTGTTCACTTCTTCCTTTTTATTAGTGCAAAAACAGCGTGTTCAACTACGTTTTTTGACCTCCAAAAAAGCCGTTAACGAGGGCGTCGACCTCTTTTTGTTTGTCCTCCATAAGGTGCTGATAAACATTTTTCAGCATATTGTCCGTAGCGTGTCCCATGCGTTCTTGAGCGTACTTGTTTGGGACGTTGAGCGACAAAAGTACAGAGGCGTAATAGTGTCGCAGGGCGTGAAAGTTGAACGGGCGCACACCTTCGATCTTTGCAACGGTTGTACGGAAGTTTGAAAGGGTGTTATAGCTTAACCGACAGACGGGCTCTGTTTTGTCTTGTCGGAAAAGAATATCTTTTACTGTGTCAGGCATCGTCAACACTCTTGTGCCTGCTGTGGTCTTTGTCGGCTTTTCGTGAAGCTGCTTGTCCTCGCCCAAGACCTTTGCCTTGTTTACGCTTAAGGTGCCTCGGGTGAAATCAATGTCTTTCCACTCCAAAGCTATTATCTCGCTGCGGCGCAGCCCCATGTAAGCGGCGAGAGCAACGGGTACTTCGTAAGGGGTATTTGCAAAGTGTGACATTAAAAGGTTTATTTCGATGGTTGAGGGTATGTGTATTTCGGTTTTCTTCTTTTGGGGCAGAGATACACGAAAAACCCTCTCCGGCATTATTTGAGAAAGCGATACCGTAATAAGGCCGTGGGCGTTTGCCACGGTTTTTGGAGAGCGACCCACAGAGTATTGGTCTATAGCTCTTTGTATGTCAGTGTTTGTCAACGTGGAAACGGGAAGCCGCACAAATCCTATCGGCAACGCTTTAAGGGTAGAATGATAAAGCCGTATCGTAGCGGGAGAAAGTATGTTTGACTTGCTTTCTATGTACTGCTCGATAGCCCTTTCGACGCTCAAGTTTTGCGGATCGGCTTCGTGATGCTCTTGGGCTACGTACTGCGCTGCCGCAAGCTCGGCGGCCTTTTTTGTGTCGGCCGTGAAACTTTTACGGATCTGCTTGCCGTTCTCATCCCTGCCGATGTAGGCGTTTACCCTCCAAGAGCCCGAGGGGAGCTTCTTTGCCTTTGCCATGTTCCTATCCCCTTATCCAGCCTATACCGCTTAAAAATGCGTCTGCGGCCAAGGATGCTATTATAAGAAGCGCAAGAAAGCCGCAGGCAACGGCTAAAATTATTATGTGCTTTTCGTGACGGGACATTGCTTTGTTTTGTATGTCTATACGACGGTCTCTTGCCGCTATCTCTTCCCGAAGAAAATCTACCTGACGGGTGCGCGAGCCCTCCTGCTTTTCCAATTCAGCCTTAAGGCGACTTATCTCCTCGTTGGCGTCGTTTAGGTCGTCGGCTAAATCTGCGGTATCTCTTTGAGCCGTGTATAGATCGTGACAAGGATACTGCCCCCAACAATCCCCCGTAAGGGCGTGAGTTATTGCCGCCATTGTCTCACGGCGCACGTCTCCGCTTCGGCCGGATAGAATGCTGTCTACCGTTCCCTTTGCTATGCCGGCTCGTGCCGCTATGTCGGCGTGGGTCATATCAAGCTGGTCAGCTCTTATGGTGCACCATTCGACCCAACGCTCAAAAGACATTGCTAAAAAGTTTGGCCCGTCACAGCTCGTTCCAAGGTGCGGACAGCTTAAGCAAATGTTGTACGGCTTGTTTTCGTCGTATAACGCTCTGAATTTTTTGTGCATTTAGCCCCTCCCTGCCCGAAAATACGTGTATAGCAAGCAAAATTGTAGTATAACAATCACCGCTTGTTATTTCCGTATTGACTTGCATTGTGTAATTTGATAGGCTAAAAGCGGTCAATACGACCCTTTCAGCCTTTGTGCTGACGGTGAGCCGTTTGCAAGTTTGGCGACAGGCGGCGGCTCGCCGTTCATAAAAACTAAAGCGGAAAACCGCTTGATTATAAATTAAAACTCCAACCCGAAAGAGGTAGAAAGCAATGAGGAATAAGACTGCTCCCGCTCAAATCGTAACCGTCACAGCAAGCGTATAAAAAAATAACACGAAAGATACGCCAAAGGTATTGACACAAACGAACAACTGTTCTATAATATCGATATGATGATTACAGATTTGAAACAACAGACCACCCGCAAAGCAGATGCCGCTTTGCTCGGGGGCAAAACCGAAAACAGAGCCGACCTTGAAAGGGACGTACTTGCAGCCTTGAGCCGACTGCCTAAGCATGAAGCTTGGGCTCTGTTGAGATGCGTCCGGAAAGGAGGCATATCTAACGGTTAAGCTCCCTCAACCTCTTGTTAACAGCGTCCAAAAGATCATACAGCTCCTCGTTTGAGAGGCGGCTGACTACTTCGGCCATATCAAGCTCATCCTCGTTATCGGGGGTGGGCTTTTCTTGTTCGTCATCCCAATTTACAAGTTCAGAGGGGCTTATATCGAATAATGCGGCAAGCCCTTCAAGGCGTGATAAAGGAATGTTGGTGATAACGCCCTTTTCATACTTGTATATGTTTTCTCTGGAAAACCCAAGCTTTTCGGCCACCTCGGCTTGGGTGAAGTTTGCCTTTTTTCTGTAATAACGAATCTTTTCACCAAGGGTCACAAAAATCCTTCCTTAAAGTCGGTCCATCAGCATGTTACAAAAACCGGAAGATAACGTATCTCAATAAAATCCCCGTTAAACGACGGGGTGTTTTATTTTCTTCCCGCAATAAGACCTTGTATAAATATATGAACCTTTTCGGTCTCGTCGTCAGAGAGTTCGCACAGTATGTCGACCAAAGGGTTAGCAAACCGTTCGTCATCCCATCCCATAATATAAGACGGCGTAGTTTCAAGAGCTTCTGCAATTTCCTTGATTTTTGATTGCTGTAAATTTTGGTAGCCAAGCTCGATTTTATTTATAGAAGAGCGGGATTGATAACCAATCCTTTTGGCAAGGTCTTCTTGAGAAAGGTTGAGTTCTTCTCGCCTGGCTTTTATTCTTTCTCCTATGGATTTTATAGCAGGCGATCCTTGCTTGGTTTCTTTGTCAAGAAGGTAGTCTACCGATACATTGAAATAATTCGCTATTTTTTGCAAGCTAATGTCTGTTGGTTTGCTTTTTCTACTTTTCCAACAACTTACAGTTGATCTATTTATGCCCATTTCCTCGGCGACCGCACCGGGACTTTTACCAACGCTCGAACAAAGTTTAACAAATTTACTAAAAAACATAGCTTACATCCTTTTGACATTGTGCATAAAATACACTTAATAAAAACTAAAGATTTAACTCTTTTAGTCTTTTGTTTGCCATGTCTATTAAATCGTGTAGTTGTTCGGTTGTAAGGTTTCGGACAGCCTCTTGCATATTTAATGCATCTGTTTCTTCGGTCTCTGCGTTAGACAAAGCCTCTTCAAGGTTATCTTTAAGAAAATAATCAACAGAGGTATTAAAATAATCCGCTAAAAGCTTTATGGTAATGTCATTTGGACGCTTACCGTATTTCCACCCGGTTGCAGCCGCAGAAGATAGGCCTATATCGTTTGCGGCCTTGCTGGGTGATATTTTTTTAGCGGCACAAATTTCTATAAACCTTTTATAAAATAAATTATTTATTTCCGCACCCATTAACGGAGCGCTTTCAAAAGCGCTGTCTTCTCCATAAAAATAGCCGTTTGGCACACCAAAGTATTTTTCAAGGATGCGAATTGTATGATCGTTCGGTTGCTTTCCGTTTTTCCAGCCGTTTGGGGCTGTGCGAGAAAAACCGTTTTCTTGAGCCGCTTTGCTGGGAGACACCCTTTTATTAGCGCAAAGATTTATAAACTTTTCATAAAAATCGCCCACAAAAACACCTCTAAATTAACACAAGTAACAAAGAAGAAAAAAGATAACAAAAAAGTATTGACAGTAAAGAAAGTTGACAGTATAATAAGACGTGCGGATAACAAAGATAATACAATGGACACGCCCCGAGATGTTCCCTCGGGGCATGCCCCCGCAATTTAACCCCAGGCGATCTGCACAAGCGGTCTCGAAAAAGAGAGGTTGGGTGGCGTGCGTTTTAACGTCTTCCCTGACGGATAAAGTCGCTCAACTGCTCCGATTGAAAAACGGGAAATCGTTTTTGTTCTTGGATCGTCGCTTCACTTGGCGGTAGCGGTTCCGTAGTGTTAATGCATCGGCACGGGTATCAACCGCAGGGGTACATCACGCACAAAAATTGGGTCAAAGCAGACACCTCCTTTTACTGCGTGAATTTATTTTACCACCAAGTGTAAACTTTGTCAACCGAAAAAATGGAAAAGAGGTGAAAAAGGTGAAAAAAACGATAATAGAGATGCGCCCTGCCTGGACGGGAGAGGTCGTAAGAAAAATGCATCTATACAACATTACACAGACAGACGTCGCAGTTGAAATGGGGCTGCGGAACAAAAGCTATGTTTCAATGATATTGAGCGGCAAAAGAACACCTCCAAATTGTAAGGATCGAGTTAAGTCGGCTCTTGAACGACTCATAGAACGAAAACTAAACGCTTGATACGTCACACAAAGGAGGCATTATATTGAAAAGCCGAATCAACGCAATACAGAATCTGCAAATAAACCTGTCGCTGTTGCGTACAGCCTATCGCTACACGGTCAAAGAGATGGCATCGGCTTGCGGTGTGTCGCTTCCGACGATGAGACAGTACCTTACCGACCCGTCCAGAATGTCTGTGGAACAGATTTGCGGATTGGCTGGTCTTACACGCTTGCCGCCCGAAACGCTGTTAGGCGGTCTCTTGAGCGGAGAGCAGAGGGTTATATGACCGAGGAGGTTAAGCAGTATGAAAAAGCACATGAGCAACAACGAAAAGCATTGGATGTTGTATGACAAATACCGTGTAGCGGAGGCCGAGACAAAACGCAAGGACGACGAAGAGATAACACGGGTTGCACGGCATATTCTCGGCATGAACAACACGGGGGAGGATAGGCAGCGTGAAGGTTAAGCAGATAATAAAATGTGCCCTCATAGCGGCATCGGCTGTGTGCGGAATTATAGGGGGCGTTCTGATCCTCGGCGCAATAGGCAGGGCGGACACCGACCCGGCAATGTCGTGTGAGTGGTTTGTACGTCAGCTTATAAAGGGTGCTGCGCTATTTCTTCCCGGGGTCGTGACCTTGATGCTTGAAGATGTGCTGGAGGAGTAAAGATGTACTACACCGACAATCCCGTAGCAGACGCGGAAAGGTATTTGCGAGACCAAGACGATGCGCTTGCACGTCTGCCAAAGTGTGAACTGTGCGGAGAGCCGATACAGCAAGAGAGGGCCGTCTACATTGACGGGGCATATTACTGTGATGAATGCTTGCACGGCCATCGTGTGTGCATAGATTAAAGACAGTTGGAGGAGCGGATGAAATGAGTGTGCAAATCTACCGGGTATACCGCCGAGAAAAGCACATATACGGTGACGGAGGCGTTGATACCGAAGAGCCGAGGAGTATTTTTCTCGGGGTGACGAGAGCCCCAACGCCGAAAAAGGCGGTTACAAATCTATCCTACAGAGCCCGTATCCCGATGCGAGAGGAGATACCTCTTGCGGGGGACGGCGTGGCGATATATTGGCTTGAAGCCGAGGAGGTGAAATAAAATGAGTAAAGCAATATGCGTAATGGGAGAAAGCGGAAGCGGAAAGACAACGGCTATGCGTACGCTTGATCCCGCTACAACCTATTACATCGACTGCGACAAAAAGGGACTTGCGTGGAAGGGGTGGAGGACACAGTACAACGCCGAGCGCAAAAACCTTCTGGCAACACGTGACCTCGCCAAGATACAGACGCGTCTGTTGGACCTCAGCGAAAAGTGTACCGGCATTAAAACCGTAGTTATTGATACCCTTAACACGGCAATGGTCGACAAAGAGGTCCGTGCAATGGGCGACGGCCAGGGGTTTGCCAAGTGGATAGACCTTACGCAGTACGTTTGGGCGATCTGCGAAATGGCATCCACCTTGAGAGAAGATATGACCGTAGTGATCGTGATGCATAGCGAAACCATAAGGGATGATCTCGGCTATTCGTTTACACGCATTAAGACTAACGGTCGCAAGCTGGAAAAGGTCGTATTGGAAAGTCTTTTCTCGACAGTTTTGTTGGCAAAACGCAAAGAAGACGGCAGCTACATATTTGAGACCTCCGCCGTAAATTCTACCGCAAAAGCCCCCTTGGGAGCATTTGATACTCCCGAAGTGCCAAACGATATGGCCAAGGTGCTTGCGGCGTTGGAGGACTTCTAATGCCGAGATTTGAAAGCGGTGTGCGCTATTACACCTACGCAAAAGCGACGGTGCATTTCCCCGAAGACAGGGTCTGTTGCGAGCTGTGTCCGATGCTTGAGACCTACAGCCGAAAGCAGTGCCGTCTCACGGGCGAATACCTTGGAGATACCAGAACGATAGGCTTTGCCTGTCCTCTGGACTTTATAGAAAACGATAACGAAAGAAACGAAAGGAAGAACGAAGAATGAAAAGCTTTAACGGCTTTGAAGCAAAGCAGAGCGGCGGCAGAGAGATACTTCCCGCCGGAGGTTACGTAGCAAAGATGCTGGAGGCTAAGGAGGTCTCCTATGAATGGGGCAGCGTTATACAGATCAGCTTTGACGTCGCCGAGGGACCGCACAAGGATTTCTTTGCGGCAGATTACAAGCAGCAGGACAAGGAAGACCGCAAGTGGAGGGGCACCTTCCGCCTCCGCCTTCCCAAGGATGACGGCACCGAGCAGGACGACTGGACCAAGCGCTCTTTCGGCAATGCCGTATGGGCGATAGAGGCAAGCAATGTCGGCTACCACTTCGACTGGGACGAAAACAAGTTTGTCGGTAAGCTCGTAGGTGTGCTTTTCCGCAATAAGGAATGGGAATACAACGGCAAGACCGGCTGGACCACCGAAGCCTGCTCCCTTACCTCCACCGAAAACATCCGCAACGGCAAGTACAAAATGCCAAAGGACAAGCCCCTTGCCGCCGCATCGGCAACCTCGGCTTTTGGGTTTACCGCAGCTCCCGCCGACCCCGACGATGCGCTCCCGTTTTAATCTATGACCCTATCGCCTTTTGAAGTAAAGGCCGCTCTTGACGGTATGGTGCTCCTGTTCGACACAAGAGAGCAGGACACCGCCCGTCTGAGGGCGAGGCTTGCAAGCGCAAACTGCAAGACCGAGCGCACAAAGCTTGACTACGGCGATTACTCGGCCAAATTTCCCCTGCCGGACGGCTCTTGGCTCGACCTGCGAGATAAGGTCGCAATCGAGCGCAAGATGTCTCTTGACGAAATAGCCGCCTGCTACACCTCACAGAGGGAACGCTTCAGGGCCGAGTTTGAACGGGCAAAGGAAGCCGGTGCAAAGGTGTATTTGCTTATAGAAAACGCTACCTTTGAAAAGGCATACAAGGGCGAGTATCGCTCCAAAATGCTTCCGCAGTCTCTTATAGCCTCGGCTCTTGCCTGGCTTGCAAGGTATAACTGTCAGCTTCTTTTCTGCAAGCCGGAAACGACCGGCAAACTGATACACGACGTCCTCTACAGAGAGGGCAAAGAAATTCTCGAAGGAGGTGCGGATAATGGGAATGGGTGACAAGAAAAGGCCTTTACAAACATCTCATGCGCCCGTTAGGTGCTCGAAATGCGGCGTATTATTTGACGGTCTACTCACCGCCCGTTGTCCCCACCCCGCCGTACAGAGGGTATACGGAGAGTATATCTGCCTTTACTGCTGCCGAAAGTGCAAGCACGGCGCAGTACCGAAAAACATTTACGGGGTATACTGCCAATACCCGCAGGAGGGATGATTTCTTGGCGACACCGACAACATATATAAAACTCGACCGCAACATACAACGCTGGCGATGGTACACAAACGCCAACACAATGAGGGTGTTTCTGCATCTGCTGTTGAACGCCAATATCGAGGATCACGACTTCGAAAAGATAACGGTGCACAGGGGGCAGTTGGTAAGCTCGATCGGCAAGATTGCCGAGGCACTTGAACTGTCGCCTCAAAACGTAAGAACGGCAGTAGACCACCTAAAAACAACAGGCGAAATAACAAGCAAGGGATATTCAAAATACTCCCTATTTACCATATTAAATTATGAGTTGTACCAAGCCGTACCAACAAACAGACCAACATTCAATCAACAAACAGCTAACAAACAATCAACAAACAATCAACAACAATCAAAGAATATAAGAACATATAAAGAATATAAGAATGAAAAGAATAATATAGGCTCCGCCCTCCCTTCGGGAAACGACGAGACGTCTGCACCGAAGGTAGAGAGAGACTGGGAATGGTAGGCGAGCGGAATGAAATATGAGTTTAATATTGATGACCTCCGCAAGCTTGCCGGAATCGTAGGGGCCGAGACCAAGGAAGACGGCGACGAGGTGCAATTCAAGTATTGCCCCTATTGTCACGGCGGGACGCACAGAGACACTTATACCTTTGCGGTCAACAAAAAAAGCGGAGCGTATAACTGTCTGCGCTCCTCCTGCGGAAAGCAGGGACACTTTGTCACCCTTGCACGGGATATGGGGTATGCGCTGGATTTCGGAGTAGAGCCGAAGGAATACAGACGGCTTCCGCAAAAGCCCATAGACGTGCGCCCTGCGGCGGTGAAGCTGTTGGGAGAGCGGGGGATAGGCGAAGAGGTCTGCAACCGCTATCAGATAACGGTGCAAAAGGACAACGAAAATATCCTTGTGTTTCCGTTTTACAACGCCGGAGGAGAGCTTGTAACGGTCAAGTACCGCAACGCAAGATTCCGCAAGGGTATTGATCGGAATAAGGAGTGGTTTGAGAAAGACACCCAGCCCGTTTTGTTTGGCATGCGTGAGGCAAGGAACACCGACAAGCCGCTTGTGATAACCGAGGGACAGATAGATGCCCTATCGCTTGCCGAGTGCGGCATAGAAAACGCCGTCAGCGTTCCCAACGGCTGCAGCTCGTTTACTTGGGTCTCGGCCTGCTACGACTGGGTGATGCAGTTTTCGTCCGTGATAGTAATGGGCGATTCCGAGAACGGCAAAATAACGCTTGTTGACAAGATAGCAAAAAGTTTTAAGTTGCCGGTGTTCTACATACCGCCCGAGAACTACTACGGCCTCAAGGACGCAAACGACATCCTCCGCGAATACGGCAAGGACGTATTGTTTGACAGCTTTTCTCACGCCGTGGAATATATCATCCCTCACGTCAAGCGGCTTGCCGACGTAGAGAGCATAGACTTTTCCACGCTGCCGAGGATCCAAACGGGAATAGGACGGCTCGACAGTGTTATCGGCGGCTTTTACTACGGACAGGTAATACTGCTCACGGGTCGAAGGGGCGAAGGCAAAAGCACCCTTATGGGTCAGCTTATCCTTGAAGCAATAAATCAAGGCAACCGTGTGCTTGCCTATTCGGGAGAGCTTACGGCAAGTCACTTTAAAAACTGGATAGACTTCCAGGCGGCGGGTGCCGAAGGTGTAATAAACTGCGGCACCGACGAAAGACCTGCATACCGCATCAAGCCGGATGTGCAGGAAAAGATAAACCGCTGGTATCGGCCTTTGGCATTGCTTTACGACAACGAGGCGATATACGAGGACGAGACCGAGGAGCTTTTACAAACGGTTGAGGATGCGGTAGTCCGCTACGGGGTAAATATGGTCTGCATCGACAACCTTATGACGGCAATGGACGTAGGTGCAAAGGATGATTTTTACCGAGCTCAAAGCGAGTTTGTCCGAAAGCTGAAGCTCATAGCCGTACGATACAACATTGTGGTATTGCTTGTGGCCCATCCCCGAAAGGAGATGGCAGGGACGCTGACCAACGATTCCGTTGCCGGCTCGGGCGATATCACAAACCGAGTAGATACGGTGCTGATATACAGCCGTCTGAAAACGGCCGACGGCACAAGCCGAGGACAGCTGCAGGTGACCAAGAATCGTATCAACGGCAAGCTGATAGTCGACCGACCGCTCAATATGATCTACTCGGAAAGCACCAAGCGAATAACCGAGGAGCACGAACAAGACCCAAAGTGCTACGGCTGGCAAGAGCGCCCGACGTGGTACGAGGTAAGTGCAGATCAAGAAGAACTACCGTTTTAATCGGAGGAGGAAAGATATGGGAAAGATAAACGGATACCTTGCAAAGCGCACGGCAATGCTGAACAAAGTGGAAGAGGCAGCCTACGACCGAGCAACACGGCATGTATCGGCCCTTGCGCTCGTCGCCCTCAACGATGGATTTGGATTCGGCATAGACCGTGGGACAAGGTTTATAAACGCTCTGGAGGGAATGGCCGAGACCTTCAAGCGTGAGGCTTGCGAATCGGGGTTTGACGTAGCGGAAGAACATCTCCGGCGCAGGCTGGAGAAGATACTTCACGTAGAAGTCCGCAGGGTGGATTGAAGGAGGGTGAGAGAAAATGAAAGTATTAGTAGCGTGTGAAGAAAGCCAAACAGTTTGTAAGGCTTTCCGCAAAAGAGGACACGAGGCGTATTCGTGCGACATTATGGATTGTAGCGGTGGGCATCCCGAATGGCATATCAAGGGGGATGCGTTAAAGGTTATAAATCCAGAATATTATGATGGTCGGTATGGAATAACACCGAATATTAGTTTTTACACGGCAAATGGAGAATACCACCAATTTGATGGCAAATGGGATTTGATAATCGCACACCCACCCTGCACCTATTTGTGTATGTCAAGCCAAAAGCATTGTAATGTTGAGGTTTACGGACGAAAGGCGGTTGAACGTATTGCAAAGCGTGATGAAGCGGTAGATTTTTTTATGCAGTTTGTAAATGCTGATTGCGACAAGATTGCTATTGAAAACCCCGTAGGAGTTATGACAAGATATTATCGCAAAGCCGACCAATATATTCAGCCTTTGCAGTTCGGACACCCGACAACAAAAAGAACGGGATTATGGCTGAAAAATCTGCCGAAACTCACCCCGACAAAAATCGTTGAGCAAGAGTTCCACATTTCAGGAACGGGCAGAGCGTGGGACAAATGGTTTTGGGATAGTTCCGTTATACAAGACCGTGCAGAGCGTTCAAGGTTTAGAAGCAAAACATTTGGGGGCATAGCCGAAGCAATGGCGGAACAATGGGGGTGATACAATGTACACAGTAACCGAAGTAGCAAAAATGTTTTCGGTAAGCAGACAGACCGTTTTGAAATGGATAAACAATGGCAAAATCAAGGCGGTC
>JAZRZU010000063.1:0-2487 GCA_045601465.1 Acutalibacteraceae bacterium
TTACCAATTCCAACCGCCACGGCCTCGGCCCGTTCTGTTTTTTCTTGCATTTTTAGGCCACTTTCGGTATACTAACCATAAGAGAGCAGGTGGTTTTATGAAGATCGTTGTACCCGACTGGAAAACCGTATCCAGCGGTGATTTGGATGAATCGTTGTTGACCGCACTCGGTGACGTTACCTTTTATCCCTTGACCGCACCCGACCAATTAGCCGAACGTATCGGAGATGCCGATGCGGTATTGTGTAATAAATCCGTTTTGACCGAAGCGGTTTTTGAACAAACACCCAATCTGCGGTATATTGGCTTGTTTGCAACGGGGTACAACACCATTGACGTACAAGCGGCAACGAAACGAGGCATCACGGTTTGCAATGCCGGCACCTACTCCACCGATGCCGTGGCACAACATACCATGGCATTGCTGTTATCGCTTACCAATCGGGTGGCAGAATATAATGCGATGGTACAGCGTGGCGATTGGATCCGCAGCGACGTGTTTTCACCATTTTGTTATCCCATGACCGAACTCGCCGGCAAAACCCTCGGTATCGTCGGGTACGGCAGTATCGGTAAAGCGGTGGCTCGCATGGCGGCTGCACTCGGTATGCAGGTGTTGTGCTATACCCGTACCCCTCGTGATGCACAGGACGTCCGTTTTGTGGATTTTTCGGAACTGTTGGCGCAGTCGGACGTGGTGTCGGTGCATTGCCCGTTGACACCGCAAAGTCGCCATCTGTTTGATGAAAAGGCTTTTTCCCAAATGCGGGACGGTGCCTTTTTCCTCAATACCGCCCGTGGCCCTATCGTGGATGAATACGCTTTGCGGGCGGCTTTGGATGCGGGAAAACTCGGCGGTGCAGCGCTGGATGTGCTGGAAACTGAACCGATGTCGGAAACGTGTCCGTTGTACGGCGCACCTCGTTGCATTCTTACCCCACACGTTGCTTGGGCGCCGGTGGTAACCCGTAGCCGCTTGTTACACATCGTGTGCGATAACTTCAAAGCCTACGTCGCCGGCACACCGCAACACGTCGTCAATCCGTAAATTCTTAAAAACCACAATGCTTTGGCATTGTGGTTTTTTGCAAAATACAAAATGGAGTGGAAAGATATAAAGAAGTACAATGCGTGTGCTACAATAAAAGAAAAGTGCTTCAAATGCCGTCTGTTTTTCCGTACATTTTCAAAAGTTCTAATTTTGCTTCGCTTAAAATTTTTTCGTCAATATCCGGATATATACATTCTGTGCATATCCCCAAACTGTCTATACTAATATTTTCTAATATACAACTATTGTTAGATTGGTAGATACAAAAATTGTTTTCACATTCCATTTTTAAACACCTCCAAGCTCATTATGATTTAAAATTATACCATGATTTATAAAGTTACGCAAGTGCGTATACGCAACAATGTAAAGTTGCATACAATATTTTTGAGGTGAATGAAATGTGCGTCAAAGATGTTGTGGCAAAGCGGTTTAGAGAATTGTGCGAGGAAAGGCATATTAAAATAAACGAACTAGCCAACCTATCGGGGGTTACGCCTTCCACGGCGTATAGTATGATGGATATAAAGCGACGTGACGTGTCCATTACCACCATTAAGAAATTCTGCGACGGGTTAGATATCACGTTAGGGGAATTTTTTTCGACACCCGATTTTGATGAGTTGGAACAAGAAATCCGATAGGGTACAAGCCCGACCGAGAGCACGTTGCGTGACCGGGGGTGGCAAAGTTCGAAAACAGGTGGACAACAGGATGGATATACGAAACTTTAAAGGGGCGATTTTCGATCTGGACGGTACGCTGTTGGATTCGATGACCGTCTGGCACGACGTGGACGTTGCTTTTTTTAAAAAGCGGGGGATGTCGTTGCCGAAAGATTATCAAGAGCGCATCAAAAGTATGCCGTTTGAACAGATAGCGCAGTATACCAAGGAGCAGTATGGGTTTTCCGATTCGGTCGAGGCAATCATGCAGGAATGGACCGACCTGTCGTTTGAGGCATACAAACGGCATATTTTGCTCAAAGACGGGGCATTTGACCTGCTGATGAAGTTCAAAGAACAGGGGATAAAGCTCGCCTTTGCAACGGCAAATCGGGCAGATCTGAGTGTGGTGTGTTTAAAATCCAACGGTGTTGACGGTTTGTTTGATGCCCATGCGTATCTCGGCGAGGTATCGGTTTCCAAAAGCGAGCCGGATATTTATCACCTTGCTTGTAAGCGTTTGGGACTCAAACCGTCCGAGTGCGTGGTGTTTGAGGATATGCTACCGGCTATCCTTGGGGCGCAAAAGGGCGGCTATGCCACTTGTGCTGTGTTTGACGAGTCCTCTCGGCATCAATTTGAACAGATGAAAGCCACAGCGGATTATGCGATACAATCTTTTACCGAGTTACTGTAACGGCGATACTTTTACATACTGAAATACCACCCGCCCGACACTTTTTATAAAAAGTGTCGGGCGGGGATTCGTAT
>JAZRZU010000064.1:0-6323 GCA_045601465.1 Acutalibacteraceae bacterium
AATGAAGCTTGCAATACCAACCATAAGTCCTGCTATAACGAAAACAGATACTTTAACGCCGCTTACGTTAATTCCCGCAAGTCTTGCTGCCTTTTCGTTGCTTCCAACGGCATAAACACTTTTGCCGTACTTCGTATATGACATCATAAAGATGAACAACACGGTCACGGCTATAAATAGGAAGAATATGTACGGAATTTGGAACGAGCCGAGGCGGAGTCCTCCCGTTCCGAATTTCAATCGTATAAATTCATAGCTCGGCATATCGTCAATCATTGCAAACAGGCTTGAGGATGAGCCGCTGAGCGTGGAATCAATTTCACGTACTGCCGATAACGTCAGCGAACGATAGATCAGCATCGTGCCGAGCGTTACGATGAAAGACGGCATTTTTGCATATCCGACAAGCACACCGTTGATGAGTCCACACACAAGACCGGAGCCCAATGCGGCAAGGAACATCAAAAATACGTTTCCACCCGTCGCATTGTAGGTCATAATCGTGATACCGGAGCAAAGCACCAAAGAGGAGCCGAGGGACAAATCGATTTGACCTGTGATAATCACCAACGCCATACCGATTGCCATCGTACCGACAACAACCGAGTTTTGACTGGATAAAATTGCGGAAATATGACCGGGATTGAATTGGTTTCCGTTCGCATTGATGGTTATAGCATAAACGATCAGAATCAATCCAAACACAAATGCGTAGCTATATTTGCCACAGCAGGTCGTTGCTTTTTTCAATACTGAATTGAACGTTAATTTCTTTGTATTATTCATATCACACCTCGCAGGTTTCTTTCGTAGCAGCGCCGGTCGAATACATCATCACGTCACGCTCGTTGATTTCATTATGAGAAAAGATTTTCGCTATGCCTCCGTCGTAAAACACCACGCAGCGATCCGAAACCTTTTGTATTTCCGGTATCTCCAAGGAATTTAGTATAACGGTTTTTCCTTCCTTGGCAAATCCGAGAATCAACTGATATATTTCCGCTTTTGCTCCAACGTCAACACCTTGCGTCGGATTGTCGAAAATCAAAATATCAGCCTCCGTGTTAAGCCATCTTGCAAGGAATACCTTTTGCTGATTGCCTCCGCTTAACGAGGTTATGGATGCTTCGGGTGAATCGGATTTTATACGAAGCATTTTCTTTAATATATCAAACTTATTTCTTTCGCGCTTGGTATTGATAATGTTTTTGGGGAAAGAGAGGGTATGCTCGGCGATCTGACAGTTCTCAAGAATCGTCATATCGGCAATCACAGAGTTTTCCTTTCGGTCTGAGGGGAGCATAGCAACTTTGTTTTTCATAAAGCGCTTAATGCTGCCGCTTACCGCTTTTCCGTGAATCTCGACCGTACCACTATGAATCGGAATTGCTCCGAACATTGTTTGCAACACTTCACTTGCTCCGCTGCCTGCAAGTCCGGTCAGCGCAACGATCTCGCCCCTACGAATCGACAAATCCACGTTTTGAAATCCGTTTCCCGTAAGCTTGCTTATTTTTACAACAACGTCTCCCAGTGGGCGAGGCTGATAAACGTCCTCATCTGCATACTCGCGACCTATCATATCCGATGTAATGGATCTCGCATCGGTATCACGAATATTACCGCATGAAACGAACTCTCCGTTTCTGAATACGGTATATCGATCTGCAATTTCAAAGATTTCGGGCATTTTATGAGAAATGAAAATAAAAGATATTCCTTCGTTTCTTTTCTTTTTCAAAATTTCAAACAGTCGTTTGATTTCCTCATTATTCAAGGTCGTGGTCGGCTCGTCCAATATTAACAGCTTGGCATTTTGGTGAAGTGCTCGGCAAATCTCCAAAAGCTGTTTTTCTCCCGGCTTCAGTGAGGATACCAATTCAACAGGATCGATATCAATACCGAGACTTGAAAACAGTTCTTTGGTTTCCTCAATCATTTGCGTCTTTTTTAACACGCCAAAGCAATTCTTTATTTCACGGTTGAGAAAAACATTTTCATATACCAGAAGATCATTGATTACACTGAGCTCCTGATGAACGAAGGCAATCCCTGCCGCCTGCATTTGCCGTATAGACGGAAGAACGTAGCTTTTTTCGTCAAATTCAATTTTGCCTTTGTCGGCATGAATAACTCCCGTTAAGATATTCATCAAGGTTGATTTTCCCGCGCCGTTTTCACCGAGCAGGGCGTGAATTTCTCCACGTTCAACATCAAGATGTGCATCTGTCAGAGCATTGACTCCGCCGAAAGACTTATATATACCTTGCATATGTAACAGATTACTCATGCAACAATCTCCTAACATCAGTTTTTACGCTTTTGTCCTCTTACTTAGCGTGTCCCGTAAATCCTTCGTATTGGCTCACGTTGTTCTTATCTACGATCCATACGGGCTCATACTTGCCGCTACCGACCTCATAAGTCCAGTTGCCGTCAAGATAATCCACCATATATCCAACGACGTTCATCATCATCTTCGGAGAGAAATAGACGGACATCATATCATCAAAATATGTGGTGGCAATAGCGGATTGCGAGGATGCTCCGCTTATCACGTCGTATAATTCCTGCATACCTCCGATTGCGGAGATATAAACGTCCATATTGGCAAGATCGTTCTTCGTAGCGTCGGACAGCGAATTACCTTCAAGCAACCGCATAACGCCAAACGTCATTTCATCATCCATCGAATAGATAAACAGCTTACCGCCGTTACTTTTCGCATCAGCCGTAATATCAGTCAGCTTTTGCTCCAAATAGTCGTAGGCACCGTCCGCGCTCCAATTACAAACGACCTTGTAATCGGCGCACAATGCGTCTATTTCCGCTTGAGACCAAATCTTATTCGTCTGATAAGTCTGCTTCGTATGCTCATCATAATATGACAGCTCACCCTTTAAGAATTGTTCAAAGCCTTCCTGACGGCGCGTGCAGACCGTACCGTTATCACCGATCAGCGTAATCATCGTATCTCCGGGGAGCATTCCTTTTTGCTGGAGCCAATATGCAATTCCGGCTCCGCACTGCCAATTGTCACCCGAGGCATTCAAAATAGCATATTTGTCGGGGCCTTCAATGATTCGGTCAAACGATATGAACGGAATGTTATTTACGATTAAGGCTTCCTGTCCGGCTTTTGCAGAGTCTTCCAACGCGAAGAAGACGACACCGGCAGCGTCGCCATTCGCTATGATCATTTGAACCAGATCGACCTGCTCCTCGCCCGTAGACGCGGGCATATAAACTGCCTTATACTTTCCCGCAGCGTTGATCTCGGTTGCTTTTTGTTCGGCGTATGCTCCTGCCTGAGCAGTCCAACCGTGATCGGGCGTAGGTCCTAAAATGTATATGGTTTTGGCGTCTTGATTTACACCGCAGCCCGTTAGGACGGATAATCCCATAACGGCGATCAATACAAGAGCTAATATCTTTTTCATACGGCTCTCTCCCCGATATCAATCATAAAATTCTATCCATATTGTTTCGCATAAAAGCCAGTGCTTTTGCGTGAACAATCTTTGCATTTATGTAAGACATACCCATCATTTCGGCAATCCGCTTGAGCGTAAAGCCCTTGTAGTAATGCAGGATGATCAAATCCCTCTCCCGTTCGGAGAGCAATTCAAGAGTATCCGCAAGACAATCAAGAAGCTCGTCGTTTACAAGCGAATCATCGGGAAGCATATCTATCCCGATTTCGTCCGAAAATTCGATATGTATTTTTCTCTTCTTAAAATAATCAATAACCGTGTTTCTCGTAATCGTGTAGATCCACGTAGATAACGACGCTTTTGAAGGATCGAAGCTGTCGATCCTTTGATAGACCTTCAAAAACACCGTGGAAACGATATCCTCTACGTCGTGCTCGTTTGCGAGCTTACCTCTTACGTAGGCGGTTACTTTGTCCTTATAATCAAGATATACTTTATCTTGGTCTATATTCGTAACACTACTCATCGTCCGTGTCACCGTCTTTTTTGAGCTTGCTTTGGTCGTCGGCTTCTCCCGCCGCGCTGACAAGCTCCAGCATATCATCCGAAAGCGGAGCGGCGTTATAACGGCTTTCCGTATCCGCGATCATATCCGCTATTCTTTTGTTGTTTGCAAAGCGCTGATAATCAAAAAGCCGTTTTAACGTTTTTTCCATAGTTATTTCTCCATCGGGCTTCTGTTCGTCCACCCATTCATAAGTGTTTCGATTTTTTCGTAATATCCCTTGCCGAAAAACAGACATTTCGCAAGGTCAACGCCCATCTTGTCTCCCGTGAGCGTTAATGCGATCGCGCGGCATCCTCCAGCACAATGCTTGAAGTACGGGCAATTTCCGCACTTTGGATTGACTGCGGCAAGCTCACCTACCGTCGTGCAAACCTCGGAAAGATACCGTCCGCACTGCAAAAGACTCTGTAAGCCGTCGCTCTTTACGTTACCGAGGATATCACCGTGCGCCTCGTAATATCCCGACATTTGCATACAGGGATATACGTTGCCGCTTGCCGCAACTGCGATCATACCGCGATTGCCGCGACACACGGGAATCGAATCACGGTATTCACCGGTCCCGCATTCTATCGGGCGCATTCGGTAGGAGCGGCTGTTCGGGAATATCGACATAAACTGCCAGATGTCGATGTTCATTTGGTGCTTGTCCGCAATATACGCCTCTGCAAATGCAAGCATACGGTCGTAGTATTCCTCAAGCTCAAGAGTCGCGCCTTTGGCATTCTCATTCCATCTCGGAACCTCGGTCGTGCGGATAATTCGCATTTCATATACGCCCATTTCGTCAAGCAGCTTGGCGGTGGGGAGCATAGAATCGATATTCCGTCTGTGCACGTTGGTCTGTACCTTCACGCGAAAACCGTTGTCAACGCAGAGCTTGATGGCACGAAGCGCGTCTTCCTCAGCTCCTTTTCGATTTCTCAGCCAATCGTGGTGTCCGAGTCCGTCAAAGGAGATCTTGATAAGAGGATAGCAGCCGATGGCTTTCATTCGGTCAAGAGCCTCTTGCGTGATGTAAAATCCGTTGGTATTCAGCTCCTCAACGAACATATTCCGTAGGTAGATACCCTCGATGATCTCAAAGAAATGCTTGTGGCACATGGGTTCACCGCCCGTAATGGTAAAGGCGTTGATGCCGCACGCCTGCGCCTCGTCGAGCAGCTTCTCGGCTTCTTCAAGCGTAAATTCGCTCATCAGCGGAGAGTTGTCCGAGGCGTTGAAGCAATGCAGACAGTTATAGTTGCATTTGCCCGTAATCATCCAGTTCATAGCCGGAAAATAACGGTTGTCAATATTCATTTTTTGCCACGGATCAAGCGTTCCCTCTCCCTTGTCACAGGAAGAGATCAAGCCTTTCCGCGTCAGTGTTTTTGCAAGCTCTCCGTTCTCAAGCTCGTTTTGCCCGTTGCAAAGAGAAAGAAACTCAAATTCTTCCTTCGTGAGTCTCTGTGCGTCACGCACTCCTTTGATATAATATGCGAAGGGCGTACGCCACCAGGAACGGAGAGCGATATGTGGGTTAAGTATGTAATACATTTTTACCTTTATCAAATTCTAAAAATAATCAGTTTAGGATTTCTCCGGTTAAACTATTCCAATGGCATCCGCATTTTGGGCATTTAGATTTGCTTGCCGTCATAGTAGCCTCATAGTCATAACCGCATCCGGGGCAGATAACGGTTTCTTGCCCTGCCGGTCTCATCCCACCGGACACGTTATCCAGCTCGTCGTCTTCAATGGGCCAGCCGCTTTCTTTCTTTCTTTTTTTCTTCCTTCATATTACATCCGTCCTTTCTTATGTCGTAATCAAGATGTCCTTGGTTGCGGTATTGTTACACCGTCCTGAAAGCTCACCGCCATCATACCAAGTGCAATGACCGCAACAAGGGAAAGTACCACAGTTTTTGCAGCATGTATCGCCGGCGAAACTTGTAAAATCGTGGATGGTACCGCCACAGTGGCATCGAAAATCCTCGCAAAGCTGCTCATATTTCACAACCGGACGGGGATCCACCGCTTCAGCGCTTTCACCGCCGGAACAACCGCCGCCTGCAACTGCGTCCAACTCATCATCTTCAAGCGCACCACTCTTGGGATTGAGCTGTGCAAAATATGCCTTTGCATCTTCCTCAGTGAGTTCTACATTGTTTGCTTTGGCAAGAGCCAAAAGCTCTTCAACCGATTTGGCTTCTTTTGCCTTAGCAATCATTTCTTCGTTCATCATAGAAATTATCCTCCTTTATGATTTTCCACAATATCCGAGACCATCCTTGAAGCAAAGATGAGCACAGGAGCCGCATATGCCTTCTATACCCATA